>DESG01000086.1:0-4875 GCA_002361175.1 Lachnoclostridium sp. UBA3320 | reverse complement strand
ACCCTCTGCTTGTAAGGCAGATGCTCTCCCAGCTGAGCTAAGATCCCATAAAAAATAGTTCCTTATTATTGCGACTTGTTAAATATACCAGATATTATCAATTATGTCAAGTATATTTTGAAAAAAAATCAGCCCTGCTTAGATTTCTATTGCATTTTGAAATTATAAGTGATATGGTTATTTTATATTGCATTAGTATAAAATATATGGGAATACTGATATTTCAGATTAAAAAAGAATATAGAACCAAGAAAGGATTTATTTATGAAAGATAATTTTATAAAAGTTGCTGCGATTACTCCTGATATACGTGTGGGAGATACAGAGTATAACGCAGGAAGTATTATTAAAGATATAAATACTGCATCCGAAAGTGAAGTTAAACTTGCTGTTTTTCCAGAGCTATGTATAACGGGCTATACATGTGGTGACCTTTTTTTGCAGGATACTTTGCTTGAAGGTGCGCTTGGTGGTCTTGCAAGGATATGCTCTGCGTCAAGAGGTATTGATATGGTTGTTGTTGTAGGACTTCCATTGATGTATAACAGCAGACTTTATAACACTGCTGCTGTTATATATAATGGCATAATTCTTGGAATAGTACCAAAGCAAAATATCCCAAATTATTCTGAGTTTTACGAGGCAAGGCATTTTGTGCCTGCGCCAGATAAAGTATACAACATAGACATTGCAGAACTTAAAGAAGCTGGCGAGAAAATAAGTTTTGGCGCAAAGTTACTGTTTAAAGCTGTCAATATGCCTGGTTTTGTGCTTGGACTTGATATATGCGAAGATTTGTGGATGCCTATACCTCCGTCATGCTGTCATGCTATGGCATCTGCTACGGTTATTGCAAATCTGTCAGCAAGTGATGAAACGACTGGAAAGAATATTTATCGAAGAGAACTTGTGAGAAACCAGTCAGCCAGACTTGTATGTGGTTATGTATATGCTGATGCAGGGGAAGGGGAATCTTCTACTGACCTTGTATTTTCAGGACACAATATAGTCGCAGAAAACGGAACATTGCTTTCTGAATCAGAGCGTTTTACAAACCAGATAATTATAAGTGAACTTGACCTTGGAAGGCTTTTAAGCGAAAGAAGGCGCATGACAACATTTGATGTTACACCTCCTGAAAATGCTGGATATGTAGTTAAGACATTTGCTTTTAGAGATATTAAAGAAACTGTGCTTACACGCCAATATTCACGTACTCCATTTGTGCCAGCAAGCAAGAATGACAGAGAACTTCGCTGTAGTGAAATATTAAATATTCAAGCGATGGGACTTAAAAAACGTCTTGCGCATACTAATTGTCAGAGTGCTGTAGTTGGCATATCTGGCGGACTTGATTCTACGCTTGCGCTTTTGGTAACTGTAAAAGCTTTTGATATGCTAAGTTTTGACAGAAGCAAAATACAGGCGGTTACAATGCCATGTTTTGGAACGACTGGAAGGACTTATAACAATTCATGTACACTTTCTAAAAAGCTTGGTGTTACTTTAAGGGAAGTTCCTATACATGAGGCTGTAAATCTGCATTTTAAGGATATAGGACATGATAACAATGTACATGATGTTACTTATGAAAATGCACAGGCAAGACAGAGAACTCTTGTGATTATGGATATTGCTAATCAATCTGGCGGCATGGTTGTAGGAACTGGCGATATGTCTGAGCTTGCGCTTGGCTGGGCTACTTATAATGGAGACCATATGTCTATGTATGGCGTTAATTCTTCAGTTCCTAAAACACTAGTAAGGCATCTTGTATTGTATTATGCCCAGACGTGTGGTGACAAGGAGCTTGAAAATACACTTATGGATGTGCTTGACACTCCTGTAAGCCCTGAACTGCTGCCTCCTAAAAATGGAGAAATATCACAAAAGACAGAAGACTTGGTAGGTCCGTATGAACTTCATGACTTTTTCTTATATTATATGATGCGTTTTGGATATACCCCTTCTAAAATTTACAGAATTGCGAAGCATACATTTGCTGGTGTTTATAGTGAAGATATTATATATAAATGGCTTAATACATTTTACCGCCGTTTCTTTGCACAGCAGTTTAAGCGTTCTTGTCTGCCTGATGGACCTAAAGTGGGAAGTGTTGCACTGTCACCACGTGGTGATTTAAGAATGCCAAGTGATGCGTCTGTCAATATGTGGATTAAAGATTTGAATAGATAATTAATTATTTGGAGGGCGGCATGGATTTATTATACAGGCTTTTTTATACCGCATTTTCTATGGCTATTATCACTGGTGCTATGATACCAGTGGTTTTAGTTATAAGGCTTATGCTTTCAAAAGCACCGAAAAAGTATAGTGTATGGTTATGGCTGCTTTTATTTCTTAGAGGAATATGCCCTATATCAATGTCTAGCCCCCTTTGTTTTAAGGCATTTTTAAATAGAGCTTTTCACAGGTTGTTGGCACAGCTTGGGCTTGATATAAGTGGTGACACAGGTATTATGAGAAGTTGGCTTGATGTATTTAGCAATGATGTGTATGCAGATACCAGTTATATGGTGTGTACTATTATATGGTGTGTAGGAATAGTGAGCATATGTGTGTTTACATTAGTGCGTCAACAAAAGCTTTATGCAGAAATTAATAATATAGTGCGTGTATGTGGAAATATATATCAGGCAGATGGAATAGAAGCACCACTTATAAGGGGTGTATTTTTTCTAAAACAATACTTTCCCTCGTATATGAAAGCTACTGATATAAAATATCTTTTACAACATTTTGAAGCACATGATAAAAGAAAAGACGGTGTTAAAAAATTTTTTGCATTTATTGTAGTTGTTGTGCAGTGGTTTAATCCACTAATTTGGCTTGCATATTGTTTTTTAATTGCTGATATTGAAATGGCAGCAGATGATGAGGTAGAGCCATCTATAGAGTATGCACAGGAACTTTTTAATTTAAATGAATCTTCTTTTAAAGGCAGGCGGTCACTTCTGACTTTTAATGAAAGAAATATAAAGGCACGCATATACAGACTTATGTATAAAATGCCAAAACGGCGTTATGCAAAGCTTTCTGTTACGGTATTGTGCCTCTGCTTTATATGGGCATTTTTACTTAGACCATTACAGATATTTTGGAATGGCGGCACATGGAAAAAAGAAACGCTGCCAGAAGATAATACAAGCATTTTTGCAGATGTAGAAGAAACTGTCGTGGCAAGTGTTGGGACTGTTTCCCCAAGTGGTCTTGAAAGAACTATTGAACTTATAATGACATCAGGTACATATGATACAACAGGCTATACTGGTGATTTTGCAATTAAACTTAATGACAATTATGGTATAACATTAGACAGAATTAATTTGGATTATATCTTTAATGATATTGATAAAGGCAATCTGCATTTTGAAGCTGAAACTTTGCTTTACATTAGTGATTATAATGCTGATGGAATTAATGAACTTGTAATAGGACAGAAAGCAGAGATTTCAAGGAAAAGATGGAGAGAGATATCAGGCAGAAAAAGACGGCGCAAATCAAATGTGTTTTTAAATGAGTACCATATGTGGAATATAGAAGAAACTTCTTTAGAAAGAATTTCAGATGCTATTTATGACACTTCTGATAAGGAATATGCATCATGTCAATTTGACAGACCAGAACAGACTACAAGGCTTTTTATTACAGAACTTGCCAAAAAAGATATATACTATGTATGGAACTTAGAAGAAGAAAAGTACCAACAAAGGGTACTTACAACAAATGATATTAAAAAGTACAGAACAGACTATACTGGTATAGAGAGCGCAGAGGGAGAAAAAACATCACATACCCTAAAAAATGATGATGATGATATTTTGGCTGAGGTTGTGACACGAAAAGATATGGCAGGAAATGAAGTTATAAAACAGATTGTGCTAAATGGCAGCTTTACTAAGAGAATGGAAGTAATGGATGGGTATTTTTGCGACCTACAGTGGGCAATAGAGGCAGATGGTGTAAATAATAGATATGCCGTTCTTATCTACAATGGACTAAAAGCTCGTACTTTTACAGTGTATGATATAGAAGAACAGAGAGTGTACTACGCACATGAAGATGGAAACAGTATATTAGACACTGTTTTTAAAAGTTATAATGGCAGCAGTATTGAGTTTAGTGATGACAGCCCTGCAGTTTATACACTGCTTGAAAAAAATAAAGACAAGCTTAAGATAGGGTTTGCTGCCAGTACCAAAGATGGCAAAGTAGTTAATGGCAGCTATATATATGATACAACTTTAAAAAATATATCAAACTTTAGCTATACACAGAATGAAGTAGAAAACTGATATAATTAATCAAATATTTTCTATATAATCTGTATATTGGTTAAACTTGCCTGAATATATAATCTTTAAAAGTGCATCTGCATGGCGCAGGGCAGCAGCTATAGTAGAATTTGAAAGTATGCCATTTTCCATTGCATCGGCAAATTCATCCATGTCAACCACTTCAACATGCCCATCTGGATATACAAGTACATCTATTAAAAGGTCATTGAATGTAAATGAGTTGTTTTTTTCATTATGAATTGTTTCAATTATGTCACAGTACCAGTATACAAGACAGCCATTGACATCAAATATTTTGCTTACTTTTATACCATCTTTAATAAAGTAGGCAGATATACCATTATTTATATCCTGCCTTGGCTTTAACACATCCCACTTAGTAATCAGTATGCCGTTTTTAAACATGACTATATGATCATCTTTTAGTTCAGTGGTTTCATTAGGTATGAATCGTTTTCGGAATAGTTTTATATTGTTCATAATATATCCTTAAACCTTTCTATAGATTATAAATAAAAAATATAATATTGATTAATTATAATAGTGAAAATCCATA
>DESG01000006.1 GCA_002361175.1 Lachnoclostridium sp. UBA3320 | reverse complement strand
TATAGACTTGCAATCAAAATTTGCCAATGAGAATCTGTATCATTAATTTTTTATTAAAATATAATAAACATATTTACTAAAGTATGGTATTATAAATATGTACACATATATTCTTTAAGGAGGTCAACTTATGCATTCTTTTCAAAAAATTACATCAGACATAGTGGAACTAAATCCATTTGAAAAAATAGGAAAAGACTGGATGCTTGTAACAGCAGGCAACAAGGAAAAAGTAAACACGATGACTGCGTCATGGGGAGCACTTGGGCAGATGTGGGGAAAAGATGCTGCCTTTATAGTTATCAGACAAAGCCGTTATACAAAAGAATTTATAGACAGGGAAGGAAAGTTTTCACTAAGTTTTTTAAAGAAAGAACACAAAACCCTTATGAAATTTTTGGGTGCAGTTTCTGGACGGAACGAAGATAAAATCAAAGAAGCTGGCGTAGAAATAGACTTTTATGAGGGAGTGCCTATTATCGACCAAGCAGATTTTATTTTAATTTGTCGTGTAATGTCTGCAACATTGCTTAATCCAGAAGATTTTATTGACAAAAATATTGATGAAACATGGTATAAAGACAAAGATTATCACACTCTTTATATAGCAGAAGTCACAGATATAGCTGCAAGATAATTGTTGTGTAATCACTGATGCAAATAAGAAAAAAGAGTCAAGAACTATAATATTGTATTTATTGACTCTTTTTTTAACGTTTATCATAAATGTAGAATTAAAGAAAGGAACTAATATGCGATGATAGAACAGAACCAGTTTTTGGAAATACTTGGTGAAATAAAAGATATTGCAGTTTTACAGAATAACCAACTTACAAGAGATGAGATAAAAAAATATCTTAGTGACATGAAACTTGATGACAACCAAATAGATGAAGTATGTCGTTATTTAAAATCAACTGGTGTAAAAATTTTGCATAAAGAGCAGGAAATTGTAAACTTTTCTACACCTGAAGACAGTGATATCAACAATATTATTAAAGAGTTTCTTCTAGGTGATGAATCTGCAAAAGACAAGCTTGTTAAGTGCAAATTAAATCACGTTGAAAAACTTGCATCTGGTTATAAGAAACGAAAGATAGTAGCAGATGAAATAGTTACTATAGATGAATTAATGTCTGAGGGCAGTTTAGGGATTGTTATAGGCATTTCAGTTATCGAAAAAAACAAAGCACAGTATTTTAAAAATAATGGCGAGCCTGATTATGAAACTGTTAATGGTATAATCAATATGGAAATAATAAATGCAATGGAAAAATTTATAGATATAACTTCAGAAGATAAAGACTGGGAAAGTTTTGTCATTACAAAGATAAATTTTCTTAATGAGGCAGCAAAATATCTTGCAGAAGAATACGAAAAAGTGCCTTCGGTAGAGGAATTATCAGAATATACCAATGTCTCTGCAAAAGAAATTAAGGATATAATGAGTATTTCAAATGATACTAAAAAAGTTATAGATATTTAAAATTAGTGTTATAAAAACGATATCTATCTACAGTTGTAACACTTAGGAAAAAGGCTCTGTCCACAAAATATAGTAAAATAATTTTATATTTTACAATATATTGTGGACATTTTTATTATGTGATGATATAATGGTTAATGCGTGTAATTGGGAAAGAAAAGTTTGTGAGTTGAAAAATAGTAAAAGTGAGGGGATAGCGTGAAAGTTACAAAGCGTGATGGCAGAGTTGTGGAATATGACCGCAATAAGATAGTAATTGCAATACAAAAAGCAAATGCTGAAGTTGACTGCTGTGAGCAGGTTTCAGATGAGAAAATCAATTCTATTGTTGCTGGCATCGAAAACAGACATAGGGATAATCTTATGGTTGAAGATATCCAGGACATGATTGAACAAAAACTTATGGACGAGGGCAAGTTTGAGCTTGCAAAGAAGTATATAATATACAGATATAAGCGTGAGATGGTACGTCATGCTAATACAACTGATGATTCTATAATGAGCCTTATTAAAAACAGCAATAAAGATTTGATGGAAGAAAATTCCAATAAAAATGCTTATATTGCATCTACACAACGAGACTTGATTGCTGGTGAAGTTTCTAAAGATTTGACAAAAAGAGTACTCCTGCCAGACAAAATTGTCAAGGCACATGAAGATGGTGTCCTTCATTTTCACGATATGGATTATTTTCTGCAAAGCATATTTAACTGTTGTCTTATCAATATAGGTGATATGCTTGAAAATGGCACTGTTATGAATGGAAAGCTTATAGAAAGTCCAAAAAGCTTTCAGGTAGCATGTACTGTTATGACACAGATTATATCAGCAGTTGCAAGCAGTCAGTATGGCGGACAGTCAGTTGATATAAAACATCTTGGCAAATATCTTAGAAAGAGCCGCAATAAATATACTGCACATTATAAAGAAAAATATGGTGATACAATAAGTGATAGGGCACTTAAAGAGCTTGTAAATGACAGGCTTTTAGATGAGCTTAAATCAGGAGTACAAACTATACAATATCAGATTAACACACTTATGACTACAAATGGACAGTCACCATTTGTAACTTTATTCTTAAATCTTGATATGGCTGACCCATATGTAGAAGAAAATGCAATGATTATTGAGGAAATACTTAATCAGCGCATAGAGGGTATTAAAAATGAAAAAGGTGTGTATGTTACACCAGCTTTTCCTAAGCTTATATATGTACTTGACGAACACAACTGTCTTAAAGGTGGTAAATATGACTATCTTACAAGACTTGCAGTAAAATGTTCAGCTAAGAGAATGTACCCAGATTATATTTCTGCTAAAAAGATGCGTGAAAACTATGAAGGCAATGTATTTTCATGCATGGGATGCAGAAGTTTTTTAGCACCTTGGAAAGATGAAAATGGACAATACAAATTCGAAGGACGGTTTAATCAAGGTGTTGTAAGCATAAATCTTCCACAGATAGGTATAATAGCAGGTGGTGATGAAGAAGTTTTCTGGGAACTTTTAGAAGAAAGACTTTCACTTTGCTTTGAAGCACTTATGTGCAGACATCATGCACTGGAGGGCACACTGTCTAATGTAAGCCCTATACACTGGCAGTATGGCGCTATTGCAAGGCTTGGAAAAAATGAACCTATAGATAAACTCTTGCACAATGGCTATTCCAGTATTTCTTTAGGGTATATTGGACTGTATGAAGTTACAAAGCTTATGACAGGTGTAAGTCACACTAAACCAAAGGGAACTAACTTTGCACTGCGCCTTATGAAAAGACTGCGCCTTGCGTGTGACACATGGAAACTTGAAACAGGGATAGGATTTGCATTGTATGGCACTCCTGCAGAAAGTCTTTGCTATCGTTTTGCAGAGATAGACAAAAAGAGGTTTGGCATAATTAAAGATGTTACAGATAAAGGCTATTATACTAATTCGTACCATGTTGATGTACGTGAAAAGATAGATGCTTTTAGTAAATTTAAATTTGAAAGCCAGTTTCAGAAAATTTCTTCGGGTGGTGCTATTTCATATGTCGAAATACCAAATATGAGACATAACCTTGAAGCATTAGAAGATATAGTGAAGTTTATCTATGAAAATATACAGTATGCAGAGTTTAACACAAAATCTGATTACTGTCATGTATGCGGTTATGACGGTGAAATTATTATAAATGAAAACCTTGAGTGGGAATGTCCACAGTGTCACAATAAGGATAAAAACAAAATGAATGTTACAAGAAGAACATGTGGCTATCTTGGTGAAAATTTCTGGAATGAAGGCAAAACTAAAGAGATTAATGCAAGAGTACTGCATCTGTAGTTTTTTAAGAAAGGCATTTTTATAATGAATTATGCAGATATTAAAAAATGTGATGTTGCAAATGGACCAGGTGTGAGAGTGTCGCTGTTTGTAAGTGGCTGTACACATCACTGCAAAGAGTGTTTTAACCCTGAAACATGGGACTTTAAATATGGAGAACCTTTTACAAAAGATACAGAAGATAAGATTATAAAATATATGGAACCAGATTATATAAAAGGAATAACACTGCTTGGCGGAGAACCTTTAGAGCATATAAACCAACAGGGAATTTTGCCCCTTTTAAGAAGAATTAAAAAAATGTATCCTGAAAAAAATGTGTGGTGCTTTACAGGGTATGATTTTGAAAAAGATGTGACAGGTCGTATGCTCGTTGAATGGGAAGAAACCAAAGAGTTGCTTTCATATATTGATGTTATGGTAGATGGAGAGTTTATAATAGAAAAAAAAGACTTAGGACTTATATTTAAAGGTTCTTCTAACCAAAGAACTATAATGGTTAAAGAAAGCCTAGCATCAAATAAGCTGATTTTGTGGAAAAATAATAGCTAATGTTACAATTTTACGAAATTAATTGTGCAAATTATAAAGTTTATAGAAACTTTTTGAATTTAACTTGAAATTTTTGCCATAATTGAGTACAATAGGATAAGAGAGATTTAATAAGTTGTATTCTGTCAGGTTTTTCCAGTTTTACTTAGGACAAACCTGTATAGTATAAAATTATATTATTTAGGAGGAATTTTAAACATGGCAGTTAAAGTTGCAATCAATGGTTTTGGACGTATTGGACGTCTTGCTTTCAGACAGATGTTCGGTGCAGAAGGTTATGAAGTAGTAGCTATCAATGATTTGACAAGTCCTAAGATGCTTGCACATCTTTTAAAGTATGATTCATCACAAGGTAAATATGAAAAAGCTGATTCAGTTTCAGCTGGTGAAGATTCAATTACAGTTGATGGCAAGGAGATTAAGATTTATGCATTCCCTGATGCTAAAAACTGCCCTTGGGGCGAGCTTGGTGTGGATGTAGTTCTTGAGTGCTCAGGTTTCTATACTTCAAAAGCTAAGGCACAGGCACATATTGATGCAGGTGCACGTAAGGTAGTTATTTCAGCTCCAGCTGGCAATTACCTTCCTACAATCGTGTATAATACAAACCATGAGACATTAAAGCCTGAAGATACTATTATTTCAGCTGCTTCATGTACAACAAACTGTTTAGCTCCTATGGCTGATGCACTTAACAAGTATGCACCAGTACAGTCAGGTATTATGGTAACAATCCATGCTTACACAGGTGACCAGATGACTCTTGATGGACCACAGAGAAAAGGTGATTTAAGAAGGTCACGTGCTGCTGCTGTTAATATCGTTCCTAACAGCACAGGTGCTGCTAAAGCTATTGGTCTTGTTATCCCTGAGTTAAATGGCAAGCTTATTGGTTCTGCACAGCGTGTTCCAACTCCTACAGGTTCAACTACTATCTTAACAGCAGTTGTTAAGAAAGATGATGTAACTGTTGAAGCTATTAATGAAGCTATGAAGGCTGCTGCTAACGAGTCATTTGGCTATAATGAAGATGAAATTGTTTCTTCAGATATTGTAGGTATGAGATATGGCTCACTCTTTGATGCTACACAGACAATGGTTTCTAAAGTTGCAGATGGTCTTTATGAAGTCCAGGTAGTTTCATGGTATGATAATGAGAATTCTTATACATCACAGATGGTAAGAACAATTAAATATTTCTCAGAGTTAGCTTAAAACTAGTTGTATAGTTTAATATCTGGATACGGTTCATATACGGGTCCGGTCTTTTATGGGACCGGACTCGTATATTATGTTTTTGTATATTTTATAAAAGAAAGAGGTGTATTATGTTAAATAAGAAATCAGTTGATGATATTAACGTAAAGGGTAAGAAAGTTTTAGTAAGATGTGATTTTAATGTACCACTACAGGATGGAAAAATCACGGATGAAAACCGCCTTGTAGCTGCACTCCCTACAATTAAAAAATTAATAGCAGATGGCGGAAAGATAATCCTTTGCTCACACCTTGGCAAACCTAAAGGAGAGCCAAAGCCTGAACTTTCATTAGCTCCAGTTGCAAAGAGACTGTCAGAGCTTTTAGGACAAGAAGTTAAATTTGCAGCAGACAACAATGTTGTAGGCGATAACGCAAAAGCAGCTGTTGCTGCTATGAATGATGGTGATGTAATCCTTCTTGAAAATACACGTTATAGAATAGAAGAGACAAAAAATGGAGAAGAATTTTCTAAAGAACTTGCTTCACTTTGCGATGTATTTGTAAATGATGCATTTGGTACAGCACACAGAGCACACTGCTCTAATGTTGGTGTTACAAAATTTGTTGAAGGTGACTGCGTGGTTGGCTACCTTATGCAAAAAGAAATTGATTTCCTTGGCAATGCAGTAAATAACCCTGTAAGACCATTTGTTGCTATTCTTGGCGGTGCTAAAGTTTCTTCAAAAATTTCAGTTATCAATAACCTTCTTGACAAGGTTGATACACTTATAATTGGCGGCGGAATGGCATATACATTTATGGCTGCACATGGTGAAGAAGTTGGCAGTTCACTTCTTGAAGAAGACTATAAGCAGTACGCTCTGGATATGGAGAAAAAAGCAGAAGAAAAAGGTGTTAAACTGCTTATTCCTATTGATACTGTTGTAGCAGATGATTTCTCAAATGATGCTAACTTTAAAACTGTAGGACGTGGTGAGATTCCTGCTGATATGCAGGGACTTGACATTGGCGCTGAGACATCAAAACTATTTGCAGATGCAATTAAAGGCGCAAAGACAGTAGTGTGGAACGGACCTATGGGATGCTTTGAGATGCCTAACTTCGCTAAAGGAACTATTGAAGTAGCTAAGGCTATGGCAGAGCTTGAAGACGCAACAACAATTATCGGCGGCGGCGACAGCGCAGCAGCTGTAAATCAGCTTGGTTTTGGCGACAAGATGACACATATTTCTACAGGCGGCGGTGCTTCTCTTGAGTTTCTAGAGGGCAAAGAACTTCCTGGTGTAGTGGCAGCAGACGACAAATAATTGTAAAAAATAACAAAACCAGAGAATGGTCTTGTGGAAATGAGGAAAATAATGGCAAGAAGAAGAATTATTGCAGGTAACTGGAAGATGAACAAAACTCCTAGTGAGGCAGTTGCACTTGTAAATGAATTAAAAGATTTAGTAAATAATGATGATGTAGATGTTGTGTACTGTGTACCAGCAGTTGATATAGTTCCTGTTGTAGAAGCTGTAAAAGGCACAAATGTAGAAGTCGGTGCTGAAAATATGTACTTTGAAGAAAGCGGTGCATATACAGGCGAAGTTTCTGCTGCAATGCTTATAGATGCAGGTGTTAAATATGTAATTATCGGACATTCAGAGCGCCGTGATTATTTTAAAGAGGATGATTGCCTGTTAAACAAGAAAGTTAAGAAAGCATTTGAAGCAGGAATTACTCCTATACTCTGCTGTGGTGAATCATTAGAGCAGAGAGAAACAGGCGTAACTATGGACTGGATACGCTTACAGATTAAGTCAGACCTTGCAGGAATAACAGCAGACCAAGTGAAAAAGCTGGTCATCGCTTATGAACCAATCTGGGCAATCGGTACAGGAAAGACAGCAACAGCAGACCAGGCACAGGAAGTATGCCAGGGAATACGCAGTCTGATTGCAGAAATGTATGACAGTGATACAGCTGAGGCTGTACGCATCCAGTATGGTGGTTCAATGAATGCAGGCAACGCTAAAGAACTGCTTGCAAAACCAGATATTGATGGTGGTCTTATTGGTGGTGCTTCACTTAAAGCTGATTTCGGAAAGATTGTCAATGCTTAAAACTTGGTTTTTTGCAAAAATCTGATACTTCATAAGTGTGATAAAAAGGGATAGCAAGGGAAGAGGATTCCTTTGCTATCCTTTTTTGATGTGGATTCTATTAATGCGAGCGTAAATTATTCTTCTGATGTTGCCTCTAATTCTTCATAACCATCAGGAACTGTTATATTAAGCGTCTCGCATATTTCTTTGTTATACAATTTTGTAACATTTGAAGCAGTCTGTATGTCCATCTCTCCAGCGTCTTTGCCATTTACAAGGATTTCATATGCCATTTCACCAGTTGCATATCCTATATCGTAATAACTTATAGAAAGAGTTGTAACTCCTGCAGCACAAATACCTGCTTCGCCAGCAAATAGTGGTACTCCAGCTGGAACAACTACATTTTTAATTGTTTCAACACTTGAAGCCATTGTATTATCAGTTGGAATATAAATTGCATCACATTCATCACATGCAGTAGTGATAACAGACTGTATTTCATTAGAATCAGCTGCTGTGTACTCTTTATATGATATACCATCTTCATCAAGAGCCTTTTTCATAAGTTCTGACTGATATGCTGAATTTGGTTCTGATGAACAGTAAGCAATGCCAACAGTTTTTACATCAGGAAGTATTTCAAGTATCATATCCTCCTGCTGGTCAATAGGAGCAAGGTCTGATGTTCCTGATACATTAGTACCTGTATGTCCACTCCAGTCTTTAATATTTAATGCTGTAGCATAGTCTGTTACAGATGTACCAAGTATTGGAATACTATTTGTTGCTGCAACTGCTGCCTGTAATGCACCTGTAGCATTAGCCATAATAAGGTCTACATTGTCAGTTACAAAGCCATTGCAAATTGTAGAACAGTTAGTTGACTCTCCTTGTGCATTCTGTAAATCAAACTCAACATTGTCACCAAGTTTTTCTTTAAGAGCTACTTGAAAACCTTCAGTTGCAGCATCAAGTGCTGCGTGTTCCAGCAGTTGACATATACCTATGTGGTAAACTTTAGTGTCATCATTTGAACTAGAGCTAGAATTTGTATCAGAGCTAGAGTTAGCATCAGAACTAGAATTAGCACTTGAACCAGAATTAGCACTTGATGATAAACTTGCGTTAGAACCTTGGCTGTTAGATGAAGAAGGGTTGCTGCCTCCTTCATTTCCACATGCTGCTAAACTTGTAACCATTACAGCAGCTGTCAATACAGATATAATTTTTTTACTTATTTTCATATTTTCCTCCGTTCTGCCACTATAGCCAGTTTTAATAATGAAAAATAGGCATTTAGGGCATAAATGCCAGAATACCTTGACAGATAATGGCATTGTTAATTGTTTTAGATGTACCAAAGCTATTATAAGGAAGAAAATACTTTTCGTCAACATTTAATTTGAAAATTAAGGCAAATAAAATTTACTAAATTTTAATAAAAAACTTTTTACATTTTCAATATATATGATATACTATTTGTAGGGGCTTTCCAGATTTAGACAGGGAGTAATGTAAATCTGGACAAGCTAATATATGGCGATAAATAGTATCGCTAAAATACTATATGTAGGAGGTAACTTTTCAATGGCAAAAAAATGGGTTTATTTATTCAAGGAAGGCAATGCTAACATGCGTGAGCTTCTTGGAGGAAAAGGTGCTAACCTTGCTGAGATGACTAGTCTTGGTCTTCCAGTACCACAGGGCTTCACTATTACCACAGAGGCTTGTACACAGTATTATGAGGATGGTCGTGAAATTAACGAAGAAATCCAGTCACAGATTAATGAGTATATTGAAAAAATGGAAGAGATTACAGGAAAGAAGTTTGGTGATAAAGAAAATCCACTTCTTGTATCTGTACGTTCAGGAGCAAGAGCTTCTATGCCTGGTATGATGGACACCATTCTTAACCTTGGACTTAATGAAACAGTTGTCAATGTAATTGCTGAAAAATCAGGAAATGCACGTTGGGCATGGGACTGCTACAGAAGATTTATTCAGATGTATTCAGATGTAGTTATGGAAGTTGGTAAGAAGTATTTTGAAGAGCTTATAGACAAGATGAAATCTGAAAAAGGCGTTACTTATGACGTTGACCTTACAGCTGATGACTTAAAAGAACTTGCTTCACAGTTCAAGGCAGAGTACAAAGCTAAGATTGGCTCTGACTTCCCTGATGACCCAAAAGAGCAGTTAATGGGTGCTGTTAAAGCAGTATTTCGTTCATGGGATAACCCTCGTGCCAATGTATACCGCCGTGACAATGATATTCCTTATTCATGGGGAACAGCTGTTAATGTACAGAGTATGGCATTTGGCAATATGGGGCAAGACTGTGGTACAGGTGTTGCATTTACACGTGACCCTGCAACAGGTGAAAAAAAGCTTATGGGCGAGTTCCTTATCAATGCCCAAGGTGAAGACGTAGTAGCAGGTGTGCGTACACCTATGCCTATTGCTAAAATGGCAGAGGAATTTCCAGAAGCATTTGCTGAATTTGAAAAAGTATGCAGCACACTTGAGAATCACTACAGAGATATGCAGGACATGGAGTTTACTGTAGAAAACAAGAAACTTTATATGTTGCAGACACGTAATGGTAAGAGAACAGCTCAAGCTGCACTCAAAATTGCATGTGACCTTGTTGACGAAGGCATGAGAACAGAAGAAGAAGCAGTTGCAATGATTGACCCACGTAATCTTGACACACTTCTTCACCCACAGTTTGATGCCACTGCACTTAAAAACGCAGAACCTATTTGTAAAGCACTTGGAGCATCACCAGGAGCTGCATGCGGCAAAGTTGTATTCTCTGCTGAGGACGCTAAAGAATGGGCTGCAAGAGGTGAGAAAGTTGTACTTGTACGTCTTGAGACCTCTCCAGAAGACATTGAGGGAATGAAAGTTTCACAGGGTATCCTTACAGTACGTGGAGGAATGACATCACATGCTGCTGTAGTTGCACGTGGAATGGGTACATGCTGCGTATCTGGTTGTGGCGACATTGCTATGGACGAAGAAAACAAAAAATTTGTACTTGCAGGCAAGACATATACTGAAGGTTCAGAAATTTCAATTGATGGTTCAACAGGTAATGTCTATGATGGTATTATCCCAACAGTTGATGCTACAATCGCTGGCGAATTTGGTCGCATTATGGCATGGGCTGACAAATACAGAAAACTTAAAGTACGTACAAATGCTGATACACCAGCTGATGCTAAAAAAGCACGTGAACTTGGAGCAGAAGGCATTGGTCTTTGCCGTACAGAGCATATGTTCTTTGAAGGTGATAGGATTGAAGCATTCCGTGAAATGATTTGTTCAGATACAGTTGAAGAAAGAGAAGAAGCACTTGCAAAGATTCTTCCATATCAGCAGAGTGATTTTGAGAAACTGTATGAAGCACTTGAAGGAAATCCTGTAACAATCCGTTTCTTAGACCCTCCTCTTCATGAATTTGTTCCTACAGAAGAAGAGGATATCAAGAAACTTGCAGATGCTAAAGGCAAGAGCGTAGAAGATATTAAGACAATGATTGAATCACTCCATGAGTTTAACCCTATGATGGGACATCGTGGATGCCGTCTTGCCATAACTTATCCAGAAATTGCAAAGATGCAGACAAGTGCTGTAATCCGTGCAGCAATTAATGTAAAGAAAGCACATCCAGACTGGACAGTAGAGCCTGAAATTATGATTCCGCTCATTGGTGACATAAAAGAACTGAAAGTAGTTAAGAAAATAGTAGTAGAAACAGCAGACGCTGAGATTGCACAAGCTGGCGTTGAGATGAAGTATGAAGTAGGTACAATGATTGAGATACCTAGAGCTGCACTTACAGCAGATGCTATTGCTTCAGAAGCTGAGTTCTTCTGCTTTGGTACAAATGATTTAACACAGATGACATTTGGTTTCTCACGTGATGATGCAGGAAAGTTCCTTGAAGCATACTATGATGCAAAAATCTTCGAAAATGACCCATTTGCAAAGCTTGACCAGACAGGTGTTGGACAACTTATGGAAATGGCAATCGAAAAAGGAAAGAAGACACGTCCTTCACTTCACTGCGGTATCTGTGGAGAACATGGTGGAGACCCTTCATCAGTAGAATTTTGCCATAAGATTGGATTGGACTATGTTTCATGCTCTCCATTCCGTGTGCCAATAGCAAGACTGGCAGCAGCACAGGCAGCGATAAACAATGTAGGAAAGTAGATTACAAATTGTGATCGCAGACAAAGTTTTTGCTACTGACAGATTATAATTTATTCTACTAAAAATATAGACCTTGATTAAGGGAGCATTATCCTCTTCCTTTTTCAAGGTCTTTTTACATGCTGTTTTCTTCTTAACACTGCAACCCATGGATTACAGCCACAGCCATTGCTATAATGTGCAGCTCTGCTGCCATCAGAGCAAAAAGCAGGAGGAAAGTGGTTGTGAACAAAAGTGGGAATGGTATAAAGAAATCCAGTATTTATGCTGGTTTGAGGGCATAGTTCCATGTACTGGAAGGTCTTGGAACATGGTGGGATGCTGCTGCCATCATATGTCCATTATCTTCCTCTTCCCTTTTGTTCTTTTTTTTGTTTCCTTTTCTTGCCGAATCCCTGTAAACACTGGATTTAATCACAACTGCTGCCACTGTTTCTTATCCCAGCATAAAAGAAATATCCTCCTCTTTTTCGCACTTTTTACTCTATTTCTCTCACTTTGCAAAGTGCCTAAAGCTTCATTCTATAAGGTTTTAAAAGAAAAAATGAAACATAAAAAAGATGAAAAGGAAGAGGAAGATAAGGGGGTTTGAAGGGCAGCAGGACTGTGAAGAATGGCTATAAATCCAGTGTTTAGGCAGGTTTCAGTGTTGTTATATGACTTGGAACATGGTGTATTTACACAGAAATCAGGTCTTTTCTTATTAGTATACAAAGACAGTCCTCTTCTTTTATGGTTCTTTTTTGGGATTATTTTCTTTTAAAGGCTTGTAATATGGGGGATTTTGGGTGTTCTGGAAGAATAAATATAGGAGAAAGATAAGGGAAAAGGAAGAGGAGGAGGATAATTTATAATTTGCAAACAGGATAAATCATTTTTGCAAGAACATAGTGAAAATGGAAAGTGGTAAACTTGGGAAAGTAGGAATGGCTTATTTTCAAGGATTCTTCCTCAAAAAGTTCCCAAGAAGTCCCCCAAAAAGTCTAAACTGACATTTTGGGAACATTTTGGGAGACATTTTGGGGGACTTTTTGGGAAAATCAGAAAGGAGTTTTTATGAGGAAGAAAAATTATAAAGGCAGGGCTGAGAAGAGGATGGTTGAGAAATGTGCAGATATTTGTGTTACTTATGATGATTTGCACAAAAAGCTAACAGACATTCTTGTTGAAGATGAGGGAATTAAAGAGTTTCGTTGCAATGTGCTTCTGAAAGGTCTTGGTTATACTTCTGATGTTGTAGCTACAGCAGAGGATGGGCATCTGATTGTATATGAATGTGCATACAGAAAGACATTGATAAGACCATCAGTTGGAAAACTGCTTGACATGTCAAGGGATTATTGGATGAAACATGGTGTATTGCAGGAGGATTGGAGGTTAGTGGTTGATGCAGAAAAACCAACTGTTGAAGAATAATGATACTGAGATAGTGAGGATACTTGCTGTTGCTGGTGATGAAGTATTGTATATTTCCTGTAACAAAGAAAAGAAAGGCATGCCACAGTGGGTTTCTGCTTCTATGTTTTCTGGTTATATGCCATGCCAAGAGGAAGAAGTACAACAGTTATGGGGAATTGGATTAGCAGATGAAGGAGAACTGGAAGCAAAAGAGAGAAAAACTGCTCTATGGAGATATGCTGTTATTGCCCCTGTCCTAAGTTTTTTGGAAGATGACAGGTTAAGAACTGAAGCAATTAGAAGGGCAGCAGAACAGAACCATATAACAAAACAGACAGTCAGGAGTTATCTTCAAACATATTTGATATTCAATAATGTATATGCACTTGTTCCAAAGAAAAGGACTGCCAAAGAGAAAACTCTTTCAGATGATGAGAAAAACATTAGATGGGCTATCAATAAATATTATTACAGCAGAAAGAAAAACAGCCTAAATACAGCATATAAGCTGATGCTGAAAGAAAAATATACAAATGCTGAAGGAATACTGGAAGAAGAATATCCATCTTTCAACCAATTTCGATACTGGTATGCAAAGAATAAAAAATATATGAGTTATTACATTGCAAGAGAGGGTAAAACAGGTTTTATGCGAAACCATAGGGTGCTGATTGGAGATAATGTACAGGCATTTGCAGTAGCACCAGGAGTTGGCATGGCAGACAGTACTATTGTAGATTTATATATTGTATCGGATGACAGAACCAAGGTTGTGGGAAGGCCAGTAATGACTGCATTACTTGATGGATATTCCTATCTGTGTCTTGGATACAGCCTTGGATGGGAAGGTGGTGAATACAGTTTACAGTCACTGATGATAAATGTTGTTACTAATAAGAAAGAACATTGTCACAGGTTTGGAATTGAAATTACAGAAGAGGAATGGCCTTGTGGACTGCCAGGCTGCATTGTTACTGACAGGGGAAGTGATTATGCAGGCAATACCTATGGACAGATAGCAGAGCTTGGTGTGAAGATTATCAATCTGGAAGCATACAGGGCTGATGCAAAAGGAGTTGTAGAGAAGTTCTTTGATGTTATACAAAATTTCTTCAAACCATATCTGAAAGGTGCAGGTGTAGTTGCTGAGGAATATTTACAAAGAGGTTCTTACTTTGGAAATTACAAAGAGAAAAGCTGTCTTACTTTGAAGGAGTTTGAAACAATCCTGCTCCGATGTATCATCCACTATAATAGTAAACATGTTATCAAGAATTTTCCATTTACAGAGGAGATGCTGGAACTGGAAATAAAGCCATACAGCAACTCAATATGGAAATATGGAATGGAACATTTAAGGGGATGCAATGTGCTGCATGATGTTACAAAAGAACAGATTATACTTACTCTTCTGCCAAGGACAGATGGCAGTTTCTCAAGATTTGGATTAAAAATAAATGGTCTCAGGTATTTCACTGAAGGTTTCTTTGAAAGGTGCTTAAAAGGTGGAAAAGTTACAGTAGCATATGACAGGACTGATGTATCATGTGTATGGATGTATGAAGATGGGGAATACACAAGGTTTGATTTAATTGAGTCAAGATACCAAGGAAAGGATATAGAAGCTGTGCTGGATATGAAAGAAAGACAGAAAGAGATTATTAACAGGGAACAGCAGCAAAGCATCCAGTCTGAGATAGATTTAGCAACACATATCCAAGCCATCAAACACAATGCAACAACAGAAACAAGCCCTGATGTGAAAAACATGAGGGAAACAAGGGAAGAAGAAAGGAAGAGGAGATATATTAATTATGCAAAGGAGGCAGGATTACATGACAACTGATTTTTCAGCAATGTTACCAAAGATGTTGTTTGGGGAAGAACTTAAAGAAAAACTGGAAGCCCTTCCAGAATATGATGAGGCTATCCGAGAACTGGATGCAGGGGCAAGGCTTTTAAAACTGCCTGATATCTACAGAATATTCATACCAAATGATATGGCATATGAGATTTACCATAAATTATATTCCATGGTTTCTGTATCAATGCAAAGAAAAGGAACTGCTGAATCAGTAAGGCTGCTGAATTCTGCAAAAAGAGGAAATGAGTATAAAGGGGTAGCAACAGGAATGACATCAGCAACCTGCATAGGTGTATCAGGGATTGGCAAGACAAGCTGTTTACAGGCTGCATCAAGTCTTTGTGGAGGGACCATTGAAACAAACCTGCCTTATCGGAAACTGGTTCCTGTACTTGAGGTAAGCTGTCCCTTTAACTGCAGTTTCAGAAGCCTGTGTTCACAGATACTTGCAAAGCTGGATGAGTGCCTTGGCACAGACTATTACCAGAAATCATTAAAAAGGTCAATCAATGCAGAACAGGTCATGCAGATGGTCTGCAATCTGGCTAATATCCATATAGGGGTTCTCATTATTGATGAAATACAGATGATAATTGAAAATAAAAGTGGAACCCAGCTGTACAGGATGATACTGCAGTTAATAAATTCATCAAATATCTGTGTATTAATGTGTGGCACTCCAGAATGTGTGCCATTTTTTGAACAGAACCCACAGATGGCGAGGAGGATGGCAGGGCTGCAGTATGGCCCAATGATGTATGATGTGCATTTTAAGGAATTCTGCCAGACAGTGTTTTCTTATCAGTATACAAAGAATAAGACAGAACTTACAGATGGAATCATAGAATGGCTGTATGAACATAGTGGGGCAATCCCAGGCACTGTCACAGCACTTATCTACAGTGCACAGGAAATTTCTATTCTTAATGGCAGAGAGAAACTGGACATGGCTGTCCTTAATGCTGCATATGAAAAAAGAATGAAGATGCTGCATCCCTATATTTCACCAAATATAAAAATGGATAAAAAGTATGCAGCACAGTCAAAACAGCCTGACAGATCCATGGAAAAGACAATTCCAGCAGATGCAGTGCAGGTTGATATTGAGTCACTGATTGTATCTGCAAAGAAACAGGGAGAGGATATCATTGAAGTACTGGACAGGCATATACCAGTCATGGAGGTGGCTGTATGACTGGGTTTATGCCAGTTATTTACCCAGATGAGCTTATTTATAGTTGGTTTTGCAGATATTATGTGCATTCAGGGTATCCGAATAACAGAATGGCTTTAGAAGATATATTATATAACAGGCATAACAATCCCAGCAAGGAATTTTTAGGACATTTAAACCCAGAAATGGAACAAGTAATCAAAAGCATATACCCAATAGATGAACTGATTCTGGAACATACCATGTTTCCACAGTATGCACGATTTATAGAATGTCCAAAGAAGAAGGATGCTTTGTATCGTTTAGGACATGATTTTTGTGATGCACATCTACTGTTTACAATATTACCAAGGGGTGAAGGAGATAAATATTTAAAGTATTGTCCTGTATGTGCATCAGAAGACAGGGAACAGTATGGTGAAGCGTACTGGCACAGGAAGCACCAGATAAGGAATATGGATTTATGTATCAAACATAGATGTAAACTAATAAATTCAAAGATAACAGCAACAAGTAGCCAGACATTCACTTTGAATCCTGCTGAAACTGTTATAAAGGAAGAGGAAGCTGTATATATTGCAAATTCTCTTAAATTAAAATTTGCATCCTATATGGAGCAGGTTATTGAAGCACCTATGGATTTGGAAAATGACATATCAATCGGCACAATACTTTTTTATGGGATGGAAGGAACAAAATATATGTCTTCTACAGGAAAGACAAGAAATACCCAAACACTTGCTGATGATATGCAAAGATATTATAGGGAGATTAGTTTGAATGAGGTTGCCAGTATGTACCAGATACAGAGGACATTATTAGGAAATAGGTCTGATTTCTCTGTAGTGTGTCAAATAGCATTCTACCTGGGGATTTCTATTGATAATCTGTTACATCCCTCTTTACCAGAAGAACTGATTTTAAAGAGAGAAGGTAACAGAGGTTCAAAAGAAGAAACACCAGAGGACTGGAACCAGTATGATGAAGAGATGGCACCAATATTAGAGAAGGTTGCCTGTGATATTTATCATGGAAATATCAGCGATACAGGTAGACCAGAGAGAGTGTCTGAAAGACTGATATACAAGTTTGCAGGAATACCAAACCACAGATTGGGAAATATGCCCAAGTGCCGTGAAATACTTAGCAGATATAAAGAAACTTATGCTCAAAACTGGGCAAGGAAGCTTGTATGGGCATATCAGAAACTCAAGAATGAAAATAGAGACAAGCCTGTTTTTTGGTGTAATATACGAGAACTATTGGGAGTCAAGAAAAAGAATGCTGATGTAATTACACCATTTTTAGAACAATATGCAGACAAAAGTACTGCAGATGCAATCAAGTCATTGTTGAATTTGTAAAAAATACAAATGTTGTGGATATTCCTGAATCACAGGCATGGTATTTTTTGGTGGTTTAGATCAGATATGAGTAATGAAATAATTCTATTTTTGCAAAAAATGATTTGAATTAGTATCTGATAAAATTTAGATGTAGGAATAAAATATGCTTAATTTGGAAAGGAAGGTGTCTTCAAATGACAACTGATACTATTACAACAGGATGTGGATTACCAATTGATACTACCAGGAGGAAGGACAGGCTTGATAAGTGTTCACTAGATATTGATGAAAATATTTGTATATATGACAGGTTAGAGACAGAAGGTGTATTACTGTTATATGAACATATCGGGAAGAACTTTTATATACCAATGGATTATGATGAATTGAAAGAATGCAAAAGTTTAACCTTTGTAGCTGGTATATCAATATCAATTTTTAAAAATGAGAATCTTGTACATGTAGACAGGCATTTTAGTTATTATGGATATGAGGAGTATGTAGAACAGTTATTTAACTATATTGGTGCATTTGCAAGATATTATGGATATGATCTCAGTATTTTGGATTTAAGAAAAGGAATTAGTATTAGAGACATAAGGAAATGTAGATATGTTGATATCAAACAGTGGTAACAATTAGTAGATATATAGGAATTAACCCTGGCAAGGCTGAAACAGAAACTGTTTTGTCAGGGTTTTTCTATGCTGTAAACTCATTGAAGATATACAGAAAGAGTTTATTGGCTGTTGGAATAAGAAAAAACCTGTCTTTTTAACAAGCCTTTAATTATATTTATCAATGTATTATGTATTGGTAATAAATACATTAAAATTTCCTATAGCACCTACTGAATCAGAATTTATAGTTTTCAAATGACTGGATATTGATTGGAATTTTGAAAGTACAAATTCTGTTACTAACAGTAAGTGCTTGTTTTATTTGAGATTATCATGCTATGTATGCAGAGATGCTGTTCCTGTATATTAAATATGTTTAAAAAGGATAATTGATTATTTTGGTAATTAAGAATGTATTGACTATGGTTTTTCTGATTATTGTAAATGCACCTGGCAAAGTTATTATAATCTGGAACTTATTTTGATTTATAATGTATAGAACTTGCCAAGGTGGATGCAATGAATTCAAGCTTGTAATTGGTAGTTTCAAAATAATGGGTGTAGATTATGATAACCAACAGAAGTAATAATTTTGGGGAATTAGAAAGACAGGTTACAGATTGATGTATTTTGTAAGAGGTAACAGCAGCAGTGATGTTTGAAGCTGGATCAGATGAGCTGTAGGACAGTAAATGTATTTGTAATTAGAAACTGGTTATGTATTAGTCAAAACCAGACAGGAGGGTTTAATGACTGTCTGGCAGGGAGGGGAAATGGCTCGGGGCAGACTTCCCCTGTCGAAATCGACAGGGAAGCTGCTGCAACGATGTCCGTATAGGTTGTAGGTATCCGTATCGTTGTTCTGCACTTTGTGCTTTATCTGAAAAGCAAGATAATGCACAACACACTTTCTGCAGGCACTAACAGCCCAACCTGCGAATGGGTTTCCCCAAATCTGTGTGTCCCCTTGCACCGCATTACCATTGATGCAAACTGTTTCCACCATGGGATAGTTTTAACCAGTGTACCAGCATATATTAATGCTGGGTTAGGCTTATTGAGGTCTTTCTTCCACTTCCAACCCCTGTCGTCATTTACATATGCAGAACCAGCAGATATGTAAAACCGAGTGCATTCTCTGATTGGGCTGCACCAGACCACCATATTTATACAGTATCGTCAACTGTGTATATATGCTGATATAGTAAGTACCAGCATATACCCTCCCCTAGTTGTGTACTGGGGCAACATCAAGTGTTATTGCTTTCGCATCCCCACTTGATGGGAATAAATTTTTCATAGATAAAATGAATGTTTTTTATATGTGTGGAACGAAAAAATAGAAAATAATTCTAAAATAAATCTAAAAAAAATATAAAATAACCAGCAGATTGACAAATATTAATATAGCTTCTAAAAAATGTGTAATAAGTTCTACACATTTTAAATCAGAACGGAATATGAGATATATACATCAGGTATAATAACAGACTCGTAACTAATTTTTTTTATGAGGATTTTTATTAAATTAAAGGGATTCTTTAGTTTTGCCCCTGTGCTTTTAACTTTTTTGTATGGAAAATCTCTTTGTTAATATTTTTTGCACTCTGCAAAAAGGATAAAATTAGATAGAAAATGATGTATATGCTTGGAGTTATGATGAAGATTCAGTTGTTGGATGAGGTTTAAGGATACTAGACTGCTGATTTTGAATGAAAAATACAAGAAAGATGGTGCTTATTTGCTGAAAATAACTTGTTGCAAGGAATTGGTATCACAATAGGCTTCATCTATAGTAGATGTTTGTTTGGCATTTCTGTAATGACTTTGTTTCAGTTATAGCTGATGTCATTTCAATTTTTATTCGTAGTGTTGGTATCATCTATAGATGATGCACATTCTTTGGACAATGTATCATTTAGTTTTCAACTATATGTGATGACTATTTTTAATCTGGAAGAATATGTAAGTTTCATCTATACCTGATGTATAATTTGGAAAGAAATGTGATTTGTTTTTCAGGTATAGGTGATGACTAATTTTAAAATTCAATATCTTGAATGTTTCAGCTTTATCTGATGTTTTTTAACTCATTTTCGCAGATTTTTAGCTTATGTATCCCATGTTATTATGGTTTTACCGAAAGAGAAAAAACTGTCGGAAAAAAAGAAAAGGAGGTTTTCAAAAGTGGGTACAGATTTGCGAGATTTTTTAACAGGTGAGGAGAGGAGGCAGATGGACAAGCTGCTGGCAAAGGCAGAAGAGAGGATGCGAGAAAATGGAGAGGAGGTTTGCAGTGAGCAAATTCTTTTGAT
>DESG01000035.1:67928-68078 GCA_002361175.1 Lachnoclostridium sp. UBA3320 | reverse complement strand
CATAATGTTTATTATGTTGTATTTTTTAGTTATTTATATTTTTTATTTAATCCTATATGCGCATATGTATATTTAAATGCATTTAGATTCCTATTTTTTTCTATGTTAAAATTTCTTTATATTTATACAAGTCCCAAACTATCAATTTGT
>DESG01000035.1:0-67654 GCA_002361175.1 Lachnoclostridium sp. UBA3320 | reverse complement strand
ACAAGTCCCAAACTATCAATTTGTTTTTTATGCTCCTCATATGTAGTCATAATATAACGTCTTGTTGTTTCTATACTGCTATGTCCTAATATATCAGCAAGTTTTGCTATATCTTTATTAGATTCATAAAATGTTTTTGCAAACAGATGTCTTAAATTATGTGGAAAGATTTTTTCTTTTCTTACTCCTGCTTCTTCTCTTAGTTCTTTCATCTCTCTCCATATATTGCTACGGTCTACTGGCTTGCCGCTTGATGTACAAAATACTACTCCGCTTTGGATATTGTTTTCACGGATATATTCTAATAAAAGCTTTCTAAGCCCTTCTGGGATGATTGCTTTCCTCTGTTTTCCCTTGCAGTAAATTTCTACTTCTCCTTTTTTATGCTTTCTACTTCCATGAAATTTAATTCGCTGATTCTAAGACCCATGGAACACAATGTTTGAATAATCATGGCAAGCCTTTTATTCCCTTTATACCATGCTACCATTACAAGTTTTTTGTACTCTTGTATTGAGAGATCAATTTTTTCAGGTGCAAAAGCATCATTTTGTATGTGATAAAGTTTTACATTGAATCCATACCAGCCAAGATAATCAAATAGTCTGTTTGCTGCTATAAGAAATGAATTGATACTGGATAATTTATACCCTTTATCTACTCTTAGATTTTCTTTAAAGTCAAGCATCAGTTTTCTTGTAATTTCCTGTCCATTTGCATAATTCATCAATTTTCTGATATCGCATATATACTTATCTATTGTTGCTTTACTTTTTTCTTCCTCTATTAAATATTCTTTGTAATCTTCAAGTATCTGTTCTGTAATAACATATGACATATAAATAATCATCCTTTCTCAAATTTTGACTGTTCCATATCACGCTGGTACTGTTCGATGCATTTTTCAAGTTCTGGTATTTCAGAAGCTACACCATAACAGAGATTTTCTAACTTTACCATGTTGCCCACAGGACTTGCAGAAAGTTCTGTTTTATAGTCGGTCTTTCCTCACAGTACCATATTATTCATTCCGATAAAGTTTTTTTCTACCAGAAGTTCAAATCCTTTATAAGTTCCAATATGGCTGATTTCTCCATTTTTGCATTGGCTGGCTACTGAAGCATAAGCGTTTCGCCATCTGTGCGTTCTGTACATTTTTTGCTGTTTCCTGCTGTGTCTATGATAATCGCAAAGTCTGGTTCTGCAATAAGTACCATCTCTGCCACTTTTGTGTCCTCTTTCATAAGCAATACAATAAATTATTATTAGTTGCAACTAAAAACAGTTACATATTTTTTGTTCAAATGATATATTATAATAAAACAACAAATAGTAAAACTGCATCACACAGATTGCAATATCTAGATATAATGCCAGTTGCGATACTTGTTTATCACTAAAGGAACTGAACTACTCTCTTTTATCATATTTTGGATATGAAGTGATAAATTTCCATAAACCACATCCAAATGGAATATTAAAACGATATGTATTAGAGCAGGTTATAGAAAAACTAAGAAAGAATGGTTTATATGAGCAATTTATTATCATATAAGAATTATAATGGAACAGTTGAATATTCCAGAAAAGACAACTGTCTTTTTAGAAAAATTATAGGAATAAAGTCTTTATTATCCTATGAAGGAAGCTCTGTACAGGAACTGGAACAGGATTTTAAAAATGTAATTGATGATTATCTGGCAGACTGCAAAGAAAGAAATATTGAACCTGAACAACCTTATAAATAATCAAAACACGACAGAAAATTGGACAGAATAGGCGCAATAAGCCTGCCTGTGACTACTGTATCACAAGCAGGCTTACATTAACAAAATCCTTTATTTTTTTCTGGTTTGTATCTTTTTGTGGACTTCTATTCCACAACTATTATATTTGTAAGTTTAAGTCCATTTTAATCATCCCTGATAATTTTTATTAATTTTATCTAAAAGTTATGGCCTTTAATGACTGTGTACCTGTTATGCTTTACTCACACATACATAATGCAGTCTTCACTATAATATGGGAGCAGCGAATCATGTGTAACCAGTTTTAAATTTTCATATTTTGCCTGTGCCAGTAATATCCTGTCAAATGGATCATTATGCTTTGGCGCAGTTGCTGGTCTTTCTAATGTTTTTATTAAAAATATATGTTCATTCTTTATGGGCAGCTGGATAAACCCCGTCTTTTGACACAATCCAACAAATGCTTCCTCTGGTACAGGCATCTGTTCTGGACGAATTTTGTGTTTAATTGCAATTTCCCATACAGAAGCTACACTATAAAACACTTCATTATCGTTAGATTCAAGAAGTTTTATAACCTCTCCAGATAATTTGCCTGTATCAGCAATAGCCCATAATGCGATATGAGTATCCAATAAAATATTCATATTTATTTTACCCCAAACATTTCTGATATTTTATCATTGCTTCCATCTATATCATCTGGAATAGTATACTGCCCATTCGCAATGCCCAACGTCCTTTTAGGGTTAGATGATGTCAAATGCATTGTGAAAGGCATTGCTTTTTCTTCAACACTCTGCTTTGCAAATATTCTCACTGCTTCCGCAAAAGATGTCCCCAGTTGTTTATACAATAATTCTGCCTGTTCCTTTAATTCTGAATCCATCCTTACTTGTAATATAGCCTCTTTAGCCATAATAACCGCCTCCTTTGTAATACAATTATAATATATTAGTATTACATTATCAACATTTATATTTTGATAATGTAACAACGGTTCTCTACATCACAGTATTTCATATGTTTTCAAGCATTGAATTTCTTTTTGTGGACTTCTATTCCACAACTATTATAATACTTTATGTGCTCCTGTTCCAATAATACAGATGGATTTAGAATCTCAAGCAGGAAAAATAAGCTAATTCAATTCTTCTTTATAAAATCCAGTATTTGATTATACTATAGCGCAATAAAATACCCAAGCACCAATACTCCTAGTATAATCCTATACCAGCCAAACACTTTAAAATCATGTTTTTTAATATATCCCATAAGAAATTTGATTACTATAAGTGATACTACAAATGCCACTACCATTCCTATTATAAGCAGTGACAACTCATATGCTGTAAACGAAAGACCAAATTTAAGCACTTTGATAAGGCTTGCGCCAAACATTACTGGTACTGCAAGATAAAATGTAAATTCTGCTGCTACTGTTCTAGTAAGTCCTAGCATAAGCCCGCCTATAATAGTTGCTCCAGAGCGTGATGTTCCTGGAAAGATGGCTGCCACAAGCTGAAACACTCCTATTAAAAAAGCTGTCTGATATGTAATTTCCGATATTGTATGTATTTTTGCGCTGTGTTCTTTATTTCTATTTTCAATAAATATAAACAATATACCAACAGCTATAAGCATGATTGCAACAGTTTGGTAGTTATAAAACTTTTCTTCAAGCCAGTCTCCTGCTGCAAGTTCTATAATTACTGCTGGAATACATGCTACCACTATTTTAAACCACATTATAAATGTGTCTTTTTTAATATACTGCATAATTCCCTGTGACTGTGTTTTATTTTTAGCGTCTGGTATACAGAAAGGCCATAATTGATTCCAGAATAATATCACAACTGCCATTATTGCACCAAGCTGTATAACCACAAGATACATCTCCATAAATGCCTCTGATGCATCTAATTTCACAAATTCATCCAGAAGTATCATATGCCCTGTACTGCTTATGGGAAGCCATTCTGTAATGCCTTCCACAATTCCAAATAGAATTGATTTTAATATTTCTAGCATAAATATACCATGCCTTTCTAAAGTTTTTAATATAATATGTACAGCGTGCTTTTGCACGCCATTCTCTTAATTAATCAAGCTTAATTTCAAGTAAATCCTGTGGAGGAATTTTTTCTGTTGATTCTTTAACAGACTTTGCAACAGCCGCTTTAGCACGGTTGATAGGCAGTATTGTGCCAACGCCTGCTACGCATCCACCAGGACAAGCCATGCCTTCAATCATACAGCCGTCTTTTTTGCCAGCTTTTGCTAATAAAAGCATCTTCCTGCATTCAGTTAAGCTTTCTGCGTGTTCGATTTTTACATCTGTCCCAGGGTAATATTCATCAATGCACTGTTCTATGGCATGTGCAACCCCGCCAGCTACAGCATAGCCACGTCCTGCGCCTGTGGCATCGTGCATTGAACGTCCTTTTTTGTACTTACTAAAGTCGATGTTTTTAGCTTTAAAAATTGCATCCAGTTCTTCAAATGTTATTACAAAATCCACGTCACTTCTTACTGTGCGCCTTGACGCTTCAAGCTTTTTAGCTGCACATGGTCCTATAAATACTACTTTAGCGTCAGGGTGTTTCTTTTTTATACTTCTTGCTGTTGCAACCATTGGTGTAAGCTCTTGTGAAATACTGTTAATAGTTTCTGGAAAATACTTCTTTGCAAGCATTGACCATGCAGGACAACATGAAGTAAGCAAAAATGGAAGGTCTCCATTTACAACTTCTTTGACATAGTGGTGTGCTTCTGAAACAGCACCGATATCAGCTCCTAGTGCAACTTCATAAACATCACTAAAACCACAATCTTGTAGTGCTGCTTTAATTTGAGCTGGTGTAATATCTAAGCCGAACTGTCCTTCAAAAGCAGGAGCAATTTCTGCTATAACTTTACCTCCTTGGCGTATTGCACGTATCATCTGAAATATCTGTGACTTGTCAGCGATAGCTCCAAATGGGCAGCTTGCCATGCACTGTCCGCATGATACGCATTTATTCTCATTGATTTTTGCACGTCCTTGTTTATCACTTTCAACCGCATCAACCCCACACGCTTCTTTACATGGTCTTATACTTTTTATAATAGCATGATAAGGACATATATTAATACATTTACCACATTTTATACACTTATCTTGGTCGATAAATGCTTTGCCGTTTACCATAGATATTGCAGCTTTAGGACAAATTTCCATACATGGATGAGCAACGCAGCCATGGCACATATTGGAAACTTTAACTTTATTATCTTCACACATATCACAAGCTGAAGGTATAACCTGCATAAGAGGCGGTTCATAATATTTTTCAGTAATATTGCTGTCTTTAAATCCTTCGGTAAGGTGGACAGGTCTGTCAAGTGGACGCAGTGAAAGCCCCATGGCGAGGCGCACTCTTTCAGATGCGATAGCTCTTTCTCTCCAGATACTTTCACGATATACTGGTACATCAGATGGTGTTATTTTATATGGTATTTCTTCAAGCTCATGGCTTATACTGACATTGTCATCGCATTCATAAGCAACACGTGCAACTTCTTCAAATACTTGTTTCCTGATTTTTTTTGTCTGTGTATTTATTCCACGCATGGCATTTCCTCCTGGTTTTAAATGCTAACTTATACTACTATTGTATGTAGCATAAGTATATATTAAAGTATTCCCAATCTCAACATAAAATAACTTCCAAAAAACCCAGGTTTTTTACTTAAAAAATTTTATAATATATATATAATGCCATTTCGATTATCACAGCAGCTGTTCCTATAATAAATAATGCTGAATTGACAAAACCTTTGGCATGGCATAATTTAAAGCTTACTCCTTTCTGTGATGGATAGAATAAGCGCACTTTTTTATAATTAAGCAAATCCATCGCAATATGGCTTAAAAAAGCAAGCGCAAAGTATGGTACTGCTGCCTGACATATAAGTGCTGCCGCTCCTGATAAAATTAATAATGCAGACAATGAATGCATAAATGACCTGTGGGGCTGTATTCTTCCAAAAGCACAAACACTTATAAATAAAGCTATTCCTGTAGCAACTCGCATCCACATACTGTTTTTTTGTATTAAGCTGACAATGCCAATATGAAATAAAAATTCCACAACAACTGCTATAAATACCACTGTCACATAAACACCAGCAACTTTACTGGCACTTTTGCTTGCTATGGAAGTATCTACATCAATATCACTTATAAGTGCCCCTACAGCAGATGCAGTGATACCTATTACTAACTGGGATATTGTCACTGGCTGTAAAACTGCCAGTCCTACAGCAATCCCAACAGCAAGGTGTGTTTTTCCTAACATAATATTCCCCTTAAATTTTTATCGTATAGTTTTTTACTTCTGATAACTTAAAACAGGGACATCTGGATATGTCCGATGTCCCTGCCTATATAAACAAGTACTATAATAAAATCTGTCTATCTTTTTACTTTACAACTTTCTTTAATTCCTCTGTAAGTTTTGGAACTATTTTATTAAGGTCACCAACAACACCATAATCAGCTATTTCAAAGATAGGAGCTGTCTCATCTTTATTAATTGCGATGATAATATCAGACTCTTCCATACCTGCTGCATGCTGAATAGCACCTGAAATACCAATAGCAAAGTATACATTAGGACGTACTGTCTTTCCTGTCTGTCCAACTTGTAATTCTTTTGGCATCCAGCCACTGTCAACTACTGCACGTGAGCAGCTTACTGTACCACCGATTACATCTGCGAGGTCCTGGAGAATCTTGAAGTTTTCTTTGCTTCCTACACCACGTCCGCCTGATACAAGTATCTTAGCGTCCATGATATCTACTGTGTTAGAAACTTCTTTAACTATCTCTAAAATCTCAACATATTTGTCATTTGGCTCAAAGCCAGGATTGTATTCTATAATTTCAGCCTTTGCACCTGCTATAGGCTCAATCTTTTGCATAACGCCAGGACGAACTGTAGCCATCTGTGGACGGTTGTCTGGGCATGCGATTGTAGCGATTGTATTGCCGCCAAATGCAGGACGTGTCATTAATAACTGGTTGTGCTTCTGCTCCTGTCCAGGAATTGGATTAAGAGGGAAATCACCAATTTCAAGCACTGTACAGTCAGCTGTAAGACCTGTTGCAACCCTTGCTGAAACCCTAGGACCTAAGTCTCTTCCTATTGCAGTAGCGCCAACAAGCACTATCTCAGGCTTGTACTCATTGATAATTGAAGCCATTGCATGAGCATAAGGCTCTGTCCTGTAATCCTTTAATTCAGGGTCATCAACAACGATAACCTTATCAGCGCCATATTCGGCTAACTGGTCTGCAAGACCTTTGATGCCAGAACCTAAAAGCATAGCTGTAACATCTGTGTTCAGGTCTTTTGCAAGTTCTTTTGCTTTTCCAAGTAATTCAAAGGCGATTCCGCCTAATTTATTGTCTACCTGCTGTGCAAAGACATAGACACCTTTATATTCTTCTAAACCCATTTTAGTCACCACTTTTCCTTTTCTATGTTAGATTACATGTTTCTCTTTTAATTTGCCCACAATATATGAAACTGCACCATCTGCATCAAGGTCAGTTTTAACTTCACCTGCTCCTTTTCTTACTTTATCAGAAGCTTTAGCAATCTTAGTAGGTGAGCCTGCTAAACCGATATTAGAATCGTCAACATCTTTAAGGTCTTTTCTGCCCCATACTGTAACTTCAGCATCATAAGCATCAAAAATCCCGCCTGGAGTCATATAACGTGGCTCATTTAACTCTGAAAGAGCTGTAATCAGACATGGCATCTTAGCCTTTAATACATGATATCCGTCATCATACTGGCGCTGTACTATTACATAATCGCCTTCAATTTTGATATCCTTTGCGTATGAAATAACTGGAAGGTCAAGATGCTCAGAAATCTGAGGACCAACCTGAGCTGTATCACCATCAATAGCCTGACGGCCAGTAATAATCAAATCATATTCAAGATTTCTAATTGCGCCTGCAACTGTTGTAGATGTAGCCCATGTATCAGCTCCGCCTAATACTCTGTCCGTTACTAAGATAGCTTTGTCAGCACCCATAGCAAGAGCTTCACGAAGAGCTTCTTCTGCCTTTGGAAGACCCATTGTAACAACAGTAACTTCTGCACCATATTCATCTTTTAATCTGAGGGCTGCTTCAAGACCTGCTTTATCATCAGGATTCATAATCGCAAGCATAGCACCCCTGTCCAAAGTACCATCAGGGTTAAATTTTACCCCGCCTTTAGTATCTGGAACCTGCTTTATACATACTACTATTTTCACGGCTTTGTCACTCCTTTATAATTATTTTAATAAGCTGCCTGAGATAACCATACGCTGAACTTCTGAAGTTCCCTCGTATATTTCTGTAATCTTAGCATCACGCATCATACGCTCTACATCGTATTCTCTGATATAGCCATAACCACCATGTAACTGTACTGCCTTTGTTGTAACTTCCATTGCAACTTCTGCAGCATACAGTTTAGCCATAGCAGCTTCTACAGAATAAGATACCTTAGCACCCTCTGCAAATTCCTGTTTCTTTAATGCAGCTTTGTATACAAGGTGTTTAGCAGCTTCTACCTTTGTAGCCATGTCAGCAAGCTGGAACTGAGTGTTTTGCTGCTGTGCAATAGTGCGGCCAAACTGCTTTCTTTCCTTTGTATACTCAATAGTTCTTTCTAATGCGCCCTCTGCAATACCAAGAGCCTGTGAAGCGATACCAATACGTCCGCCGTCAAGAGTATGCATAGCAATAGGGAAACCTTTTCCCTGTGGTCCTAAAAGAGCATCCTTTGGAATGCGGCAATCCTGGAATATTAATTCATAAGTAGATGAACCGCGGATACCCATCTTCTTTTCTTTTGTACCAAATGAGAAGCCAGGTGTTCCTTTTTCTACGATAAATGCAGAGAATGATTTAACCTTTCTGCCTCTCTTTTCAACAACATCTGTGTATGCAATTATAATATATATATCAGCAACTTCACCATTTGTTATGAAGCATTTGGAACCATTAAGTACCCATTCGTCACCGTCAAGAACAGCTTTAGTCTGTACGCCCTGTGCGTCTGTACCTGCACCTGGCTCTGTAAGTCCGAAAGCGCCGATTTTCTTGCCACTTGCAAGGTCAGGAAGATATTTTTTCTTCTGCTCCTCTGTACCATATGTAAGGATTGGGTCAGCACAAAGTGATGTATGTGCTGATACGATAACGCCTGTTGTAGCGCATACTTTTGAAAGTTCTTCAACACACATAACATATGTAAGTATGTCACATCCCTGTCCGCCATACTCCTTAGGGATAGGAATACCCATAAAGCCGTATTTACCCATCTTCTTTACATTGTCCATTGGAAAATGCTCAGTTTCATCAACCTCCTGAGCCATAGGCTTAACTTCTTTCTCAGCGAAATCTTTGAAAAGCTGTCTCGCCATCTCATGCTTTTTACTTAATGTAAAATCCATGCCTTTCTTTACCACCTTTCATAAAATATACTTTTAATTATTTTGTATAATCATAGAAACCTTTGCCTGTCTTCATACCAAGCTTGCCAGCACGTACCATCTTCCTAAGAAGTGTATGTGCACGGTATTTTGAATCCCCTGTTTCAGTATAAAGGACATCCATAATAGCAAGGCATATATCAAGACCAACTAAGTCACCTAAAGCAAGAGGTCCCATTGGATGGTTTGCACCAAGCTTCATAGCTGTATCAATACCCTCTACAGAAGCAATGCCTTCCGCATAAATACCAACAGCTTCATTTATCATTGGAATAAGAATCCTGTTTACTACAAAGCCTGGAGCTTCTTTAACTTCTACAGGAGTTTTGCCAATTGCTTTTGAAATTTCAATTACTTTATCATTTACTTCGTCAGTAGTATTCTCACCACGGATTACTTCAATAAGCTTCATTACAGGAGCTGGGTTGAAGAAATGCATGCCGATTACAGGTCTCTTTATGCCAGCGCCAATTTCTGTAACTGAAAGTGATGATGTATTTGTTGCAAAAATGCAGTTTTCATTTTTGCAGATTTCTTCTAATTCTTTGAATGTCTGCTTCTTGATATCCATAACTTCAAGTGCAGCTTCAACAATTAAATCACAATCTGTACAAATCTCTTTTGTACCTGTTGTAATCTTTGCAAGGATAGCATCAGCAGCAGCCTGCTCCATCTTGCCTTTTGCAACCCTCTTTTCAAATCCCTTAGCAATTTTGTTCTTGCCATTTGCAGCAAACTCATCGTTAATATCACATAAATAAACTTCATATCCTTCTGTCTGTGCAAATGCCTGTGCTATGCCAGAACCCATTGTACCTGCGCCAATTACTCCAACTTTCATTTTATATCCTCCATAACTAATCTATAATTTATCCACGCACCATCTGCGTGATAGCCTTAATCTACATTAATTAGCAGTTTTTAAATGGAACTACCTTTAATTTCTTTTCTTTATCCTTCTCAAGGAAGTTGCCCATACCTGCTTTCTGGTCTTCTGTCTCGAAGCAGTCACCAAAGAGTTTTTCCTCTATTACAAGTGCACTGTCCATATCTGTCTGTAAGCCGTCATTAATAGCTTTCTTGCAGTTGCGCACTGCTATAGGTGCATTCTTTGCAATTGTAGCAGCAAGCTTCTGGGCCTGTGGAATAAGTTCCTCTGCTGGATAAACTGCATTTACAAGACCAATACGATATGCCTCATCTGCTTTAATATTTCTTGCTGTATAAATCATCTGTTTAGCCATTCCAACGCTGACTATTCTTGCAAGCCTCTGTGTGCCGCCAAAACCTGGTGTAATTCCAAGACCTACTTCTGGCTGCCCAAATACTGCATTTTCTGAGCAGATACGTATATCACAGCTCATTGAAATCTCACAGCCACCGCCAAGTGCAAAACCGTTGATTGCTGCAATTACAGGAATTGGAAATGTTTCAAGCTTGCGGAATACATCATTGCCTTTCTTACCAAAAGCTTCACCCTCAGCCTTTGTAAGTGTGCTCATCTCACCAATATCTGCTCCTGCAACAAATGACTTTTCACCTGCACCTGTAAGTATAAGGCATCTTACAGTATCTAAATCTACTGCATCAAGAGTAGCATCAAGTTCTTCGAGAACCTGGCTGTTTAATGCATTTAAAGCCTTTGGACGGTTAATTGTAATTGTTCCGACCATATCTTTAACTTCATATAAAATGAATTCCATCACGGTTACTCCTCTCAAAGCTTGCACCACGTGCAGCAGCCAGTCTCTCTCTGAAGCTACACCAAGGTGCATATTTTAAGTACAAACTAGTTCTGTTCTAAATTAATATTTTTCAACAACTGTTGAGCAGCCCATGCCACCACCAATACAAAGTGTAGCAAGACCTCTGTTTGCTCCTGTCTTCTTCATCTCATGAAGGAGTGTTACAAGAATACGGCAGCCTGAAGCACCTACAGGATGTCCAAGTGCAATAGCACCACCATTTACATTTAATTTACTAAGGTCAAATCCAAGTTCTTTTCCAACTGCAACAGACTGTGCAGCAAAAGCTTCATTTGCTTCAATAAGGTCAAAATCATTAATTGAAAGGCCTGTCTTTGCAAGAACTTTCTTTGTTGAAGCAACTGGACCTACACCCATAATTGCAGGATCTACACCGCCAAGTGCACCAGCTATAAATGTAGCCATAGGTGTAACACCAAGTTCTTTAGCCTTTTCTTCACTCATAACAACGACTGCTGCTGCACCATCATTAATACCTGATGCATTACCTGCTGTAACAACACCACCCTCTTTGCCAGAGCAGCATTTTAATTTGCTTAAGCCCTCAGCTGTTGTTCCAGGACGTGGGCCTTCATCTTTATTAAAGATTATTGGCTCTTTTGTCTTCCTGTCAACGCCTGTCTGTACAGGAACAATTTCATCATCAAATTTGCCTGCGTTAATAGCAGCTTCACATTTCTGCTGGCTGTTTGCAGCGAATTCGTCAAGTTCTTCACGTGTAAGATTCCATTTCTCTGCAACATTTTCTGCTGTAATCATCATGTGATACTGATTGAAAGCATCCCACAATGCGTCATTAATCATTGTATCAACTAACTGTCCATTGTTCATACGGTAACCATAGCGGCCCTGCATCATTGCATATGGTGCCATTGACATATTTTCCATACCGCCTGCAACAACGATATCAGCATCTCCTGTCTGTATCATCTGTGCAGCCATATTTACACAATTAAGTCCTGAACCACAAACAACGTTTATTGTAACTGCTGGTGTTTCAATTGGCAGTCCTGCTTTAATTGAAGCCTGGCGTGCAACGTTTTGTCCAAGACCTGCCTGTATAACGCAACCCATATATACTTGGTCAACCTTGTCCGCTGGTACGCCAGCTCTCTCAAGAGCTTCTTTAATAACTATTGAGCCTAAAACAGAAGCCGGAGTTTTACTTAAGCCTCCACCCATTTTGCCAATCGCAGTACGGCATGCGCCTGCTATAACTACTTTTTTTGCCATAATACTAAATTCCTCCTTATAATTGAATTCCGACAGCACAAGCTATCTATGTTTTGCACAGATATTACAACTTTAGGCAATCTACCTAAATATAATATACCAAAATGACTAAATTGGCAAGTTTTTTTGATAAAATAATATGCATATTTTGAGTATATTTTATAAATTTTATTAAAAATCAACAAATTCTTATTGGAAAATTATTACAATATAACCAAACACCGAAACTCTAATATATTTTTTTAGTTATATTTTATTAATGCATTGACGTGCACAATTAAAACATGGTATTTTATTAATGACAGGGTGTAACCCCAGCATGGTGAACATCCCACAGACTTATAAGTAACAAACAATAAGGAGGTAATTTATGGATTATAAGGAAATGTATTCACAAAAACTAACTACTGCTGAAGATGCAGTAAAAGTTGTAAACTCAGGTGACTGGGTAGACTTTGGATGGTGTGTAGGCACACCTGTAGCTCTTGATGCCGCCCTTGCAAAGCGCCTGCCAGAACTTTCTGATGTAAATATCAGAGGAGGCATATTATGCCATGTTCCAGAAATTTACAAAATTGACAATCCTGCAGAGCACTTCGCATGGAACTCATGGCATATGGGCGGCATTGAAAGAAAAGCAATCTCAGAAGGATTTTCTTATTACGCATCTATTCGTTATAGTGAACTGCCAAGATACTACCGTGATATTGCCACTCCTTCACGTGTAGCTATGTTCCAGGTTGCGCCTATGGATGAACATGGTTTCTTTAATTTTGGACCTAATGCTTCACATATGGCTGCATGCTGTGAAAAAGCAGAGGTTATAATTGTAGAAGTGAATAAAAACATGCCAAGGTGTCTAGGCGGTTTTGAAGAAGCTGTACATATAAATGATGTTGCTATGATTGTTGAAGGTGACAATCCTGCTATTGATGAACTAGGTGGCGGCGGTGCTGCTACAGAAACTGACCAAGCAGTTGCAAAATACATTGTTAATGAAATACCAGATGGCGCATGCTTACAGCTTGGTATTGGCGGTATGCCAAATGCAGTAGGCTCACTTATCGCACAGTCAGACCTTAAAGACCTTGGTGTGCATACCGAAATGTATGTAGATGCATTTGTTGACATTGCAAAGGCAGGAAAGATTACAGGCAACAGGAAAGCGATTGATAAAGGACGCCAAGTATACGCATTTGCCGCAGGTACAAAGAAACTTTATGACTATATAAATGACAATCCTGAATGTATGAGCGCACCTGTAAGCTATACAAACGATATACGTTCTATTTCAGCACTAGACAACTTTATGTCCATAAACAATGCTGTTGACATAGACCTGTATGGTCAGATAAATGCTGAGTCAGCAGGTACAAGGCAGATAAGCGGTGCTGGCGGACAGCTTGATTTTGTGCTTGGAGCATACCTTTCAAAAGGTGGTAAAAGTTTTGTATGTATGTCTTCAACATTTACTAAGAAAGATGGCACAGTTGAATCACGTATCAAACCTACATTAGACAATGGTTCTATCGTTACTGACACTCGTGCTAATGTACATTACTTTGTAACTGAATATGGAATAGTTAATTTAAAAGGGCTGTCATCATGGCAGAGAGCAGAAGCTATTATATCAGTAGCACATCCTGACTTTAGAGATAAACTTATTGCTGACGCAGAAAAACTTAAAATATGGAGAAATAGCAATAAAAGGTAATATAAGGTTGTAAAAAGTAATTAAAAAAATTTCCACATGAATTTGAATGTTTATTTCTTTTCATGTGGAAATTGCAAATAATTATTTGCTTAAAAACTACAACTGAAATTTATCTGCTGCATTATTAAGTCTTTCCGCCAGTTCGTTAGCATCTTTTAATGACATATTTATAGAATCAGATGCGTTTAATATATTAGAGATACGCTCTGCAATATTAGCAGTTCCTGTTGCACTTTCATTTGCTGCCTGTGAAATTTGATTTATAGAGTCAGTAATATTGTTAATAGAAGCAAGAAGTTCTTCCGAAATCGCACTAAAATCTGCTACAAGCAAATCAATTTCCTTTGCATCTTCATTATAATTATTTGCAATATTATCAAATACATTCACACTATCCATTACTTGATTGTCAATAAAAGAAAGAAGTAATTCGGAATCTTTTGCCAAACTTTCAACTGATTGATTTACTTGTTCTGTAACTATTCTAATATTTTCTGTGCTTTTCTGTGATTCTTCTGCAAGTTTTCGTATCTCATCTGCAACAACTGCAAAACCTCTTCCAGCTTCTCCTGCTCTTGCCGCCTCAATACTTGCGTTAAGTGATAAAAGATTTGTTTGTGTTGTTATTTCCATAATAGATTCTGCCAATGTTGAAATCTGTGAAACTACCTTTACTTTCTCAAGTGCTTCATTTAAGTTAGTTTTTATCATTTCTTTTTGACTTATAAGCTGGCTTCTCATTTCATCAGTAGAATTTTTTGCATCAGAGGCTTTCTTATATATATCCTGTGCACGTTCAGCTCCTGCCTGTGCACGTTCTGCAACATTTCTTGCAGCGTCTTCAATTTCCCCAGTCATTCCATTTATATTACCTGATGCAGCTGATGTCTCTTCCATTGAAGCTGAAAGTTGTACAGTTGTTGATGATACATCATCAATTTCTTTGCTAAGATTATTCATGTTAGTATGTATTCCACTTATACTTCCTGTTATCATCTTGGTTTCTTCTTTTACATCACTGACCAATTCTCCTATATTGTTACGCATTTTTTCAGTAATATTTGAAAGTTTCCCAAAATCATCTTTGCGTTTTAAAAGCTTGTCTTCTACTTGTATAGAAAAATTGCCATCTGACATTTTTTTAATATTATTGCCCACCATTTTTAAAGGTCTTGTTATATTCAAAATTACGCCTGACGAAAACAAAATAATCACTATTATAAATACAATACATATAAACAAAAACTGCATTGTTTTGCTATTTGTATACTGGTTGGCTTCTTTAGTAACATTAGTAATATTTTCATCAATATTGTCTGTATAATTTCCTGTTCCAATTACCCATTCAAAAGGCTCGTAATATACTGCATATCCCCTTTTTGGCGATGACTCTGTCTCACCATTTTTAGGAAAACTATAATCAAGGTAACAGCTTCCATCCCTCATTGAATTTGTAATTAAGTTTCTTATAAAATCAAAACCATTGCTATCTTTTGCGTCCATACGGTTTGTCCCTTCGGTATCACTGCCAAGCAATACCACATTCACACCATCTGACCTATCAACCCAAAAATACCCATCTTCACCATATCTTAACTCTCTTATTTCATCAGCAGCAAGTTTAGTTCCCTCTTCTTTAGAATAAACCCCTGATTCTATTTTGGAATTGTATATATCAAGAATTGAAACTGCTAAATCAACTTGACTTTTTATATTCTCATCGTAATTGGCTCTAATATTTTCTTCTTCATTTTTAATTATCTCACTTTTAACAGATGTCATGCTACTAATTGAAAAACAGATACTAAATATAGTAAAAGCTGCTATTGCAAATTCTAGCAATACCATTTTTGTTAATACTTTTAAATTTTTCATAAAATTTATTCCTTTCTTATTGTTGAATTTTTTGTTGAGCAAAGGTGTCATAAAAAAATGTAATTTTATATATTCATTACTATATCTAATATAGCAAATATTGTACAATAATGCAATAACTATATGATGCGCTAAAATTAGTGCTTGACTTTTGTATGACAAACTGTTATTATAAATAGTATAACAAAATGTCATACAAAAAAGGAGAAAATCTTTTATGGAAAACAAAAAGATATCTGATGCAGAGCTAGAAATCATGAAGATTATCTGGGATGGCAGCCCTCCAATGCTATTTGCGCAGATAACGGATGCATTAGCAAAGAGTGGGAAAAATTGGCAGAAGAATACCCTTATTACTCTTCTGTCACGTTTAATGGAAAAAGGATACTTAAAAGCGAATAAACATGGCAGAAAAAATGAATATATCCCTTTAATAACAGAACAGGAATTTCAGTCTGTGCAGACTAGAAATTTTGTAGATAGGATATATAAAGGCGATGTTTCAGGACTTGTCACACAACTAGTAAATAGTGAAATGCTGACAGAATCAGAATATGCTGAACTTAAAAAAATATTGGAGATGAAGTAAATGGCATGGACAATTCTTTCTCTTGTGCTGTCATTATCTTTGACAGGAGGATTGATGATTATACTGATATTTTTTGTCAATCTAGTGTTTCTGAAAAAAACTAGCTGTCGGTGGCGTTATTATATTTGGATTGTGGCTATTGCTAGACTTTTATTGCCTTTTGCACCAGAAAAAAACTTGATAACTAATTTAGGAGCACATGTATACAGCATGTTACAAAGTACATCTAATACTAACAACTCTGTATTTCAAAAGACTAAAGACACAGATATAGTAACAGTTTTTGAAAATATACCAGAAAAACTTGAAGTAATACATAAAAACAATATCCTAGTACTTGGGAATGCAAAAGGTTATCTCTGTCTTTTCTGGCTAATGATGGCATTGTTATTTTTTATATACAAAGTCACAATATACAGAAGTTTTGCAAAATTTGTTCAAGCAGGAAGTATACCAGTAGATGATATAAGCCGCATAGAAACACTTTCTACTGCTGAATCTAAACTAGGGATTAATAAAGCTATTGATTTATGGGTTAATCCACTTATTTCATCTCCTATGCTGATAGGATTTTTTCACCCTCGCATTGTGCTTCCAGATATAAACTTATCTGAACAGGCATTTTATTATACTGTTTTGCATGAATTGGTACACTACAAACGAAAAGATATGTTCTATAAATGGATAGTACAAGTTGTTGTTTGCATCCACTGGTTTAATCCACTTGTTTATATAGCAAACAGAAGTATTAGCCACTTGTGTGAGCTGTCGTGTGATGAATATGTGGTTTCACTTCTTAATTCTAAAGAACAGTGTAAAGAATATGCCAGTACAATTTTAAACGCCATGGCACATCCAGGAAGCTATAAAGAACGCAGTTCCACTCTTACTTTGGGGGAAAATAAAAAATTATTAAAAGAAAGGCTGAAATCAATTATGAATAACAAAAAAAATACTACATTTAATAAAGCATTAATGGTTATTTTGACTGGAATAATAACATTTACTGGTATTTTTACTGGAAGTTATACAGTAGGAGCATCAAATAATGCAAATAGTGAATTACAATCTCAAACAGAGACATTATTGCGTCAAAGAAAAATAGCGGTGAACAAAAGTAAAGATGATACTATCTCTGCTTCTGAGGCAGATAAGATGGCTCTGGCATTGATAGACAAGTCATGGATGTGGGAATGGGTAGAATTTTATGTTCCCTATATGTCAGAAAAAGGTGCAAAGAAACTGATACCTGCTTCACAAAGTGCCGAATGGGCAGGCTCTGTTGATATGACTACGGGAAAAGAAATAAAATTGACAAAAAAGCAGATAAATAAAGCAAGAAAACATAAACCATCAGAACCTCTTACATGTGGTGATATAGATGACCATGCTTTAATGATTATGCAATCTACTGGAAACTGGGAGTATATTTCTTTTATGCTGCCATATATGACCCATAAGGGAATACGTGCAGTAGTCCGCTGCTATAATTCTAAACATGGTGAAAACGAGAAGAATGCAGCAGATTATTTTTAAGATAAAAAAGGGCTGGTATAATAACTAGCCCTTAATATATTGTTTATCAATACTATAATTGAAATTTATCTGTCGCTTCATTAAGCTGTCCTACAAGCCCATTAGCATCTTTTAACGACATATTTATAGAATCTGACGTATGTACTATATTAGAAATACGCTCTGCAATATTTGCAGTTCCTGTTGCACTTTCATTAGCCGCCTGTGAAATGCCGTTTATAGCATCAGTAATATTACTAATAGATGCAAGAAGTTGTTCAGAGATTGCGCTAAAATCTGCTACAAGTAAGTCAATCTCCTTTGCATCCTCATTATAATCATTTGAAATATCATCAAACAGGCGTACACTATCCATAACCTGACCATCAATAAATGAAAGAAGCTGTCCTGAATCTTTGGCAAGACTTTCAACTGATTCATTGACCTGCTCTGTTACTTTTTGAATATTTTCTGTACTTTTCTGTGATTCTTCTGCAAGTTTTCTTATTTCATCTGCAACAACGGCAAATCCTTTTCCTGCATCTCCTGCTCTTGCTGCTTCAATACTTGCATTAAGTGATAAAAGATTTGTTTGAGTAGTTATCTCCATAATAGAATCTGCTAGTATTGAAATTTCTGAAACTACTTTTACTTTTTCAAGTGCCTTATTTAAACTATTTTCTATTAATTCTTTCTGTTTTAAAAGACGGTCTTTTGTTTCGATTGTAGAACTTTTAGCATTAGACGCTTTTTTATATATATCTTGTGCATGTTCTGCACCTTCCTGTGCACGCCCTGCAACATTTCTTGCAGCATCTTCAATTTCCTTAGTCATTCCGCTTATATCACCTGCTGCCGCTGAGGTTTCTTCCATTGAAGCTGAAAGCTGTATAGTTGTTGATGACACATCATCAATTTCATTACTAAGACTGTCCATATTTGTATGAACTCCATTTACACTTCCCGTTATCATATCTGCTTCTTCTTTAACATTGCTGATAAGACTTCCTATGCTGTTGCGCATCTTTTCAACAATATTAGATAACATACCAAAATCATCTTTTCGCTTTAAAAGTGTATCTTCTATCTGTATAGAAAAATTGCCTTCTGACATTTTCTTAAGGTTATCGCCCACAATTTTTAAAGGTTTTGTTATATCAATAATCATGCATGACAGAAGCAAAATAATAACTGCTGCAAATGCAACACATATAACAAAAAATGTTGTTGTCTTACTGTTGGTATACTGCTTGGCTTCTACAGTAACAACAGCCATCTGGTCATCAATATGGTCTGTATAATTGCCTGTTCCCACTACCCAGTCAAATGGTTCATAATATTGTGTATAAGCCCTTTTTGGCATTGGCTCTGTGCCGCCTTCTTTTGGAAATTTATAATCACAATAATAACTTCCATTTTGTACAGAATTAGTGATAAAATCTTTTACCATTTCATAACCAGTAGCATCTTTTGTATCCATACGGTTTGTCCCCTCAGTATCGTTACCAAGTAAGACTACATTGACACCATCTGATTGGTCAGCCCAAAAATATCCATCTTCACCATATCGTACTTCTCTTAGCTTGTCAGCTGCAAGCTTCATTCCTTCTTCTTTAGAATAGACCCCTGCCTGTATATCAGCATTATAAGCATCAAGAAGCGAAATAGCCAAATCAACTTGACTCTTTATATTGTTGTCATAATCTGTTCTAATACTTTCTTCTTCCGATTTAATCATCTGCTTTTCAATGGACTTCATACTGCTAATTGAAAAGCAAATACTAAATACAACAAAGGCTAATACTGTACATCCTACAAGTGACATTTTAGTTACTACTTTTAGATTCTTCATATAATGTAATCCTCCCATTCAAGATGGTATAATTATATCAGTATTTCATTAAACTGACAACATTTTAGGAAGTACTAGTATTAATTATTTTTATATTTAATAAGTATCTGCCACTGTACGTACTTGTAACTTTTGCAGCAAATCATCTGTACTGTTAAATTTGCCTTTTAAAATATCTTGCTTTTTAATCTCCACCTCATACACATCTCCTGTTAGGTGAAAATAATTATCACTAAAGATTACATCTGCATCTTCAAACTTAAGTTCTATAAATGGAGCAAATGTATTGCTCTTTAACTTTAGTATAAATGTATCTTTGGTTTCTTCTGCTGATTTTTCTATAACTGGTTTTTTAAGTGCCATATATTTATATGGTAAAAGCACTTCTACATTGTGTGTACTTGTGCCATCCTCAAAGATAACGCTACTTTCTACAAAGATTTTTTCCTCCCATGTGTCATATTCATTAAGGCAGAATTTTTCCAAATCCATCTCTATAGCTTCTTTTGAACAAAATGATTCAGTGTTTCCTTCCTTTATAACTTCTGAAATTATTTTACAGTCCATATCTTTCAGACGTATAATTGCTTTCCACTTTACTTTTTCTGCCGTTTCATTTTCTACAAAAAGATGTATATTATGATTATCTTTTATAAGACTTGACGTTTTTCGTGCGTAAAATTTTGTTGCCATATACTGTAATGCTTTCCATCTGCCAAAATAGTCAATAGATGACCATGATGCAACAGGCCAGTTATCATTAAGTTGCCAATAAAGAGTTCCCATGCACCTTCCTCTGTTGCGCCTCCAATGTTCTACTCCATACTGTACTGCCATACCTTGTAAAATCTGGCTTATATATATAAGGTCATCAAACTTTGCAGGGTAACGGAAATTTTCTGACATATAATACAAAATCTTTCCATTAGCAGCATCGTTCTTTTGGTGGCTTTCCATCACCCTTGAAAAAATATTTCTGTCTTCTGGCTTTGTAAATGACTCTATTGTCTTTATATCTGGGAAAGACTGAAAACCAAATTCTGAACAGAAGCGGAAAAAATATTTCTTATAATCTGTAAATGGTTTCTGTCCATGCCATACATCCCAGTAATGTGCATCACCATTATTTTCATCATCAGGATTTGCAAAGCATCCTCCTGACGATGGAGATGATGGCCAGAAAAATGTATCTTTGGCATTTTTTCTCATAACTTCAGGAATTACATGTTCAAAGAGTTTGATATAGTCAGCTTTAAGGTTTAGAGTTTCTGTCTGAAAATCTGGCCAGTGAGACCACGCAGATTCTATCTCATTGTTGCCACACCATAAGCCAAGGCTTGGATGATGACGCAGACGCTTTACATTGTCCTCAACCTCTTTTTTACAATTTTCTAAGAAACTTTCTGTAGCATCATAAACATTACATGCAAACATCAAATCCTGCCATACAATTATGCCTTTTTCGTCACACAGTTCATAAAAAGTATCTGATGGATAATAACCGCCTCCCCATACTCTGACACAGTTAAAATTTGCCCTTTTTGCACATTCTAGAAGATAATCCTGTCTTTCTTTTGTAATCCTTGAATACACACAATCTTCGGGAATATAGTTTGCGCCCATTGCAAAAATCTTTATACCATTTATCTTAAAAGCAAATTCTTTTCCAAAAGAATCTTTCTCTCTGCTGACTTCAAGTGTTCTAAAACCTATAGTTTTCTTTTGTTCTTGAAGTACATTTTCGTCTATATCAAGCAGAGAAATTACCACTTCATAGAGTGGCTGTTGTCCATAGCCATTAGGCCACCAAAGCTTTGGATTTTTTACTGTAAATGTATTTTCACATTGCAATACACTGCCAAGATTATCTTCTTTATATGCAACAGTTTCTCCTGTCTGCTTGTCACTAATAACTACTTTAAGTTTTTGATTTTCACAAAGTGTACCCGTACAAGAAAAAACAGTTTTTATCTGTAACTCTGCTTCTGCTTGTCTATGATGCTGCAAAAATTCTATATCAGTAATTCTTCTGCCTGTCCAACACTCTAAGTAAATATCTCTAAAAATTCCTGCATCAGGAAGTTGCGGACCCCAATCCCACCCAAACATTGAATGTGATTTTCTAACAAGCTGATTTCCTTTCATCGCTCCAGCAGCAACATATTTTACTTCCTTATTTTCTTTATAAACATAGTTATCTATAAAGTTTAATACAGACAGAAACTCTATCCTTATATTGTTTATACCTGGCTCAATATATTCTTTTATAGGTATTCGCCATGTTCTGTGCATATTTTCTGCATAAAATACCTTCTTATCATTTATATAAATTACAGCAAGCGTGTCAAGCCCTTCACACACTAATTCTATATTCTCTTCTTTTAAAAGTTCTTCTGAGACATGAAAATCTCTTTGAAAAATATAATCATTTCTAAAAATTTCTCTTACCAGATATTCGTTTCTACCATCAAATGGGTCTGGAATTGCCTCTGCTTCAAGCAGTGCAGAAAGGACAGAACCAGGAACTTTTACATCATACTGCTTTTCTTTTCCTCTCTGATTAATGTTCCATATTCCATTAAGAATTAATTGTTTCATAATCTTTCTCCACATAACAAATTTTAAATAATCTTCCAATTATTTAGGTTTCAGTTGATTATGCTATATTTTTATATATTTGTCAACTTAAAAACTTATTCCCCCATAAGAAGCACTCTTGGAGCAATTTTCCTGATTTTTAAAGATAGCAGACACACAATCCCAAAAGCAGATAGTACAATCCCTACTCCAGCAGCTACAGTAAGACCAACAGGAATTACAAACGTACACTTTACAATGCCTATTCCCCTTAAAAACACAGCAGTAAGAGGATTTATAACCAAACTGCTGGCAACAAGTCCCACAGCCGTTGAAAATATGACAGATGGCATAAAACTGGCAGCTGTCTGAAAAATAAGCTGTCTTGTAGTAAAGCCTGTGGCTTTTAAAATTCCGTAATCCTGTTTTTTGTTATTTATCAGTGTTCTTACAAGAAGATATAACACCAGTGTAATTATAACTGCACTTAATACAAGAACAGCAATTACAATAATCTTCATAAGAGTAACATAAACTGCTGCTGTGCCATTCACTGCTGACACTATGTTTACTGTCATGTTTATACCATTTTCAAATTGTCTGCTTATTGCTATATTAAATTTATCTATATCAGTTCCAGTTTTAGTATTGATATAGTAACTTAAATCATTAAGCTTGCCTATACGCTCATAGCCACTGCGTGTCAACAGACAATCTTTACCAAGATAATTAGACACCTGTGTCATGCCAGAAATAATATACTTTGCTTCATGCCCATCTGCTGTCAGAGTAATCTCATCCCCAATTTCCAATCCCTTGTCTTTTGCATATCTTGCTCCAATTGCCATTTCGTTGTCATACTTTGGAAAACGTCCTTCAAAACAGACACTCTTGTTATTCACATTTGAAAAATCATCTGATAAAGTTGCAGACAATGCAATTCCGCCAACATGACGCACTTCTATTGTATGATAAAGATAGCATTTAGAAACATCTCTATTTTTATCCATTTTCTGTAGAAATTCCTCTTCAATATCTGTATTTATATTAATACATGAATCTGCCATCTCTCCTACAATCAGCCTGATAAAAGGCTGGATATCTGCAATTATATTTTCCACCATAAGCTCCGAAAAGACAAGTACAAGTGAAAGAACCAGCATTGTAATACAGATAGTAATATTCTGTTTTTTTCCTGAAAAAGTTGTTTTAAGTGCAAGTGCAAGATTAAGCGGTACATGCGATTTTTCAAGAGGAATATGGTTATGTTTAAAATTGTGTGTCTGGATACCTTGGCGGAGTGCTATGATAGGTTCTATTTTCCTTATCCTGCGTGATGGCAGCCATACAGCAAATGCAACAGCCCCACATATAAACAAAACTGTAATCACGTATGGAACAGGCAGAAATTTTATTGTATATGGAATTCCTGTTTGTGAAACCATCATATCATTGATTGTGGGGAAAAGACAATAAGAAAGCCCAATACCAGTTATAACAGCAATTAATGTTATGCTTAAGAATTGTAACATCAGTGCTAAAATAATCTGTCTGCTTCTATATCCAACAGCCTTAAACACACCAATCTGCCTCATATTCTCTTGAATATAATTTATCACATTAGATATAATTACAACCAAGGCAATCAATATTACCAGAAATGCCGCAGCACTGACAATGCCTGCACATACCATCTGTGAAATATAGCGGGAAGACGACACAAGATTGTAGGAATTGCTTAAAGAGCTGGCATCAGGATATTTGTTAGATATCTTATTTTTAAGCGCTGCCTCAAAATCTTCACTTTTAGTTTTATCATTAATACGCACAGAAACAAAAGTAGATTTTATTGCAAATCCTTTTTCCTCCAGTTCCCTATACTTATCCTTAGTAAGCAAAAGCATACACATACTACAATTATGTGAACCTGCCATTACACTGTTCAAAAAACCACATACATTATAATTTATTACATTATCCCCTATTGTAATATCTACTGTTCCACCTGCTGAAATGCTATTGTCCATACCATAAATCATAGGAAGATAAATACCACTTGCAGCTTTTGTATCTTCTACAATTTCGGTCTTTTCAACTAAACGGTTTAAAGCTGTCTGTTTTTCAAGAATTATAAACTCAGTACTTACCTCACCGTCATTATATTCAAATGAAGCATTTGCAGTTAATGCATCATCCATGCAGTATTGTACTACATTTTTATCTTTTTCAAGTGTCTCTGTAATAAAATCTCGCAATTCAGCATTATATCCATTTAATGCAAGAGTGACATGTCCAGCATTAAGTTTATCGTGATAACGGTCAAAATTACGCTTGTAATCCATAGACAACATAAGCCATAAATTTAACATGGATGAAGCAGCCAATATAAGAAGAACTATTGCCACTGTCTGTCCCTTTGTTCTGCGAAGATTGCACCAAGCAATCAAAAAATGCTTTTTCATACTACCACCCCATTTCTGTAAGAAATGCAGAAAGTTTATTATGCCTCTCTGTATCTTTATGCCTATACCTGCCTAAGTCACATTCACCTAAAACCATGCCGTCTTTTAAATACAAAATACGGTTTCCACGCCTAGCAGAACGCATATCATGTGTTACCATAACCACGCTTTGACCTTGTTCATTGAACTTTGTAAGTGTATCAAGGACATCAAGCCCCGTTTTAGAATTAAGTGCCCCTGTTGGCTCATCTGCGAACAGAATTTCTGGGGAATTGATTAATGCACGTACAATACCAACACGCTGCGCCTCGCCGCCTGAAAGCTGTGCAGGAAATTTCTTTTGTGCTTCCTCAGATATATCTACTGCTTTTAACAGTTCTCTAGCATACTGTACCAATGCTTTTTTGTCCTTATTGACAAGAAGCCCTGTGGAAAGTATGTTATCCATTATACTCATTCCATCAATTAGATAAATCTGCTGGAACACAAACCCACAATGTTTGCGCCTGAACACTGCAAGCCCATCTGGGCTTAAATCTGATATAACCTTATTTCCAAATGTAACCTTGCCAAGAGATGGTGTGTCCATTCCTGAAAGTGCATATAAGAGCGTAGATTTACCTGCGCCGCTTGCTCCCATAATTACAGTAAAATCTCCCTTGTAAAGCTTTAAGTCAATGTTTTTAAGAACGTGCTGCAAAGTTCCATTATTTGAAAAGGACTTGCTTAAACTCTCGGTTTTTAACAATATTTCTTTCATAAATAAACCTCCATTATTGTTTTAACTTATACACGTTCTATTTTATTTAGACAATTCTTAAATGTCTTTAGGCAATCCTTAAAAATTCCTTAAACTGTGCCGCTTAAAGCAATCATTACTGTTACTTTCAGTCCATTATGTCCATTTTCAATAATAAGTTCTCCCTGCATTTCTTTCATGAAATAATCAGAGATATAAAGCCCAAGTCCTGCACCTTCTTTATCTTTTACATTACTCCCACGTTCAAATTTATTTTTAAGCAGAGGTAATTCCTCTGTGTTAACACCACCTCCATAATCTTCAATTACTACTAAAAGATATCCTCCATCTTTTTGCACTGTTACATCTATATTTGTACCAGCATATTTATAGGAATTGGCAAAAATATTATCAAATACTTGTTGTAAACGAAGTTTATCAATATATAAAATACAGTCTGGAATATTAGGAATTGTTGTATGATGGAGATAATCAGAATTTTCAAGTAAAGTTTTTAGTTCTTTGTTTTCTATGTCTGTAGGTGCAACAGAAAGCTTGCCTATCTCTTCTAAAGATGCCGTAAACAAATTTGTAACCAATGTATTAATCTGGTCCGCTTTATGAATAATCTGTATATAATTATCCCTAGTTTTTTCATCATATGCCAGTGCACTTCCTACTTCTGATGCTGCCTTAATACTTGCAACTGGCGTTTTGATATCGTGAGAAAGTTTAGCAACAAGTTCTTTTTTTTCTGCATTTGCTTTAGCTTCTGCCCTTCTTGCTTTTTGCAGTTCAGAACGCATAATATCAAAACTCTCTGTAAACGCACCAAAAAGATTTTGCCTGTCCATCTTGAGGGGAATATCTAAATTACCACCTGCAATACGTTCTGCAAAACCTTTAAGCTTATGAAAAGGTTTTATTATAGTATGATTTAAATATAAGAAATATCCAATACAAAAGATGCACTGCACAAACATTGCAACAGACAAAATAATAATGATAGATTTTTTATGTGTACTAAAAATTTTGGCACTGTCGTTATAAATAATGATTTTGCCTACAATCTGATTGTTCACTTTTATATCAAGTATAGTGTCTCTATGTTTTATTGCCTTATTAATGCTTTCACTTAGCCCAGACCTTGTTTTAAATAATACATTTTCATCTGTTCCAATAACAACATAATCAAGAGAAATCTGGTTTTTATGACTTTTTATTGTGTTCCAGTTATTTTGTACTGACTGTATTGCTTCATTTACTAACACAGCATCCTGCACATACTCTGTATCTTTTGCTGCAAAAAAGATAAGAACCACAATTTCTGTCACAAAAATAAATATCATACTTATTAGAAAAGTCTGTTTTTTCACTGCTTTCCTCCAATAAATTTATAACCATCACCCCAAATAGTGATAATATATTTTGGACTGCTTGGATTTTTTTCAATCACTTCTCGTATTTTTCGGATATGCACATTCAGCGTCCCATCGCCAGTAAACTTATCCTCCCAGACCTCTTCAAACAGTTCCTGTTTTGGAATAACCTTATTTTCATTTTTAATAAGATAAGATAACAACTTAAATTCAAGCGATGTCAGTTTTGCAGCCACCCCATCAACAAATACCTGCTTTGCATCAAAATCAACTGTAAGTCTGCCATCAGAATACTTTGTATCTGTGCTCTGTCCAAAACGCTTCAATACAACCTTTACCTTTGCAAGCAACACACCAAGTGAATATGGTTTTTGTATGTAATCATCTCCTCCAATATTAAGCGCAATAATCTTATCATCATCACTTGTTCTTGCAGAAATAAATAAAATAGGGATATCTGTTTTTTCACGGAGTTTTTTGCACAATTTAAAACCACTGCTATCTTCTAAATTTATATCAAGCAGCAGAAGTTTTGCAGTATTTTCACTGAAAAACTCCAAGCATTCAGATGCATTATATGCAACTGCTGTTTTTACTCCAAATAGATTGAAATACTCCGATGTGCTGTCTGCAAGAAGTTTTTCATCATCAATAATAAGACAATCATATTTCACAACACTACTCACTCCTTTTTTTACTTATAAAAAAAGCCTATAAAATCAAGTGATTTTACAAGCTCTTTACGGGTTGGGCTGTTTATATTATAAACAGTAGCAGTCTGTAGGGGAATCGAACCCCTGTTTTCGCCGTGAGAGGGCGACGTCTTAGCCGCTTGACCAACAGACCAAATATCAAGTTTAATCTTAATGCATACACAACTTGTTCGCATCAACAAAAACTACTATACACTATCTTTCATAAAAATGCAAGTACTTTTTGCATTTTTATAAAAATACAGACAAATTTACCTTATAAAATAAAAGAGAGTATACTATAATGTTGCCTCTTAAAGTTTCTTTCATATAATATAATAAATACTTTTTGGAAGGAATTTACTATGTACATTTTATTTGGAGTGTTAATATTTGTATGTATACTGTCTTTTATTATTTTCCACTGGAAAAAGAAAAAAATAATCTGCAAACTCTGTAATATGAAACTACAGGAAAAAGTATGTATGTTAAATCAGATTATGGAACCATTTGGCTTTTGCTATTCTTCTTCGCAGGATATTATAACATCTAGAACTGACGCATGGCAGAGACAATTTGGCTATTGTTCGCTGTATGATAAAACTGCTGTGCATTTTTCGATGGTCTTTGACTGTGAACCAATTTATTTTAATTATAATGACCGAACATGGATGTTTGAATTCTGGAAAGGACAATATGGTATCAGCACTGGCAGCGAAGCTGGAATATACTATTCTGACAGAATTTTAGACCCTTGGGAATATGACAAAACATTATTTAAAAGCATATCTGATAATGAATTTTTAACTCTTTCTGTAACTACGTTCTACAAAGGCAATATACTTTTTACTGCAAGTCAGCCACACTGGTGGCTTACAGGCTTTTGTCCTGGCAAATACTGTATGCCAGAAGATTTATCAATGCGTGTTTCTATTACTTTTAGGAGTGAAGCAATGATGTATTGCTTTTTGCAAAGTCTTGTACAATCTGGTTATATAAAGTGTGGCATTTCTGTATGTGATAAGACAATAACATTTATAATTGCAAAGCCATTTGCGTGTCAACCATGTTGCAGAAGATGCTTTAAAGCAAAATGGGCACAGTTTAAAAACAGGCTTTTTTGTAAACTTTATATGTGGGTTACAAAGCCATTTATCTGCACGCTTGATAAAATTTTATATTTATACTGTTTTCTGCCATTTATATTCAGGCATATGCTGTGCATGAAGAAAAATAAGAAGCAGAAGTATCATAAATGCTATAGGGAATATAAAAAAACACATAAGAAAATACAGATTCCATAAACTTAATAACTAAAACATCATGTAATTCTTAGATTATAATAGTTCTTAATTATTATTTACTCCCATAGACTTATAACAAGAGTTTATGGGATATTTTTAATATAAATATTTCAGAGAGGAAAAAGAATGGGGTTTGAAAGTCGTATGCAAAAAGCATTTAAAGATTCTTTGCAGCTTCCATTATATCCATCTTCACGGTATGTTATTATAAGTGACTGTCATAGAGGATGTGGACGTGCTGGTGACAATTTTCTTCACAATGAATGTCTTTATCTTGCTGCACTTAAATATTATTTCCAGAGGGGATTTACATATATTGAGCTGGGTGACGGAGATGAACTTTGGGAAAACCGTTCTATGGAGTGTATTAAAGAAAACCATAAGCAAAGCTTTGAAATACTTTCCCTGTTTTATGCAAAAAAACGTCTTTATACAGTCTATGGAAACCATGATATAGTCAAAAAACATACTAGTTTCCAAGGCAGATATTTTAGTTCATTTTATTGCGACAAAATGCTCTGTAATAGACCACTCTATCCTGATATGGAGTTTTATCCAGGGATTGTTCTGCATGATACGATTAAAGGATATAAAATATTTTTAACACATGGACATCAAGCTGATTTGCTTAACAGCACTTTTTGGCGACTGTCACGTTTTTTGGTACGTTATATATGGAGACCTCTTGAAAATATAGGTGTGCCAGACCCGACAAGTGCAGCCAAAAATAATAAGAGAAAGAAAAAGACTGAGAAAAAGTTGACAGGTTGGGCACTTAAAAATAAATTAATACTTATATCAGGACACACTCATCATCCTATGACTGGCTCTAAGGATTCACCATACTGTAATACAGGAAGTTGTGTACATCCTGCTGGTATAACTGCTGTTGAGATAGAAAAGCGCACTATTACACTGGTGAAATGGGCTGTAAATACAAGAAGAGACTTAACACTTTATACATCAAGAGAGATTTTAGGTAATACGGCATCTGTAGATTCTTTTTTTTAAAATTGTGTAAAAAACTATAATATTCTATTCATGCGTTTATTCTGTCCGGCATCATATATATGCTTGAAAAAAAGCAGCTCCTTTAGTATAATTAACCCATGGCAGGATAAAGGTTTTATCAAAGAAATATCTGCTATAAATTTATGCGAAAAGTGGTGAATACCGTTGAAGGCAGATACAATTACAAAAGATTATGTAAAAGATGCAGACATCTTTGCTGATATTTTTAACTACTATATTTATGGTGGCAGACAGGTAATTTTGCCAGAACAGCTTACAGAGCGTGATTCTACGAAGATTGTACTGCCATATGGGGCAGATGGGGCCGTTGTTCCAGTCCAGAAATTCCGTGATGTGCAGAAACTGTATGCCGCAATGACAGACGGAAAGATGGAGTATGTCCTTTATGGAGCGGAGAACCAGACAGAAATCCATTATGCAATGGCTGTGAAAAATAATCTTTACGATGCATTAGAATACGCAGGACAAGTAGAAGAAGCAGCAAAATCACATCGAAAAGAGGTGAAACAAAAACGTGAGCAGGGAGAAAAAAATAAGAAAACTCCAAATGTAGGTGAATTTCTAAGTGGCTTTTGGAAAGAAGATAGATTGATACCTTCTGTTACAGTGACTATATTTTTTGGTTCAGAAAAATGGGATGGGCCGTTAAGCTTATTTGACATGATGGACATTTCAGACCCAGATGTGCTTGCCTGTATGAATAATTATCAAATAAATTTAATCGCCCCAGCTCAGATGTCGGATAATGAGATTATGAAATTTCAGTCTAGTTTACGAGAAGTTATGTTGTTCATCAAATATTCAAAAGATAAGGAAAACTTAAATCGAATATTAAAAGACAATGAAAAACGATTTCGGGAAATGGAACGACGAGCGGCTGATGTGATTGAAGTAATTACACATTTTGGAATAAAATATAATGAAGAGGACGAGGTGATTGATATGTGTCAAGCAATTCAGGAAATGAGAAAAGAATCCGAACAAAATGGGGAATTAAAGAAAGCCAGAGAGGTGGCAAATAATTTTTATAATCTTGGACTTGACGTTGAAAAGATTGCGCAAGGTGTAGGATATGCGGTGGAAACCGTAAAGGAGTGGCTTGGGCTTAAATAATAGTCAATAAAAAATTACTATATAATTCGGATGTAGCCTTAAGCTGCATCCGAATTTATAGCTTTACAAATTTATAGATTAGTTTACTTTGTAACTGTCAAAGAAAAATTAGTTTTCTTGCCATTTTGGTCACATTTAAAGGTAACAGTTGCTTTAGTATCTTTATTATTTTTAAGACCTGTTGCTTTAATTGTGAACTTATTTGTGCTGCCATCTACAGGGGTGACAGTAATATAACTCTGACATTTTGAATCAACTGTTACTGTGTATGTACAATCATTTGTTTTTGTTGAGCCTACAAGCCCTGCCACACATACATCAAGTGTATTGCCATTCGCAAGTTTTGTTTTTGTAAGCTTAGTTCCTGTTGTACTCTGCATTTCAAGTTTCTTAGGGGCAAGCTTTACATTTATAGGACAACTTGCAGAAACTCCTTTGTTGCCAGTATCTATGACCCATAGATAAACAAGCCCGCCTTCTTTGCCAACTGCTGTCACTGTTATTTGTCCGTTCTTGATTTTTGCTTTTGCAATGCTAGATGCAGAAGTATCTGTAATCTTATTCTTATTACTTACCTCTGGCTTAGTATCAGATTTAGTGACACCAACAATAACCTTACCAACTGCTGGTTTTACTATATTTTTACTATTCACTGTATATTTGTATGAAGCAAGGATATCTGTATAAACAGTACATACTTTGTTATTCACCTTTTTTCCGTCTATTGTCTGTGTTTTACCGTTACCATATATTTTGGGTTCATAAGTCAGTTAGAACGTGGTATAACAAAGCCTAGTTTAGATACACTTTCTGAAATTTGCGATTTTTTAGAATGTCATATTGGTAAAGTTTTAGAATATTCTAATTCTGAGTGTTCCCCTCTTTTATTAGAATCATTAGAATTGCTCCAATCTTTGCCAAAAAAGGAACAACATTTGTTTTTTTATATGTTACAAGCATATAAGGAACATCTTTAAAGAGCGCAACTCTTTAAGCTGCGCTCTACTTTAATTACATAAACAATTCTTTTATAAGCTTTTAAATATATGGAAATCACAAGTTAAAAAATTACTCCTTTTTACAACAGTGTCATCTTTTAATTCAATTGCTATATCATCAAAGTATACATCAGATATAACTTTAGTCTTTTTACCATATAGACTGCCAATTCCATCTATTCTTAGTGATAATGGAGAGATTTCTATATTATTAATATTAAGCTCTTGTGATTTTTCTTGTATGTCTTTATAGAGACTTTTGTTACATATATACCACTGACTTTCTGGTTTTGTCTATGCCTGGCTTCAAAACCTGTTGTAAATGTACATTCATATATAGTACTTTTTAAGTTTCTGAAATCTGACAAAGATTATTAAATATTTTTTCCACAAAAAGAAGCTGTGTACTAATTTTGGGTGTAATAACTTAATTATACTGCTAGTATGCAGATACCAGAATTAGCGATACTAGATGTCATGCTCCCTGATGATGATGGCTTTTCGTTAATGGAACAATTAAGACATAAGGGCAATTTTCCTGTCCTTTTTTTAACAGCATGTGGTGAAGATAATGATAAGTTTAGAGGTTTTGGGATTGGTGCAGATGATTATATTGTAAAACCTTTTCTTCCGAAAGAGCTTCTGTTTAGGATTACGGCAATACTTCGCAGATGCTATAAAGAAGAAGACCCAGTAATAAAGCTTGTGGCGAGTGAGATTGATTTGTCACGTGCTGAAGTTGTTAAAAATAACAGTAAAAGATAATAAAAAACAAAAGTATATTGTTATATAAATTTCTGATAATGGAATTGGGGCAACAGATGAACAGATTTATAAAATTAACAATACACCACACTATATGTTTCGTGATGAAAGCGCAGTTAAACAACGTCATGGTCTTGGACTTTTGATTGTAAAACAGATTGTGTCTTCACATAGCGGCACTACTACTGTATGCCACAGCCAGTATGGTGGTTTTATGGTACAGATAGCACTGCCGCTTTCAGTAAAATAAAAAAGCCATATACTGGCTTTATTTATCTTTTGATTCAATTACTATTAGTATACCTTGGTCAAGTGAAATTACAGCTTCGTCTATATTATCTGCAAGTTCATTGCTAACTGTCCTGCTGCCGCCTTTTTTTATTGTTTCACTAGTAAGAGGATATTTAAAACCATACAAAGATACACCTGTAACTTCTTCTGTAAATGGGCAGATTGATATATATTTTCCCCATAAACTGTGCCTATTAATTCTATATTCACTGTTAATTAGGCACAGTTTGTTATATCTGTCAATTATATATGCTGGTATTTTTTTTTCCAGAGCAAGCAGCAGTATATTTACATTAGCAATAAAGTGGTCAAGTCTTCTACCTGTTGCGCCAAGTATAACTATCTCAGATGGTTTTTGCTCTAATGTCCACTCCAGAACAAGGTGCATATCAGTATAGTCTTTTTCTTTTGGGTATTTTATATATCTTGTATTACTGCCTAAAAAATCTTTTTTCATATATTTTGACAAAATTTCTTTTTCCACACTGTCAAAATCACCCATTAAGAAGTTGACATCAAGTCCAAGCTTATCCGCTACGTCAAGACCTGAATCAGCACATACTACACTGTCAAATTTTTGTTCTGAAAGGTATTTTTTGGTAAAAGTATAATCAATGTCTCCACCGCCAATAATAAGAGTTCTTTCAATCATAAATCACTTTCTATGTCCATTTCTATATATTTAATACTTTTTCATATGGCTTATTTCTTCGTAGAACTGTTTATAGTTATTGTATCTGCTTTGTGAAATATTATTGTTTTGTACAGCATCTTTTATAGCACATCCAGGTTCGTTAATGTGTGAACACCCAAGAAATCTACATCTGTCCATATAAGGCTCAAATTCAGGATAATACCGTTTAAGCTCTTCTTTTTCTAATAATAGCAATTTTAATGATGTAAAACCTGGCGTGTCCATTATATATGTCTCTTTTCCAAGACTTAGAAGCTCTGAATGTCTAGTTGTGTGTCTGCCTCTTTTTATCTTGCTGCTTATATCGCCAACAGCCATCTGTGCTTCTGGAAATAAACTGTTTATAACAGATGACTTTCCAACACCAGAAGGTCCTGCAAGCACAGTTGTCTTTCCTGTCATTCCTTGTTTAAACTCTGCAATTCCATCTCCTGTTACTGTGCTTGTCATATAAACTGTACAATCACTACCCCTGTAGTTATCTGCAAGCTGTAAAAGCCATTCTTCATCTGCATCATCAGACTTATTAAAACACACTGCTGTTGATATATTTTGCATTCTCATCATAAGCAGGAATCTATCAAGAAGGTTTAAGTCAGGTTTGGGATATGATGCTGCAATTATAACAACTGCTTGGTCAATATTGGCAACAGCAGGACGTATAATAGAATTATTCCTTGGAAGTATATCTGTAATATTTCCAAGCATTTTTTCACTGTCTAATATTTCCAGTTTTACATTGTCACCTACTAATGGCTTTATATTGTTGTTTCTAAATATTCCTTTTGCTTTACATTCAAATATTCCTGCCTCTTTTACATGTACATAATAAAATCCTGCTATGCCACGCACTATTTTACCATTCATCATTCTACAACCTTTTCAAATTCTACATAATATGAATTGCCTGTCGCTTCATCGTCTTTATAAAGTGTTATAGTTCCATTGTTTTCGCTCCAGCCTTCAAATTCAAATTTCATAGGAAAATCGTCATAGCCTAATGTCCCATTCCAAACTGTACGTTCTCTGCCATCTTGATTAAGTACAAGTTTAATTCTTCCAGTATCATCTGGAAAGTCAAATGGATTGCCAGCTATCGTAACACTTCCCATATATACATACGAAACATCATCATCTGAAGGTTCTGGGGGCTCGGGAGTATCAGTTGGGGTTTCAGGTTCAGGTTCAGGGTCTTTTGGTCCTAGACTTACAGCGTAATCTATTACTGTGCCTGCTTCTACCTCTGTTCCTCTTGCGATTGACTGTGTTACCACTATTCCCTCTGGATATTTATCAGAATGTATATACGTCACATCATCAGTATTTCCTTTAAGTCCTCTCTCTTCAAGTCTTGCCAGTGCTACAGAAACCTCTTTGCCAACAATATATGGCACTTTTGTAGTCTTTCTTTCAGGCCCTTTGCTTATCTGTATAGTAACAGCAGTCCCTTTTTTCACAGCAGAGCCTATAACTGGATAAGTACCACATACTAAACCAGCATCAACACTTTCACTGTACATTTCGTCCTGTCCTGCCACTTTAAGACCAAGATTTATAAGCGCAGTCATTACACTGTCAACTGAATCGTTTACGAAATTTGGAATTGTTATATAATTTTCTTCTTTACCCTGGCTATAATAAACTATTACAGTAGAATATTCTTTAACTTGCTTACCAGCCTCTGGATTCTGGTCTGTAACTTGATTAACTTCCTCATCGGATTCAACAGGTTCTAGGCGATATTTAAGCTTGGCACTGTCAAGTATATCTTCTGCGTCAGCAAGTGTATATCCTACAATTTTAGGTACTTCTATAAGGTCTGAAACAGGCTCTGTAGAAGGAACAACAGAACTTGTTGCCTCTGGCGGTGGTGTCGTCTCTACCTTTTTAGATGGTTTGCCCCACCAGCCACTTACTTTTCCGATAATTATAACTATTACGACTATAATTATTACTGCAACAACACCACTACATATTTTAAGTATTCTTTCAAGTTTAGGATCTATAATATCTTCTTCGGGAATTTCTTCTTCTCTGTCAATGTCAGGCATTACTTTTGTTGCTTCTTTTATATTCCCTAAATCGGAATCTGAAAGCATAATAGTAGGCGAATCAGAATTGTCTTCCATAAACATTACATAATTGCCATCAGGCTCTATCAGTGAACGCTTCAAATCTGTAATAAGTGCTGCAACTGACATATAACGCATATCAGGTTTTTTCTGCATACATTTCTGTACTATTTTAGAAAGACTGTGAGGCATATCAGGCTCTATCTCATCAAGAGTTGCAGCTTCATCTTGTATATGCGCAAGTGCAACAGTAACGGTGCGTTCTCCCTCAAATGGCACTCTTCCAGAAAGCATCTCATACATTGTAACGCCAAGAGAATAGATATCACTTTTTTCATCACTATAGCCCCCTCTTGCCTGTTCGGGGCTTATATAATGTACTGAACCCATTGCATTAGATGTAATTGTATTAGACGTTGCAGCTTTTGCAATACCAAAATCAGTTACTTTGACTTTTCCTTCTTTTGAAATAATAATATTTTGAGGCTTAATGTCACGATGTATAATATGATTTTCGTGTGCAACTTCAATTCCCTGTGCGATTTGTATACCTATGCCTACTGCTTCTTTTATATCCAATTTACCTTTTTTTTCGATAAACTTTTTAAGAGTTATGCCTTCAACAAGCTCCATTACAATATAAGACAGCCCATTATCATCGCCTACATCATATACATTTACAATATTAGGGTGTGACAATCCTGCAACAGATTGTGCCTCTACTCTAAATTTTGTTACATACTTTGCATCATTACTGTATTCTTGTTTTAAAATCTTTATAGCAACAAATCGATTCAGACGGTGGTCTTTTGCTTTATACACATCTGCCATGCCGCCAGAGCCAACTTTATCAATAATTTCATATCTTTCGCTTATCATCATGCCCAGACTAATCATTATACCCTCCAATCTGCTGCTTACACTGTCAATTTACTACCGCAAGGATTACTGTAATATTATCGTAACCCCCATTTTCATTTGCTTTGGCAACTAGTGAATTAACAGCCTTTTCTATGGAGCCGCTGTGTTTTACAATATATTCAATATCATCATCTTCAATCATATTTGTAAGCCCGTCTGTGCACAAAAGTACAATATCTGATGTTTCCACTGATATTTCAAAATAATCAGCATGTACTTGGTCATCTATTCCAAGTGCTCTTGTTATTATATTTTTCTGTGGATGAACTCTTGCCTCTCTCTCTGTTATATCACCTTTTTTTACCATTTCTTCTACAAGCGAATGGTCACTTGTCACTTGTTTTATTTCATCACTTATTAAATACAGGCGTGAATCTCCTATATTTGCCACATATAATGTCTTGTCAAGCAGTGTACATGCCACTACAGTTGTGCCCATTCCCTCATATTGGGGATATCGCCTTGCTTCTTCATAGACAACTTTATTAGCAGCCATAATTGCTTCATTAAATACTGTCACAGGCGTACTATGTATGTTACTTGATATTGATTTCACTATGTTTTCTACACAAAGCTTTGAAGCATGGTCTCCTGCTCTATGACCACCCATGCCGTCAGCAGCTATTAAAAGGTTCTGGAAACTGCCAACAGGATTATTACTACAATAAAAGTAATCTTGGTTCATTGAACGTTTTTTTCCTATATCAGTTTTTGCATATGCTTTCATGTAGATTTCCCTCCTTTGTTCTTATTGCGCAGCTGGCCACAGGCAGCATCTATATCACTGCCCATCTCTCTTCTAATAGTAACGTTAATGCCCTTTTTTTCAAGCATTAATTTAAATCGCTCTACGTTTGCCCTGCTAGAACGATGTCCCATTCTTCCATTTACAGGATTAAGTGGTATAAGATTTACATGACAGTTTAGACTACTAAGCAATATGGCAAGCTTTCTGGCGTGTTCTGGCATATCATTAACTCCTTCTATAAGGCTGTATTCAAATGTTATTCTACGCCCTGTCTGTTCTATATAATATCTGCACGCTTTTATTATATCCTGAATAGAATATTTTTTTGCTACTGGCATTATCTCTTTGCGGAGCACATCATCAGGTGCATGTAGTGATATAGCTATAGTTATTCCTAGATGTTTATCCACAAGCTCTGTAAGTTTTTCTGCAAGTCCACATGTAGAAAGAGTTATATTTCTCTGACTTATATTAAGTCCTCTTTCATCAGAAAGCATCTTTATAAATTTCACAACATTTTCGTAATTATCTAATGGTTCACCTATTCCCATAAGTATTACATTAGATACTCGCTCTCCTGTAGTGTGCTGTATCTGATAAATCTGTCCAAGCATCTCAGATGGCTCTAAATTCCTAATAAGACCGCCTACTGTTGAAGCGCAAAATTTACATCCCATTCGGCATCCTACCTGTGTTGAAATGCAGACACTGTTGCCGTGTTTATATTTCATAAGCACACTTTCAACTGTATTGCCATCTAAAAGCTGCATTAAATATTTGCGTGTTCCATCTTTTGATTTCTGTATTTGTATAATTCGTACACTTTCTATTGTACATTTTTTATCAAGGCTTGCTCGAAATTCCTTTGAAATATTAGTCATTTCATCAAATGAGCATACAAGCTTTTTATGTATCCATTCATAAAGTTGTTTTGCTCTAAAAGTTTTTTCACCCATACTATGGATAAATTCTTCCATTTCTTCATAGTCTAAGTTCATTATATCTTTTTTTACCAGTAGTTCTTTTGCCAATATATCACCATCCATTACCTGCAAATAGTTTTTTAATATTTAACAAATGAAGCTGCAAAATAGCCATCTGTACCTGCCATATGTGGTAGTACTTGTATAAAACCATTTTTTCCTGTCTTTCCTTTAAGTTTTTCGGGGAGAAGTTCTTCTATAGACTCACTTTTAAATGGCAAATTGTTTTTTATCCATTCAAAGTTTTCTATATTTTCTGCTTGTGTAATTGTACAAGTGCTGTAAATTAGTCTGCCGCCAAGTTTTACGTACTGACTTGCAATTTTAAGCATTTCTCTTTGTATGGTGGTAAGGTCGTCTATATCACTAGGCTTTGTTTTATATTTTATATCACACTTTCTACCCATAACACCAAGCCCTGAACATGGCAAATCTGCTATAACAACATCTGCTATTTCTCGCCAGTCGTCTTTATATATAAGTGCATTATTTTTATATATATCTATATTTTTAAAACCTGCTCTTTTTATATTTTCATGTATAAACTTTGTTTTACTTTCTGAAATATCACATGAAATAACCAATCCAGTGCCATTTAACACATCAGATGCTTGAAGTGTCTTTCCGCCAGGTGCAGCGCATATATCAATAACTGTGTCATTTTCCTTAATACGTGAAATTGCAACAGTAAGCATTGAGCTTTCATCTTGCACTTGTATAAATCCATCTTTAAATGCTTTAAGTTCTGTAATTTTATTATAATCACTTATATTTAAAGCATAGTCAAAGAAATTTCCTCTATTTACTGTAACACCATCTGCTTTAAGCATTTCTTCTATCTTTATAGTACTTGCCTTTGAAAGGTTGCATCTTACGCAAATGCACTTATTTTCACTAAGAAACGATTTTAGTATCTTTTCAGCTATCTCTTTGCCATATTCAGTTCTTAATTCTTCTACAATCCACTCTGGCATAGAATATTTTATAGAAGCATATTTGTTAAATCCATCTGTTATAGATGGGTATATAATACTATCTTTATTGCGAATAATATTTCTTAATACACCATTTACAAAACCACTTAAACCTTTAAAGCCACGTTTAATTGTTAATTTTACAGCTTCGTTACACGCAGCAGCATCTGTTACTTGTTCCATATAAAATATCTGGTAAACAGACATACGCATTACATTTCTTATAACAGGTTTCATTTTATGTGTCTTTACACTTGAAAAGCAGTCTATTATATAGTCAAGTAGTATAACTCTTTCAACTGTTCCCTCACACAGTCTTGAAAGAAATGCTCTGTCTCTTTTTTCTGTAATAGTGCCGCTATCTAGTACATTGTGAAGTGCTTTGTCTGAATATGCCCCATTTTCCATAACATTTATAATTATATCTAAAGCAAAACCACGTATGTTTTTATTATTATTAATTTTTTTTGTCAAACCGCTCTCCCTTTTCTATTTTATAACCTCTTAAAAAAGCTCCTGTTTCCATTCTCTTTTTTCCTTCAAGCTGTAATGAATTAATAATTAAGTAATCTTTTGCGGTTTTTACTATTATATCATTTTTTCTGACAGATATAATTGTTCCTGCCTCTGCCGTCTTTTCTGCAATGCCTGATTTTTCTGCTAAAGCATCAGAAAGTACGTCTGCATTCCATATTTTAAGTGTTTTTCCATGAATATGTGTAAATGCACATGGCCATGGGTCAAGTCCTCTTATAAGTCGTTCAATTTCTTTTGCAGGAACATTAAAATCAATATCACCCATGTCTTTTTTTAGCATTTTGGCATAAGTATGTCTGGCATCATCTTGCTTAACTGGTTTTAAAGTTTTATTTTCTGCCATTTCAAGCACTTCAAGCACCATAGGGCCTCCAAATACTGCAAGCTTTTTAAAGAGACTGCCGCCTGTCTCTTTGTCATCAATTTGGCATTTTCTGCAAAGCAGTATATCTCCAGTGTCAAGACCCTCATCCATCTGCATTATTGTAACGCCACTTTCTTTGTCTCCATTTATTATAGCACGTTGTATAGGTGCTGCACCACGTAATTTTGGGAGAAGTGACGCATGTACATTTATACATCCATATTTTGGCAAGTTTATTATCTGTGCTGGAAGTATCTGCCCGAAAGCTGCCACTACAATAACATCAGGCTTTATATTTAGAAGTTCTTCTATAAATCTTTTGTCATTTGCTTTGATAGGCTGATAAATCTTTATCTCTGAATTTTTGCCCTCTTTTGCCTTTAGCGCCGCTTCTTTAACAGGAGAAGGTACAAGTTTCTTACTTCTTCCCTTTGGCTGGTCAGGTTGTGTGACAACAGCGACAACATCATGTTTACTGTCTATAAGGCATTTTAAAGTTTCTACTGCAAAATCAGGAGTTCCCATAAATACTATTCTCACATTATCACTCCTCGTTTTTCTCTTCCTCTTCTGTAATGTTGACATCAAAAATACCGTCTTCAACCTTAGAAACATACAGAATTCCAGAAAGGTGGTCTATCTCATGCTGTAATGCTCTTGCAAGCAACTCTTCTCCTTCTACTATTATCTCTTCCATATGTTCATTATATGCTTTAACTTTTGCATAATTAGCTCTTGTGACAATACCAGCCTTGCCTGGCACGCTAAGACATGCTTCCTGTCCTGTTTGTTCTCCTGAAAGTTCAATTATCTCTGGATTTATAAGAACTAATGGGTTGTTACCCTCTTCAGTTACATCTATTACAACTATCTGTTTAAGTATACCTACTTGTGGAGCAGCAAGTCCAACGCCCTTTGCTTCATACATCGTATCAAGCATATCTCCAATAAGCATTGATATACGAGGAGTTATTGCTTTAACAGGTTTTGTATTATGCAAAAGTATTTCATCTCCTATTGTTCTTATTTGTCTAATAGCCATCTTACCTAATCACCTTTTCCTTTTCCTTTTCATGATAAAAAATTACTTTGTAATGTTAAATTCAAAATCAATGCTACAGTCTTTGTATTCTGTATCTTGTTCTTTGAAAGCTTCTATACAATCCTTTACCATGCACAATATACTGTAATCTTTACACTTGCCATAAACCATTTTGCGGTAAATATCTTTTACCTTTGCTACATTAGCATCTGTTGGACCAAGCACCGTGACAGATGGGTATTGCCCTGCAATATCTTCTGATATTATCGTGGCAAGTTTTAAAGCACTTTCTTCATTTTTTGAAAGCACCAATATCCCTAGTATATTTGAAACTGGCGGATATTGCAATATCTGTCTTACAATTATTTCCTGTTTATAAAAACTTTCATAATCTTGCTTTGCAGCATTTACTATGCTGTAGTGGTCTGGCTGATATGTCTGTAACACTACTTCTCCCTTTTTCTTTCCTCGTCCTGCTCGTCCTGCTGCTTGTGCGATAAGCTGATATGTGTGTTCTGCTGCTCTATAATCATTTGCATTAAGTGATAAATCAGCTGCTATAATTCCTACAAGCGTCACATTTGGAAAGTCATGTCCTTTTACTATCATCTGTGTGCCTATAAGTATATCAGCTTCGCCATTTTTAAAACGTGCAAGTATCTTACTATGTCCATCTTTACCGCTTGTTGTATCAGCGTCCATTCTAAGTGTACGTGCACCCAGAAAGTGCTTTTTAACAGCCTCTTCAACTTGCTGTGTGCCTATGCCAAATACATCTATATATTTTGAACCACATGAAGGACACGTATTAGGCAGGGGTATTTCATAGCCACAAAAGTGACATTTCATTCTGCTTACTACGCCTTTATACATATGTGGTTTAAGTGATACAGAGCAGTGTGGACAGCCTATTGCCTTTCCACACTTTCTGCATGATATAAAGCTGGCATAGCCTCGCCTGTTAATAAATAATATTATCTGTTCATGTTTTAGCAATTTTTCTTCAATAAGGCATTTTAATTTTTCACTGAATATAGAATAATTTTTCTTTTCAAACTCTTCTCTTAAATCTATTGTATATACATCAGGAATTGTTGCGCCACCAGCACGTTTTTTTAATTTAAAAAGTTTATACTCTCCACTAACTGCTCTGTAATAAGCTTCTAGTGAAGGCGTTGCAGAGCCAAGTATAACGCTTGAACCTGTCATTAAGGCTCTGTGAATCGCCACTTCTCTTGCATGATATTTAGGTGATGATTCACTTTGATAACTTGTTTCGTGTTCTTCGTCAATAACTATAAGCCCAAGATTTTTAAATGGTGTAAAAAGTGCAGAACGAGGACCTATCATAATATCAATACTTCCCTCTTTTGCCCTTGTAAACTGGTCGTATTTTTCACCAGCTGAAAGCCTTGAATGTATAACGGATACTCTTTCTTTAAACTGGCTGTAAAACCTGTTTACAGTCTGAAGAGTAAGAGCTATCTCTGGTATAAGCACAATGACCTGTTTGCCTTGTGCAACTACATAATTAATTATACTTATATAAACCTCTGTCTTGCCACTTCCTGTAATTCCATGTATAAGATATGTCTTTCTTATGCCATTATTAAAATCAGATAATACACAGTCCTTTATATATTGTTGTTCAGAATTAAGTATATGTGACTCTTTCTCCCATAATAATTTATTGGCAGGATTGCGGTACTGACGCAGCGATTCAATATCTATTATTCCTCTTTGCTTTAGGCTTTCAAGAACCATTCCAGAAACTTTAAGCTCTTTTACAATAAAACTGTAGTCCACACCTCTATTATATAATATACCGTCAAGCTCTAAAAGGTACTTTAGCACCCTTGCCCTTGCAGTATTGTGCTTTTTTTCAAAATCTAAGACAAATTTTTCCATCTCTTCTCTGTCCACAAGTGGAAAGACAGTTTTTACAATTTTTTCTTTTACTCCCCTTCTAACAGGCATAACAGCTTTAATAGCATCATTCATAGTTGAACCATAGTTTTCTTTTATCCAACCTGCAAGAGAAAGCAAGTGAGATTCTACTGCAACTTGTTTTTCAATGTCCACTATGCTTTTTATCTTTGATATATCAAGCAAAGGACTATCTGACAATCCAACTACATACCCTTTAATAGTTCTATTTCCATTGCCAAAAGGTATATGTACAAGCGAACCTATCACAATGTCTTTTTCCATTTCAGAGGGTACACTGTACTGGAATGTTTTATCAAGATTTTTAATAGATATATCAACAATTATATCAGCAAATAACATATAAATCTCCAAATAAATTCTATTTGATAAAATTACCATCTCTCACAACTGCTGCTACAAGTTCTCTGTCGTCCATATGGTATTTTTTCCCTTTAATCTCTTGGTAGTCTTCATGTCCTTTTCCCGCAAGTACTATGACATCGCCTTCTTTAGCATTTTCTATAACATAGCGTATTGCCTCTGCTCTGTCTGTCACTGTAATATAATTTCCACAAGCTTTTTTAACACCTGTTATAATATCATCAATAATCGCCTCTGGTTCTTCATAACGTGGGTTATCAGATGTAACTACTGTAAAATCTGCAAGCCTTGAAGATACTTCACCCATTTCAAAACGCCTTTCCCTTGAGCGATTACCACCACACCCAAAAAGGCAGACAAGTCTTTTAGGATTATATTCTTTAAGAGTTGTTAAAAGGCTTTCAAGGCTCATTGCATTATGGGCATAGTCAACCATAACTGTAAACTTTGATGATACATCTAAAATCTCAACTCTGCCTTTTACACGTATCTTTGAAAGTGATTTTACTATAGTTTCATCAGAAACATTAAAATGTCTGCATATACAGATAGCTGCCATAGAATTATACACACTAAATTTGCCAGGAATATCAATTTCAACATTCATATTTATAAGTCCGCTAAGATGATATGATACACCAAGAGTTCCCTCTCTCTCAAAGAAATGTACATCTGATGCTTTTATATCTGCTGTATCTAAAAAGCCATACGTCTCAACATCACATGTATGTCCTTCTAATATTCTCTCTAAGTGACTATCATCTATATTAAAAATACCATGTCTGCACTGTCTGAATAAAAGACTTTTACAGTGTATATAGTCATCTAAGTCTTTATGCTCTGCAGGTCCTATATGGTCAGGTTCAAGATTTGTAAAGATGCCATAGTCAAATGTGAAGCCACCTACTCTTTTAAGCATAAGCCCTTGTGATGAAACTTCCATAACAACACATTTACAGCCAGCATCAGCCATTTCTCGAAATGTCTGTTGTACAATATATGACTCAGGCGTAGTGTGGTCAGAAGGTATATGCTTATCGCCAATAATTGTTTCAATAGTACCAATAAGCCCTGTCTTTATACCAGAATCCTCAAGCATCTGCCGCACCATATATGTTGCTGTCGTTTTTCCTTTAGTGCCTGTAATTCCTATAGTCACAAGTTCCTTTGCTGGGTAATTAAAATACGCTGCTGAAAGCATGGCAAGAGTGGCACGGCTGTCAGAAACTTTAAGCACAGTCACATTATATGGCACATTAATATCCCTTTGGGCAACAATTACAGCAGCACCTTTCTTAGCAGCATCTTCTGCAAAAATATGACCATCTGATACAGCACCACTAATACAGACAAATATATTTCCTAAATAAACTTTTCTTGAGTCATACGCAATACCAGAAATCTCTCTGTCAATATCTCCCTGTACACATTCATAGCTAATGCCACAAAGCAAATTGGCTAAATTCATAAAAAAATATCCCCTCTCTATAAATATCTAATATTTTTACTATTATATGATGTTAATATTAAAAGTAGATAGTTATATCTCTATTTCACCTTTAAACACAGTTTTTGCAGGTCCTGTCATCCACACAATTTCTTTTTCTCTGTCATATTTTATAAACAAATCTCCACCAAGCAGATGTACTGTCACTTCATTATCTGTCACACCATTTAAAACACATGCAACAACAGATGCACATGTACCTGTGCCACATGCAAGGGTCTCACCAGAACCTCTCTCCCATACACGCATATTAATTTCTCCACGTCCTAGTACCTGTACAAATTCTGTGTTAATTTTATCGGGGAATGCAGGGTAATTTTCAAATGCAGGTCCATATTTTTCGATATCAAAGCTTTTAGTATCTTCCACAAATACTACTGCATGTGGATTGCCCATAGATACACACGTAACCATATATTCTTTGCCAGCAACATTAAGTGGCTTATTTATAAAACTTTCTTCTATGTCATCTGTTATAACTGGTATTTTATCAGGCTTTAAAATCGGTGCACCCATATTCACTTTTACCAAAGACACTTCGTTACCATCTACGGTTAAATCAAGATATTTTATACCAGCTTTTGTTTCAAGTGATATCTGTTTTTTATCCGTAAGTCTATGCTCATATACATATTTTGCGATACAACGTGCACCATTGCCACACATCTTCCCTTCTGAACCATCTGCATTATACATTGCCATTCTAAAATCCGCAACATCAGACGGACATATAAGTATAAGTCCATCTGAACCTATTCCAAAGTGTCTGTCGCTTACAAAGCATGACACTTCTTCTGGATTGTCTATCATTTTTTCCATACAATTTACATAAACATAATCATTGCCACAACCATGCATCTTCGTAAAATTTATTTTCATAGAAACCTCCATCTTTCTTTTTAATTCATTTTAATATAGCCATAGTCAAAATTTTCTGTTATAATATTATTATAATGTATATTAAAAGAATTGCAAGGAGGTATTATGAGACATAAGATTGTACTGATGGTTGGCGGCACAGAGACTTTAGAATATTTCTCACGCCAGTTAAAGGAAGGCTTTGAATCACTGGGATATAAGATTTTTCTATTTGACCAGACAATGGAAGAAGAAAGCGCAGAAGCACTTTACCAATTTGCAGATTCATATGATACCCTCCTTGTTACTTTTAACTTTGATGGCATACATTGTGAAACATCACTTTTTGATATAAATGGTATTCTTATATGGAATAAAAGAAAGATACCATGTGTAAATATAGTAGTTGACCATCCATTTTATTATCCTGAGCTATATAAAATAATTCCTGATATTTTTTACAATATCTGTATTGACAGATACCATGTCAAATATATGAAAAAATTTTATCCTGATATAAAATGTGGCCCTTTTCTTCCACTTGGAGGGACTTCACTATATTCAAATGGCAATTTTTTAGATATAGACAGCCGTCCTTATGATATAGTATTTACGGGCAATTATACTCCTCCAGAAGAATTTGACCAGTATATTATGCGCAATGGTGATGAATATGCTGATTTTTACAATGGTATAATTGATGACCTTATAGCTATGCCTGACAACACTAGTGAATCAATTATTGAGCGTCATATTTTAAAGGAAATTCCTGAAACAACTAACAGCCAATTACGTGAAACTTTTCCAAATATGATTTTTATAGATACATATATAAGATTCTATTTTAGAGGTGAAGTTGTTAAATCACTTGTTGATAATGGGATAAAAGTACACTGCGTTGGCGAAGGCTGGGATCGTCTCTGCTGCCGTCATCCTGAAAATCTTACATATACTACTGGAATTATGTCACATGGATGTCTTGAATACATATCACAAAGTAAGCTTTCGCTTAATGTGATGCCATGGTTTAAAGATGGTGCACATGACCGTATATTTAATTCTATGTTAAATGGTGCAGTATGTCTAACTGACCATAGCAAATACCTTGATGAAATACTTACCCCAAATAAAAATGTTGTCTTTTATGATTTAAAACAGATTGAAATGCTGCCATTTATTGTAAATAGTATTTTAAGCGATAAAGACCATATGAGACATATACAACAAGAAGCATTTGAATATGCAGTAAAGAACCACTCTTGGCATCAACGTGCTAAAAAACTGCACAATGAACTGCTTAAATTTCTATAGGCAGCTTAGTGCTACCTATGGTATTTTTTTAATTCCAAAGTGCTTGTACGCTGCCTCAGATGCGACTCTGCCTCTTAAAGTCCTTAGTATAAATCCTTTCTGTACAAGATAAGGCTCATAAACGTCTTCAAGCGTTCCTGCATCTTCACCTATTGAAACAGCAAGTGCGTCAAGCCCTACAGGCCCGCCTCCAAAATTTTCTATAAGTGTTTTTAATATAAGTCTGTCTGTATTGTCAAGTCCATACTTATCTACTTCGAGTAAATCAAGTGCAAAATCTGCCACTTCCTTTGTTATCTTACCATCGTATTTTATCTGTGCAAAATCCCTGACACGTTTAAGCAGTCTATTAGAAAGCCTTGGTGTTCCCCTAGACCTTCCTGCAAGTTCTTTCGCACCATCAATGCCAATCTCGACTCCAAGCTTTAATGCTGAACCCATAATTATCTCTACAAGTTCATCTTCTGTATAAAATTCCAGCCTGTTTACAACGCCAAATCTATCTCTTAACGGTGCTGACAGCATACCAGCTCGTGTAGTTGCTCCTACTAGTGTAAACTTTGGTAAATCAAGACGTATTGAACGTGCTGTAGCGCCTTTGCCTATGACAACATCAATAACAAAGTCTTCCATAGCAGGGTATAAAACCTCTTCAACCTGTCTATTAAGCCTGTGTATCTCATCCACAAACAGTACATCACCATCTTGCAAATTATTGAGTATAGCTGCCATCTCACCTGGCTTTTCAATAGCAGGTCCTGCCGTTACTTTTAAATTTACTCCCATCTCATTAGCAATAATTCCTGCAAGTGTTGTCTTGCCAAGTCCAGGAGGACCATATAATAAAACATGGTCAAGAGAATCTTTTCTCTGTTTCGCCGCTTCAATATAAATTTTAAGGTTGTTTTTCACTTTTTCCTGCCCAATATAGTCTTTTAGGTATTTAGGTCTAAGACTTGTTTCAATACCTGCATCTTCTGTAGTAAACTCGGTTGTAATCGTCCTTTTAGTCATAATATTTAAATCCTCTTTAAGCTGAGTTTTAAAAGTTCTTCCACAGTTGAATATGTGCCAACTTCAACACTTTTTACAGCTTTCATAGCATCTGTTGGAAGATATCCAAGCGCAGACAGCGCAGCAACAGCATCAGATATCATTTGCTTTGAATTATCATTAGAGTTAGGTAAAACATTTGCAGAAATATCTTGATTAGTATCTTTCACATCATTAAATTTAAGCTTATCTCTTAGTTCAAGAATAAGTTTTCCAGCAGTTTTAGCACCTATCCCAGGTGCTTTGGCAATAGTCTTAGAATCACCTGTAAGCACAGCAAATCTTAAATCATCAACGCCCATAGACCCTAGTATGCCAAGTGCCCCTTTTGGCCCTATTCCACTCACAGTTATAAGCAGCTTAAATACATCAAGCTCATCTTTTTTTATAAATCCAAAAAGCTGCAACAAATCTTCTCTAACGTGCATATATGTGTAAATCTTTATTTCATTCCCAACTTGCCCTACCCTGTCAATCACAGATAACGGCACTAAAATTTCATATCCTATACCTCCATTTTCAACAATAATACTGCTTTGAGTAACACCAGCCAGCTTGCCTATAATATAATTAATCAAGTTAAGCACCTCTTTTTACATCTAGTTAATCAGGCAGCTTACAAAACTTTCCATAAGCTTTCCCAAGCCACCCCTCATCAATATATTTAACTATTACATATGGATGTACACCAAGTTCTTCTGATATCTGCAAAGCATTGCTATTGGGATAAAGTTTTAAATACTGTACAATATCATCCAATATATCTGAATCTTCACTGCGGCAATTTTTGCAGCACATAGTCCTTATCTTTGATTTAAATACTGTATGGCAATGTTTACATACATTTGTATATATCATTTAGATATTCCTCCATTTCTAAAATAATGTTGAAAAAAGATTTAATAATGGCTGTACAATTTTCCACCTATAAGGGCGGTTAAGCCACTCTTCATACGTTATTTCTTTACTTATTTCAAATGTGTTAAAAAAGTCTTTTCTAACGGTTTCTTGTATCTTTTTCCCTGACATCCACACACCATTTTCATAGTGCAGATAAAAGCTTCTATAATCCATATTTATAGTGCCTACTATAACAGCATTTTCAGTAAGTATCTGTTTAGCGTGGATAAACCCTGGCGTATATTCATAAATTCTTACTCCTTCTTTTAAAAGAGGTCCATAGTTATAATTAGTAAGCAGCTTTGTATTTTTTTTATCTGGAATATTTGGTGTTATAATCCTTACATCCACACCACGTTTTGCCGCCTCAATTAAGGATGTTTTCATATAATCTTCTATAATAAGATAAGGAGTAGTTATATACAGATATTTATCAGAAAATACAATCATTTGATTGTAAATGCTTTCTATAGGATTACTTGGGTTATTAGCTGGTCCATCTGAAATAACTTGACAATACACATCACCAAAGTTTTGTGTAAAGTTCGTTTTATACTTTAAATAGTCCACATGTTTATCTGAATTTTCAGACGCTTCCCACATCTGGAAAAAGACAACAGTAAGCCCCCATACTGCTTCACCTCTTATACGTATGCCTGTGTCCTTCCATATACCAAATCTTTCAATAAGGTTGGCATATTCATCTGCAAGATTAAAGCCGCCAGTATATCCAACTTCACCATCAATTACAATAATTTTTTGATGTGAGCGAAAATTCATATATAACTCACCCATATATTTGTGTACTGGATTAAAAACCCTGACTTCAAATCCCTCATGCTCTAAAATTTGTCTAAAATATTTGCGAGTTCTTATTGCAGAGCCAAAATCATCATACAAAAATTTTACTTCAACGCCTTCACTAATTTTATGTTTCAGTATTTCATGCATTTTGTCCCATATTCCACCCTCAGCTACAATAAAGAAATCAATTAGTATAAATTTTTTGGCTTTTTCTAAATCTTTAAATATTTCTTCAAATATATCTTCCCCCATAGAATAAAAGTCCACACCATTGCCAGCGGTAATAGGAAAACCTTCAGTTTCCATATACTTTACCATTCTTCCCTGCACTGGGTTTTTAGTAATAAAATCAAGGTAAACATCTTCATCTTGTAAAAGAAATTGTTTACCATAAGAAATCTGTCGCAGTATATGTTGGTCAAGATTGCGCTTACTTTTACTTGCCCTCCCCCATAGGTAGTACATAATAAATCCGCTGACAGGCAGAATCATAACTATAGATATCCATGCCAGTCGGTACGAGGGGCTTTGATTGCGGTTAACAAGTGTCACGATAGCAATAATAGATATAATTTCCCATATATAATAAAAATACACTGTCATATTTCTTAGTGAAAATGGGAGGAAAATTATAAATAAAAACTGTATAAGTACTATAAAAGCAGTCAACACAATTCGAAGATAACCACTTAAATTGCTCTGTATTCTGCCTTTAAGGTCTTTTAAATAACTTTTATCTCCACTTTCATTTTCAACTTTCATAATCTTACTGCCTTTCATATATTTATATAAGATTATATCCTATAAGGTGTCGTGTTGCAACAGGGAAAGGCATTGGAATTTACACCAATGCCTTATAAATTAATATCATCTGTTATTGAATAAAAGAAATCAACAATTTGTTTTATAGCTTCAACTGTATCTCTCTGGTATAATGTCTCATTTTCAAGGTCATGTGATATATTATTTACGATAAACGCCGTTTCCAAGATTTTATCAAGAATTTCACATAATGCTCCAAATGCAGCATCACACTCGGCCTGTGTACCTGATTTCATTATAGCAGCATATTCTCTTGCTTCGCTTAACAGTGTCACAAGACGGTCTGTAATATTTATTGAATCAAATGACATCTGTTCAAGATTATTCATAGTGTTTTCCATTCTTCTTAGAACATGTTCCGTATCTACTTCGTTTTCCCGTAATCCCATTAAATTACCTCCAGCAATTCATAAATACTGCTTACTCCTGACAACCTCATACCATTTAAAGCATTTTTACTTACATTAAGTTTCTGGAAGTTAGCTCTGGGCATAATACAGCGTTCAAAACCAAGTTTTGCTGCCTCCATTACACGCTGCTCAGATAGATTAACTGCCCTTACTTCACCAACAAGCCCTATTTCACCAAAACACACTGTTTTGCTGTCAAAAGCTTGGTTTTGGTAGCTAGAAATTATTGCAGCCACAATCCCCAAATCAAGTGCAGGTTCACTTATCCTCATACCGCCAGCCACATTTATGTAAGCATCATAGCCTCCTAGCCGTATGCCAAGCCTTTTTTCGATTACTGCCATCAAAAGATTTACTCTGTTGTAATCGGTTCCTGCTGCTGTACGCCGTGGCATGTTAAAATTTGTTTGGCATACTAGTGCCTGTACTTCTACAAGTATAGGTCTTGTGCCCTCTATTGAACATGTTACTACAGAGCCAGGTTCGTTTTCAGGCTTGCCTTGAAGCATATAACCTGATGGATTTAAGACTTCTTCAAGTCCATTTTGGCGCATTTCAAATACACCTATCTCATTTGTCGAACCGAAGCGGTTTTTAACACCTCTTAAAAACCTGTATGAAGCAACACCATCTCCTTCAAAATATAGCACAGTATCTACCATGTGCTCAAGAAGTCTTGGTCCAGCAACTACACCTTCTTTAGTTACATGACCCACTATAAATATAGACACTGGCAAATTTTTGGCAAGTTTCATAAATCTGCCTGTAGCTTCCCTTATCTGACTCGCACTTCCTGGTGCCTGTCCTGCATCTTCACTGTACATTGTTTGAATTGAATCTATTATAACTATTTCAGGCTTCATATCTGTTATAACTTCTGTGACAGTAACAAGATCTGTTTCACATAGTATATACAGGTTGCTGCTAAAGTCACCCAGCCTTTCAGCACGCATCTTTATCTGCTTAGGTGACTCTTCGCCTGATACATATAAAATCTTGTGTTCATTTTCTGACAATATCCTACACATCTGTAGCAAGAGCGTTGATTTACCAATGCCTGGGTCTCCGCCAACAAGTATAAGCGAGCCAGATACAATACCGCCGCCAAGAACTCTGTCAAGTTCTCCTATTCCTGTAACAATTCGTTCTTCTTCATCTGCCTTTACTTCATTAAGTCTTGCAGGTGTACTGTGAGTATTTCCTGGAAAAATTCCTTTTACAGTTCCTGACATACGCTTTGAAACTGGCGCTTCAGCAAATGTGTCCCACTGATGACACGCTGGACATTGCCCTAACCATTTTGGTGATTCAAAACCACACTCACTGCAAAAGAAAACTGATTTTTTCTTTGCGTTTGCCATATTATAACCTTACCACTCTGATATCTTCTGCCTTGCCTGGGTCAAGCTCAATACTTAGCACAAGTTTCCCTCCAAGGTTCGTTTTCATTTTGCCTGCATTAATGCCCTTGATATAAACCTCATATTCTTTCTCAGGTTCAAGTTCAAGGGTTACAGAGGCATCCTCCATACCTTCAACAGAAAATTTAATCTCTGCACTGTCTGCTTTCATATGGGAAACAACCGTTCCTGGTACGGACTCATATACAAACATACCATTTTTTTCAAGTTTTGTAATTTCCTTGAAAGTTTTAACCTTGTATAAGTCACCTTCAAATTCAAAATCAGACAGTTTCTTTTTGGCATCAAGTTCAAAGTTGCCAAAACTTAATGTACCATCAGCCTCTTTACGGATTAATTCCTCTATTACAGCCATTTCTTCCCCTCCTTGTATATTATTAAGTAGTGTAATAAGTAATTTTTGTATAATATAAATACTTCTTATATATACAGAATAACATATTTTGTATATTTTTTCTACTATTTTCTGATGAAAATCACAATTTTTTGTTACTTTTTTATAAAATTGCAAAGCTTAACTTGTTATCGCCGTCATAATCCACAATTACTTTATCTCCATATTTTATCTCACCAGAAAGAAGCCTGTCAGCCATTTCATCTTCTATTTTTGTCTGAATTGCACGTCTTATTGGTCTTGCGCCATACGTTTTATCAAACCCGCTTTCAGCTATATGGTTTATTGCTGCATCTTTTACTTCAAGTTCTAATCCCATCTGTTCTTTAATCCTCTTGCCAAATCCATTAAGAAGTATATGGACTATTTCCTTAATATTATCCTTATTAAGTACTCTAAAAACAAGAACTTCATCAATCCTGTTTATAAATTCAGGTTTAAATATACGCTTTACTTCTTCCATAACGCCTGATTTCATCTTCTTGTAGTCTGCCTCTTCATCATCATTTACACCAAAGCCCAAATGTTTAGGCGCAACTATCTGTTGTGCTCCTGCATTAGATGTCATTATGATAATTGTATTCTTAAAACTAACTTTTCTTCCATGTGCATCAGTTACATGTCCATCTTCAAGTATTTGCAAAAGTATATTAAAAACATCTGAATGTGCTTTTTCTATCTCATCAAAGAGAATTACTGAGTATGGATGTCTTCTTACTTTTTCGCTAAGCTGCCCTCCATCTTCATAACCTACATATCCAGGAGGTGAACCAATCATCTTAGATACACTGTGCTTTTCCATATATTCAGACATATCAACCCTGATTATTTCATTTTCTTTGCCAAAAACAGCTTCTGCAAGTGCTTTGGAAAGTTCTGTCTTACCAACACCTGTAGGGCCTAAGAATAAGAACGAGCCTATAGGGCGTGCAGGGTCTTTTAGTCCTGCTCTTCCACGTCTGACTGCCTTAGAAACTGCACTAACCGCCTCTTCTTGTCCAACTACACGTTTATGAAGTATCTCTTCAAGCTTTCTTAAACGCTCCGTTTCTTCTTCTTTAAGTTTCTGTACAGGAATCTTTGTCCAACCAGCAATTACATCTGCCACATCATCTCCTGTAACTTTTACAGAAGTGTTTAGACGTTTATCTTCCATATTTTGGCGAATTTCTTTAATACGTACTGCATTATCTTCCTGTTTGCGTTTTAATTTTCCTGCAAGAGTATAATTTTCATTTCTTATAGCATCCTCTTTTTCCTTATCAAGTGCAATTTGATCTTCTTCAAGGCTTTTAAGTTCAGGAGAAGGGATATATCTTTTAAGTCCTGCTCTTGCTGCTGCTTCATCTATCGTATCAATAGCCTTATCTGGAAGAAATCTGTCATTGACATAGCGTTCAGACATCTTTACTGCATCTATTATAGCATTGTTTGTTATCTCCACATTGTGATGTCTTTCGTAGCGTTCACGCAGCCCCATTAATATAGCTATCGTTTCATCTTCGTCAGGTTCTTCTACATCTACTGGCTGAAAACGCCTTTCAAGGGCAGCGTCTTTCTCGATATACTTGCGGTATTCATCTCTTGTTGTTGCACCTATAAGCTGTAATTCTCCACGTGCTAGAGAAGGTTTTAATATATTGGCGGCATCCAGTGCACCTTCTGCACCACCTGCACCGATAATTGTATGAATTTCATCTATAAATAGCAGTACATTACCTGATTGGGTAACTTCCTTTATGGCACGTTTTATACGTTCTTCAAATTCACCACGATACTTAGAGCCAGCCACCATACCTGATAAATCAAGTGTAAGTACTCTTTTATCCTGTATAATTTCTGGTATATTGCCAGCAGCTATATCTTGTGCAAGTCCTTCCACAACAGCAGTTTTGCCAACTCCTGGCTCGCCTACAAGACATGGATTATTCTTTGTGCGCCTGCTAAGTATCTCAACAAGCCTCCTTATCTCTGCATCTCTGCCTATTACAGGGTCAAGTTTACCTTCTCTTGCATACTCTGTCAAATCTCTGCTGTACTGGTCAAGCACTGGTGTTAAAGACTTGCCATTTCTCCTGCTGCGCTGCATCATATACTCATTTTTAGCACTTGTGGCATCTTGCCCCGTAGCAGTTAATACATCAATATAAATCTTTTGTATATTTATTCCTTTTGTATTTAAAAGACGCAATGCCATGCCATCATTTTCTTTTAAAACAGCAATAAGAAGGTGTTCTGACCCTGCTGAAGATGAACCAAGTCTCTCTGCCTCGCCAATACTTCTGTCTATAACACTCCTTGCTTTTGGTGTAAACTCTGCCTCATTATCTGTTATTACCACTTTGCCGCCTGACATAAAATCTTCCATAAGTGGTCTGATAAGGTCAGTAGTTACCCCATTTTCCTCAAGTACCTCTGCTGCAACTCCTTTTGATTTTAATAGTCCTAGTAAAATATGCTCTGTTCCAACATAGTTATGCCCTAATGACTTTGCTGACTTCTTCGCATAATCTAAAGCCTTTTCTGCGTTTTTTGTGAAACGTCTCTGCATGCGTTTTTGTCCTCCATTCTATTTCTCTGTTTATTTTAAAATTTCTGTTAAATCATCTTTACTCATTCCTTTAAAATGCATATAAACAGATATAGTTATTATTACAAGCAATAGGCATATTATTATGACAATCGCAAGTATGTATTTAAATTTCTGCACTTCAATATTATTGTCTGCATCTTTTATAACGACAGAATTACCACTGTTTCCCCTGTACCATGCCTGCACTTTTTCATATGGCATAAGTTCCATTTCTTCTTTATCATACAGATAAAACTCTGGTTTATGGTCTCCTTTTTTACAATATATAAGCATAAACTTGTGGTCTGTGCTATTTTCTAAAACATATGCTGTAATAAGCTTATCACCTATCTTTATGGCTGTTTCGCCAAAACCTTCCGGCAGCAGTGTTTTATCAGTAAGTTCTGTAACAGTATACTTTTCTTTTGTGCTAAGCACAATTTCACCATTTTTTAAAGATGCCTTTATATCATTAGAATTATTAGAGTTATTAGCTTTAGTAGGAGGCTTCTTTGTCTCAACTGGTTCTTTTGTCTCTTCAGGCTTGTTTGTAATAGTTGGTGCTTCTGTTACTACAGGTGCTTGTGTTACTACAGGCTTTTTAGTCTGCATCTGCTCTTTTTTTCTAACAACAATATTTAAAGGAATATAAGAAACTGACATCTCTGTCTGATTGTCATCATAGCTATATACAGCATAAGGATTTTTTAATTTAATAGTTGTATTGCCAGCTGCTCTTGCAATAAATTTAACTACATATTTTATCTTATGTGTTCCAGTTTCTCTATCTGTATCAGATACAAGAAATTCATCATCATTGCCGCTTATAACACTGCCGCCTGTGACATATCGCAAAACACTGTTGTCGTAACTAAAATACCCTTTAAAACCGCCGATTTCGTCAGAAGAATCCACTGTTATTATAACATACACAGCATCACCCTTTACAACGTCATTATCTTTTACTGTCACCGAAACAGATGCACTTGCTGCTTGTGCACTTTTGCTATCTGACATACATACAGACAGCAATAGTACAATTATAAAAATATGTATTCGTTTTTTTAAATATATATATAACATTATTATTCTCTAGTCACTTCTATTGTATATTTTCTAACGTCCCCACTTTCAGAAGTAACATTAATCGTAAATGTATTGACACCCTCTGAAAGCTCTTTATTGCCTGTTCCTGAAAGTGTCGCAGATGAACTAACTGTTGTTGCAGATATTTTTATACTGTCAACATCTTTATCTACTGAAACTTTATATGTTTTACTTCCGTCATCACCTAGTACAAATGGTGAATTAAATTTATGATTTTTAACAGACAATGTTTTTAAATAATTATTAGGGTTTTGTCCTCCTGATGGTACTTCACATGGCTTATCAGGCATATTGTTATAGACAGGTATGGAAAATATAATAGACATATCCTTATCAATCACACCATATGCTGAAACAGTTTTCGTTGCTTCGCTATTTGGTGCTTCAATATTAGTCATATACTGGTGGTCATACCTGTTTGTAGATGTCACATTAAATTTTTCAAGATAAAGTGTATTCTGCCCAACATTAATATAATTCTTGCCTATATACTCTGCTCCGCCAGTTATTGACTTATATCTGTCATTCCATGGACGGTTATAGGTATCACCAGTGCTTGCCCATTTAAGACCATTAGCGATTGCGCCGCCAGCCTCAGTGCTACTATACGCCCCTATATTATAAAAGTTATAAATTCCTTCATAACCTGACACAGTTCCAGATACAGAAGTACTCATAAGTGTAGAACTTACAACAACTTCCTGTTTTACACGTGAGGCAAGATGGTAAGGACTTACACCAGAAGATTCTGCTGCTTTTATAAATGCCTCTGAATACTTTATCTCAGATTTGCCGCCATTATATGAAAATGTCTTATCATGCATAGGAGTGTTACTTAAAATTTTCTCCACTCCATCTTGTGTCTGTGTGTCACTGTGGTATTCAAGACTTTCAAACTGAAATATTCCTCTTTCATCTAAGAAATTTCTTGGGTCCATATAGTATTTTACAGCCTTTTCTGAAGCTGCTACCCATGTGCTGCCATCATGAGGTATGTATTTATCCGTCTTCCAGTCATATGCACCCTCTTCTGTTGACTTCCAGTCATATGACTTATTAACACTTAATAAATTAACTCCTACTACAGATTCATTTTTAATAACTGTTGCCCAATTAAGGCCTGTATCAAATACTTTAAATTTCCAGCGTGGATATTTTTCATGCAGCAGCATAAGTGGTTTAATATAACTTTCAGGGAATCCCTCATCTTGAAGCTCCTTTTTAAATTCATCACTAGTAAGTGGTACTGTGCTTGTTGGTTCTGGCGTATCAGATGGGGACTTAGATGGTGTAGGTGTAACTTCAGGAGTTGCTGTTGCATCTGGAGCTACTGTTTCATCTGGTTGGTTTGTTTCATCTGCTGGAGTCTCTGTTACAGATGGATTTTCTGTCACCTCAGCAGGAGAAGCTTGTTCTGTCTGAACTATTTGAAACCTAGTAGAAATAGCTGGTACATAGCCATATACAGTTTTATTTTTAGCACGTACTTTAATATAAAAATATTTGTTTTTAGCAACCGTACTTTCATTTATTATATTAAACTGTTTATTAACACCTATATTTACTTTTTTACCTGCACTTTCTACAACTGTGCTTTTGCCAGCGTCCTTATAAAGTGGTGTCTTTGCACTTCCTTTCCATATTCCAGGAATACCCTTCCCATATGAAATATTAAGACTTTCAGCTTTTACATAACCTTCGTATGTTTCATCTTGATAATCAAATGATATATAATACCACTTCTGTTTTTTCTTTGTAGTTTCATCTATAAGTGTAACTTCAGAACCAGTTGGCATAATTATATCTTCTTCACCAGCTTTTACACATGCACCAGTTGCCGAAGCTTTTTTCATAAGCATTAAATCTGTGTCAACTATAGAAGCAGTAACCTCCGTACACACGCTTCTGCCCTGCACTTTAATATAAGAACCTTTTACATAGCCTTTATGATTACTGCCATTAAGTTTGAAACTAATATGATACCAGTCTCCCGCCTTTGCAGTAATTGACACTTTCTGCCCATTTGTCAGTGTAACGCCTGTTCCACCCGATTTTAACAACGCATATGATATTCCTGGTCCCTGTCGTACATTTAGATATCCACTCACATTAACAACTCCTACCGCTTCTGCATGTGCTTTGTTTCCATTATTAAAGCGTACGCCAAAGACCAGAATTAAAATTGTGGTAATAAATGCATATATTAGTCTCTTGTATCTTTTCGGCATTCCACTACTCAACTCCTTACCTGATTAATCTTTCCAGTTCCTCCACGTTAAAAATATAGTTTAAATTGCAGAAATGGCACTTTACTTCCACAGGAACACCCTCATCTATCATCTCCTGTATGTCATTTCTTCCTAAGCTTGCGATTGCTCTTGATACCCTTGCTTTTGAGCAATTACAGTGATATCTGGCTGGTATTTTTTCCAATATTTCTAAATCAGTGCCTTTCATAATAAATTCTAGTATATCCTCTGGACTCATGCCATCTTCAAGTAAATCTGTTACAGAATGTATATTACTAATTGATTCTTCAAGTCTGTCTATAATCTCATCATCTGCATCTGGCATAACTTGTATTATAAAGCCTCCTGCCTGTTTAACAAAATTATCTTTATCCATAAGAACACCAAGTCCAACCGCTGAAGGTACTTGTTCAGATGTAACATAATAATATGTCAAATCCTCGGCAATTTCTCCTGAAACAAGTTCTATCTGCCCATTATACGGCTCTTTCATACCGATATCTCTAATCACATTTAAAAAGCCAGGCCCCAGTGCACCCGCCACATCAAGCTTACCTCGTGCATTAGGAGGCAATATTACATCAGGATGATTTACATATCCTTTTACATTTGCATTAGAATCTGCTGTAACAGTTATGCCTCCTATAGGACCTTTACAATCTATTTGCAGAGTAAGAATATCTCGCTCCCCTTTCATCATACTGCCCATCATACTTCCTGCTGTAAGAAGCCTCCCTAAAGCAGCCGTTGCAACTGGGCTTGTATCATGTATACGCCTTGCCTCTTCAACAATATCTCTGCTTGTAATTGCAAAAGCACGCAACGTATGCCCTGCTGCCGATGCCCTTACAATATAATCACCATCCATTTAAGCCATCCTCCGCTTTCTCATAATATAATAAATTCTCTCACTATTATCTAAAGGCTCTTCTTTTGTAAATGCATTATATACCGCAACTGTCTCAAGCCCTGCCTTAGCAGCAAGTTCCTTTATCTTTTCCACTGGATAAGCTCTCTGTCTGTGAAACTCTTCAAACCTTTCAAACAGCCCCAGCTCTTTAGAGTAAAGGTTATAAATAGTAATAAAGTATTCATTGATGCCTGTGGTTTTATCAAACTCATTTTCCCATATAAGGCTTGAATTTTCTCTGTTATCTGCAATAGTTTGGTTTCCAAGTATATTTTCATAGAAATGCCTTGTCTTCATATCAAATATAAATACACCACCATCGTCAAGAAAAGTATATACTTTATCAAATACTTGGTACAAACTTTCTTCGTCAAGCATATAGTTAATGCCATCACAAATACAGACCATAGCCGAAGCTGTACCATATAAATCAAGTTCCCTGATATCTTGATGTAAAAAAAGTACATTGTCAGGACATTTACCTCTTGCTATATTAAGCATCTCATATGATAAATCAATACCTATCATATCATACCCATCTGCCGCAAGCATAGCAGTTATTGTACCTGTACCACAGGCAAGGTCAACTACTATGCCATTATTTATATTGTAATCCATAAGAAGCCCATGTAAATAATCATACCAGCTCTGATATGGAATATTGTCCATAAAGCTGTCATAGACATATGCAAAATCAGAATATATATTAAAATCTTCTTTTTCCACTTAACTATCCCCATAAATTTATTTCTCAAAGATAAGTATAGCAAAAGCAAGCAAAACTGTCTACTAATTTATTTTTTCCAATTATGCACAAAAAACGCATGGTTTACAATTTACTGTTCCATGCGCCTTTACGCTATTATTTTGGTATTAAATTAACCTCCTGTTCCTTGTTTTCAAAAGCTTCATTCCATATTCTGTTATAAATCATGCTTTTCTCTTCTTTTTACTGCTTCCTTATAAATCTGCCCATCAGTTCTGGCAGAAACAACGATAATCTTCATAACTTCATCTACTCGCTCGACCTTATAAACAACTCGAATGCCTAAATCTCTGAATTTAATTTTCATAAGATTCGTAAGATTTGTCCCACTTTTACTACCCTTTTAATACTTGGATCTGAGCTGAATGATCGAGTTTTCTCATGTCCTTTTCTGCTTCTTCTAAAAATTCAATACTCCATGTCATTCGATATCAACATCCTTTGTATCTAAAAGTTCATCTTCACTGATTCCTAAATTACTCATTACAGAATCAAATAAAACAGTTTTATTATTTCCATTATCTTCCATTCGCTTATTTGCTTCTAATAAAAGGTAATAATCCTCCTCAATTTCTGTCAGTCTTGTATATTCTTCAGGAGACAAAATAATTGCAGAAGGCTGATTGTTCTTTAAAACAATTAATTCTCTTTCAGAGTGAAGTCTATCAAATATCTTCGCTGCCTGACCTTTGTTAAACTGTGAAATAGGAACTAAACTTTGCAAAAGACCTGCTGTAATTGCCATAATAAACACCTCCAATGCATTCTTCTGCTCTTATTATATGCAGAAAATAACAAAAAATCAATAAGGAGTTTGGATAATTTATTGTTAAACTTTCATTACTATTTGTTGCTCTTCTTTAAGTTGTTTTAATGTATAACTTTGCTCAAATGATTACCTCACATATAGGTTGCCGTACATATGTGTAAATTATTATATATTGGAAAAACAACATCACCTAATGTAGAAGTTGCTGTAGCGAAAAAATTTGTCCAAAAGATTGATTGAAAAAGTGGAAGTTTTATGCTATACTTCCTCTAAAATAACCAAATAATAAATCAAAGTTTTTGAGAGAGATTAAAATGACTAAAAATAATACAAAATCTACAGAAAAATCTATTCATGACGGTATTTCACCTATCAATGTCCTAGAAGGGGACGAAGATAAGGCATTTCAAATGCTTTGGGAATATCTTGTTCCACCATATGGAAAAGCGCAAACAGCACAAGGTGAAATTATCAGAATAGCTGGGAGAGTGCAACGTGAATTTTTGGACAATGGCTGTATTAATTGGGATGGGGATTTTGAAAAAATGTTGGATGTTTTTTTACAATATCTCCAATTAGGTAATGGATTTAACAGCAAAGATTTAAAAACCGCAGAAAGTTTAATTGAAATTCTAAAAGAAAATGGAAATAAAGGGTTTATAGATGACCACTTAACTATAGTTCTATGCAGCTGTGCTATGGCTTGGGTAAGACAAAATCCAGAGGTTATAGCTCCTTTGAAAGCGGAATATAACAGGTAAAGTTACACTATCTAAAGGATATGGCTTATCCAACGGTTGTACAATTGAAAACATATAATCAGTTAAAAACAACTTATTAAAAGGCTATCTCCTATTCGCAGTAGAAGATAACCTTTTCTGTATGCTTATAATTAGCATATCTTATATTTATTTACAATTCATTAATTGTTGCAGTAATTGACATATTGCGTATGCGCTTAGCAGGAGCATATACCGCTATTGCACATGATACAGATACCAAAAGTAAAATAATTGCGATTATTGGAATTGGAATTTTCCATGCTCCTCCAAAATGCGTAGCAATTAGTTTAAGATAAATTAAATAGTGCAGTAAAAGCCCTATAACAATTCCTACAATAGTGCCGCACAAAGTATAGGTGGCAGATTCGCCTATTATCATCTTTGTCACTTGTCTACTTTCCATGCCAACTGCTCGCATTGCGCCATATTGTTTTATTCTTGCAGATACCCCCATGGAAATGTTATTCATAATATTTAGCACTGTAATAAAGGCAATAATGCCGATAAAACCATATGCAGCAACTCGTACTACCCAATAACTGCCGTATACAACCTTATCTTCTTCTCTGCGGTCTGTAAATAAATCATCGCCTGCTAAACTTTGAATTTTATTTACATCTACCTCAGATGCGTCTTTTTGAAGTATTACATTTATCATCATATATCCACTTTCTCCTGTCAGACGCATAAAAGTTTCTTCAGAGCAAATAATAACTGCACCTCCGCTGACACTTCCAATTCCAAATGATGCAACACAGGAAATTTCAATCTCGTTATCGCCGATTTTTACTATATCACCTACATCAAATTTACTGTCATCACTAAAAATTGTAAGTGCATAATTAGAGTCACCATAAACTTTTGACAGGTCTCCGCTTGCTACTGATTCTTTAGTTTCTTCAAACATATAGTCATCGTATGATACTAAATCAATAACCTCTTCTTGTCCATTAACTTCAACTGTAACACCTATTTCCTGCATTGTGCCAAATACATTTTTTACACTCTGCATTTCAGAGATTTGTGTCACAAGATTTTTATCTAAAGAATTGATACTCTCATTACTTACAATCGCAATATCTGGCGAAAAGTTACTTTCTGAAGGAAGTAGATTACGCACAATTTCAAGGAAAGCTGAAAAAACCAAGAATAAAATAATTGTAAGTGCAAATGAGCCTGTTATAAATAATAAATTCTTCTTAGCTGATATAGCATGATTAATTCCTAATGAAGTTTCTATTTTAAATAATCTGGTATTTGCTGCATGACGAATCTTTTTTGATGTCTCTGTATTGCCAGATATTGCTGCTATAGGAGAAACTTTCGATGCTTGCTTTGCGGGAGAATATGCAGCAATAAGCACAGTAATAAGACCAACTGCCACTCCACAGACAATACCACTTACACTTACTCCAAAAAGTGGCATATCCACCCATTCACCTTTAACAAGAAAACGAAGAATTGCACATAAAAGCCAACACAATACCATACCAGCTATACAGCCAGCAGGAATAGCGCTTTTGCACCAATTAAATGCCTCCATTCTTACAAAACGTGTAATTTGCTCCTTGCTTGCGCCAATGCACCTCATCATTCCAAAGAAACTTGTTCTTTGTGCAACATTGCTATTCATACAGCTTGAAATCATAAAGATACCTGAAATTAATATTAGCAAAAAGCAGACAATAGCCAGTGGATATATATTTCTCACAGTTTGATTGCTACTTGCTCCTGTAAGTCCCAAAATAGCAGTATTTTCATCTACATTTTTATCCTCAAGCTCGTATTGCTCCTTTATAGATGCAATAGTTTTGCCAAGACTTTTAGTATTCAAAAATTGTATATAATATTTAGGATTTATGCTTTCACTATTAGCACCTGCGATTGTCTGTAATGTAGAAAGTCCCATATATGCACAGCTTCCGTCAATTATCTGGTTAAATTCTGAATCATCTGTATAAAAAGCTGATATAGTAAAATCAAAATTCCCTGAAGGTGTATTTATGGTAATATTGTCACCTACATTAATCCCAAAAAGTTCTTTTGCATCCATACTAAGAGCGATTTCTTTGTCATTTTGAGGATAAGAGCCTTCAATAGGATAATTCATAATATCTTTAAGGTATGCTTCTTCAACGCCATATAAAACCACACTTTTATCATTTATATAGTAATCTTTTTCTACATCTTTATTAATTTCAATATATTCAGAGGAAACTGCAACATCTAAACGATTCCTTATCTGTTCTGCTGTATCACCTTGCACATCTTGAAGTATAATATGATAATTTCCATGCTTTTTTATCATAACCGTCTGTTCTGCCCTAATCCACATCTCAGCCATAGAAAAAATAGATGTAACTAAAAATACTGCAAGCATAATACAGATACGTGTCATGCGGCTTTGGCGTTTATGAATTCGTGCAGAGATTGGTACAAGACTAAGATAACTTTTCATTCCAGACACCTCCCTAAATCAGTCAAAACCCCATCTGATACATTTAAAACCCTGTCTGCACTTTGTGCAATGCTTCTATTATGAGTAATCATAATAATAGTTTGCTCATACTGCTTTGACGCTTCTTTTAACAGAGTAATTACCTCGCTGCTATTTTGTGAATCAAGGTTTCCTGTAGGCTCATCGGCTAGAATTAAAGATGGACGTGTAATAAGGGCACGCCCGATTGCTACACGCTGCTGCTGTCCACCCGATAATTGGTTTGGCAGATGATTACGTCTCTCTTTTAAATTAAGAACCGTAAGCAGTTCTTCCAGATACTTTTTATCGGGTTTTTGATAATCAAGCAACATCGGAAAAATGATGTTTTGCTCAACAGTCAGTTCAGGAATAAGATTAGATGCCTGAAAGATAAAACCAATATTTCTCCGTCTAAAAATAGTAAGTCTGCGGTCGTTCATTGAAAAAATTTCTTTGCCGCCAATAATTACCTTTCCAGATGTAGGAGTATCAAGTGCACCTATCATATTAAGGAGCGTACTTTTTCCAGAGCCAGATTCGCCGACAATAGCTGTATACTCGCCTTTTGGAATGGAAAAGCTGACTTTCTTTAATGCTCTTACGGCAGTTTCACCACTTCCATAAATCTTACTAATATCACTGACTTCTAATAAGTTCATTGTGTAAACACCTCTTTCTGTTTTGATAGCTTTATATTCATGGTAAATTTTTTTAACCATGAGGATAATATAACAAAGAAATCCTACAACAATATTACAATTTTCCTACAATTTTGTAGGAAAGTTCATTATAAAAGAAGTCTCAACGCCTAGTGTACTGTCTACTTCAATCGTTCCATTGTGTTCCTCTACAATCGCCTTTGTCAGTGACAATCCAAGACCAAGACCCTGTGTATCTTTAGAATAGCGACTGCGATAAAATCGCTTGAAAATATGATATAAATCTTCTGGATGTATACCGCTGCCATTATCCTTTATACTAATTTGGATAATAGAAGCAAACATTCGCCATTCCATACGTATACTATCTCCTTTTTTAGTATGGTCGAGCGCATTTTTTACAAGATTGCTTATTGCTTCAATAATCCAATTGCGGTCACATAAGAATGTAATTTCTTCACTTCCTGATAAACAGATTTCTTTTCCCTCCTGTTTAGCTCTAAACAAAAAATGCTTTTTCACACTTTTTGCAAGCTCTGACACATTTTCTAAAGATTTTTCTAACACAATCGTGCCTGCGTCTAATTTTGTGATTTTTAAAAGATTCTGCACCAGTATTTCTATTCTGTCAAGTTCATGCTCGGACAGTTGGCTAAATTCTTGTATAGTTGGAAGTTCTTTTGCTTCGTCTTGTATAAGCCCAATATAAATATTAAGAGCTGCAAGAGGCGTCTTTAACTGGTGAGACATGTTCGATATGGTATTTTTCAAAAATTTCTTTGCATTTTTTTCATTTTCGGCATGAGCATTTAAAATATCAACCAAAGAATTTACTTCATGAAATAATCTATAAAATTCTCCCTCTTCATTACATTCAATCATAATATCTTTATTGCCAGATATATATTCTGTAATCTGCGATATGGCACTTTCCATGATTTTATCCTGTTCTTTAAAATATCTATAACAGAGTGCTATTATAATAGCACTCATAAATACAAAACAAATCACTATGTAAATCACTGCATTTTTAACTTTAAAACCTGCTAATAATACTATAATTATTGCAAAAGTTAAAATGCATATTAGAATATTTTCAAAGAGCAACTTAATTTTTTTATTTGCTAATACTCTCATATTACACCTCAATCTATAGTACTCCATTTATAGCCCATGCCACGGACAGTTACAATACGTTTTGGCTCTCCAGGATTATCCTCAATCTTTGTACGAAGCCTGCGAATATAGACTGTAAGGGAATTGTTGTCTATATAATTTTCGTTACAATCCCACAGTTTGCTAAGAATCTGCTCTGATGAAAGAATACGGTCAGGATTTTCCATAAACAGGCACAACAGCTTATATTCACTTGCCGTCAACTCAATGAGTTTACCTTTTTTATAGACCTCGCCTTTCAACAACATAATATTTATGCCATTTGAATTCAATTCTGTTGTATTAGTATTGAAGTTTTCACTTCTTCTAAGCAGGGCATTAATTCTTGACATAAGCACAGCTAATTTAAAAGGCTTTGTAATATAATCATCTCCGCCAATATCAAGTCCCATAATAATATCTGTTTCTTCATCAGCAGCCGTAAGAAACATAATAGGCACTTTTGAAGTCTGGCGTATTTTTTTGCAAAAATCAAAACCTGAACCATCGGGAAGCGATACATCTAAAATAACTAAATCATATTTTCCATTTGTCCACAGTGCGTCTGCTTCCAATGTAGTACGAGCAATCACAATTTCATATCCCTGCTTTTTTATAGCAAAAGAAAGCCCATTAATCAAACTTAAATCATCTTCCAATAAAAAAAGTTGTTTCATAATAAAATAGCAATCCCTGCGTCTTGCATTCTCCTCTCTATTAAAAATGTTTTTCTTGTTTCTAATAATTGCATTTAAGCGAAATCCTTTTATTAAATAAGATGCCTGATTTTATTTCGGCGTGTGTATTTTTAATTTGGATGCTTAAAGTATAACACATCTTTGTCTGAAATATTATCTTTTTTTGTATTTAATTAATAGAGAACTTTTAACTGTCC
>DESG01000094.1 GCA_002361175.1 Lachnoclostridium sp. UBA3320 | reverse complement strand
CTTTTTCAAGAAGCAGTTTTGCACATGTATGAAGAATTTCTATATGCTCTTCAAGTATACTCTTTGCTTTGCTATAACACTCATCCATAATACGCTTTACTTCATTATCTATTTTCTTTGCAACGTCCTCACTATAGCCTCTGCTTGTGTGTCCAAAATCACGCCCTATAAATACCTCATCTTCATCAGCGTAGTTTATCATACCCACATTTTCAGAAAAGCCATACTTTGTGACCATTGCTTTAGCAGTATTAGTAGCTTGTTTAATATCCTGTGAAGCACCTGTTGTAATGTCGTCAAATATTATAGACTCTGCAATACGTCCGCCAAGGCTTACAATAATATCTTGAAGCATCTTTCCTTTTGTCATAAACATTTCATCTTGTTCAGGCAGCGGCATTGTATATCCTGCTGCCCCTGAGCCTGTAGGTATAATAGATACCATATGAACAGGTCCAACATCAGGCAGCAGATGGAAAAGTATTGCATGACCTGCTTCATGGTATGCTGTAATCTTTTGATCTTTTTCAGAGATAATTTTACTTCTCTTTTCCTTACCTATACCAACTTTTATAAATGACTTGCTTATGTCTTCCTGCTCTATAAATTTATGACCTCTCCTTGCACACACAATAGCAGCTTCATTAAGCAAGTTTTCAAGGTCTGCTCCCGTAAAACCTACTGTTGTCTGTGCAACTGCTTTAAGGTCTACATCATCGCCAAGAGGCTTGTTTTTAGCGTGTACATCAAGTATTTCTTTGCGTCCTCTCACATCAGGACGTCCTACTGTAACACGCCTGTCAAAACGCCCTGGACGAAGTATTGCAGGGTCAAGTATATCCACACGGTTTGTAGCCGCCATAACTATTATGCCTTCATTAATTCCAAAGCCATCCATCTCAACAAGCATCTGGTTAAGTGTCTGCTCACGCTCATCATGTCCTCCTCCAAGACCTGAGCCACGTTTACGTGCTACTGCATCAATTTCATCAATAAAAATTATACATGGTGCACTTCTCTTTGCTTCTGCAAATAAATCTCTTACACGTGAAGCACCAACACCCACGAACATTTCCACAAAATCTGAACCCGACAAACTGAAAAATGGCACACCTGCTTCGCCAGCTACAGCCTTTGCAAGAAGAGTTTTACCTGTGCCTGGAGGGCCTACGAGTATTATGCCCTTGGGAATACGTGCACCAACACCTGTATATTTATTTGGATTGGCAAGAAAATCCACTATCTCTTCAAGCTCTTCTTTTTCTTCTTTAAGTCCTGCAACATCACCAAATGTCTTAGCATTTTGGTCATTTGGGTCTATGCGCTGTGCACGGCTTTTGCCAAAATTCAACATCTTAGCATTGCCTCCGCCACCACCTGCTGACTGTGCCGACAAAAATGAGAATAAGAAAAATATTACAATTATACCAAGACCATATGGCAGCAGTGTTGTAATAATCCATGATGTTTTTTGAATATCATGCATTTTATAATTTCCTGAAAGCTTACTGTCATTCTCAAGAAGTTTTTCTATCTCTTTTATATCAGATACATAAAAATTTACTGAACTGCCTCCTGACAATGTAACACTTACTTCACCTGTAGGAATTTCTTGATTAGGCAGTATTTCCACTGAATCAATATTGCCAGCATCTAAATCCTTTTTAAACGTATTGATATTATATGAGCTAGAATAAGTATTATTTAATGCACCTGACACATATACTGCGATAAAAATTATTCCAAGTATAAGAATATAAAATCCTATTCCGGCTGTTTTCATCTGTTTCTTCATTAATAATCTGCTCCTTCACTATAATTACTCATCTACAAACTCCAATTCCCCTATGTATGGAAGATTGCGGTACTTTTGCGCATAATCAAGCCCATATCCTACCACAAACTTATCAGGCACTATAAAGCCTGTATATTCTGCCTCTATTTCTGTCTTTCTTCTATCAGGTTTATCAAGTAATGCACAAATTTTAAGACTTGCAGGACCTCTTGCAAACAGCATCTTCTTTGTAAGGCTTAAAGTAGAACCTGTATCTATTATATCTTCAATAATTATGCAATGACAGCCATCTATAGGTTCATTCAAATCTTTTGTTACAGACAGCCTGCCCGAAGACTCTGTACTATTTCCATAGCTAGATACAGCCATAAAATCTATAGTAACAGGCACTTCTAGTCTTTTTGCAAGTTCACAACAAAAGAAAACACTTCCCTTCAAAATGCAGATTAAATGCACTTCTTTGCCCTTATAATCCTTATTAATTTGTGATGCTATCTGTAATATTCTTTCTGTTATTTGTTTTTCTGTAATCATCTCATGTATTATTTCGCTCATCTCAACTTTTCTCCCCTTCTATACTTATATTGGCATATAAAATTTCCTTAGTAACATCTGTTACATAATAATATGCACTACACCGTCCCATAGCAGGAATCCAGAGTATATGACTGCCTTCCGCAAGAACCCATAAACTGCTGCGTTCATTTACTGGTACTTTACTGTCTATAAGTATACGACTAAGTTTTTTCTTAAAACCATCAGTACGCAACCACATATAATCACCATTTTCTGGATGCCTAAACTGTGGCATAAACTTTATTTTATCATAGTCAAAGCATTTAGTACAGTTATTTTTTTTAATAATATCTGAAAATTTATATTCTCTTTTAAATAAAATAATATGCCTTTCCCCATTATTATATTCAAGTTCTACTTTTCCTGGAACTTCTATCTCTATTGTTGCTAAAGAATTATTGTTTATTGTTATATCTTTTGCTCTTTTAATCCATATTTTGCCGTAGTCTTTTCCTGCACATAAAGTATATGGAAGATATACTCTTTTGCCTGTCTCTTTGTCAAGAAGTTGGATAAGCATCTCTATATGCTTTGAAGTTATGTCTTTGCGTTTGCCTGCCATATATTCTATCATATACATAAATATTTCTCTTTGTAAAACCTTATCTGTCTTTAAAAGCAAATCTGCCTCTGTATAACAAGCAGTTTCTGTCTCTGTAACAATATCTTTATACAACTTTTTAGCCTGTTTTTCAATATATTCATATATATCTCTAAGTTGAGAAGATGTAGACACGAGTCTTTCTACAACTGCTGGCTGTATGTTTTTTGCTATATAGGGCAGTATATTATTGCGTATACAATTTCTTGCATATCCATTGTCTGCATTAGTAGCATCTATGCAGTAAACCTCTCCTTGTGCTTTAAGTGCTTCTTCTATTTCACTGTGGCTTATATTTAAAAGTGGTCTTATAATATTTCCATTGCAAGGTTTCATTCCGCCAAGTCCTTTTATTCCACTGCCTCTTATCATTTGAAATAACACAGTTTCAGCTTGGTCATTCTTGTGATGTGCTACTGCTATTTTATTATATCCAAGCTCTTTCCTTACATTTTCAAAGCATTCATACCTGTACTTTCGTCCAGCTTCTTCTTCTGTAAGTTTTAAACTTCTAGCAAGTGCAGGTATATCTTTATGAAACACATAACAGCTATAGCCTGCTTTTTCTACAAATGACACTGTAAACTCTTCATCTCTTAAAGCCTCTTTACCTCTTATTCCATGGTTTACATGCACCGCACACAGACTTAGCGCATATTCACTGGCAAATTCTGCAAGCACAAGAAACAAAAACACAGAATCTGCCCCTCCAGACACCCCTACAACAATTTTATCATTATAACTTAAAAGGTTATTTTCTTCAATAAATTTCTTAATTTTTCTTCTAGTACTATTTTTCATCAATTTAGTATGCCTCCACACTGCGCTCCCAGATGCCAGCAGCTATAACAGTCATGTCATCTTCTGCTCTGCCGTTATTTCTACGCACAGCTTCATTAAGTATATATTCCGCTATCTCCTGTGGATTAACCATTTCACTTTTTTTCAGATATTCTGATAAATCGTCATTTCCATCTATAAAACAATCAGCAACACCATCAGTCATCATTATAATATAATCTCCGTCAGATATTTTAACCTTTCCTACATATGATTCCATTTCGCTTACAACACCTACTGGGAGAGTTTGTCCCTCTATCATCATCACATTTTTATTATGCCTTAAATATGTTGCAGCAGCACCATTTTTTAAAAAACAACATTCGCCTTTATAGAGATTTAATATAACTATGTCAACAGTTGCATACCCATCTTCCTCATCTCTTGTTATGTATAGTGAATTAATAAGTCTTATAGCTGATTCATGTGAAAACCCTGCATCTGCCATCTGTTCAAGCAGCTCTATTAAAGTCTGACTTTCCTCCATTGCTTCATCACCGCTGCCCATTCCATCAGACAATGCTAAAAGTATCTCACCACTTGAAAGATGTACACATGAAAATGTATCACCAGATATCTTTTCGCCATCTTTTGGAGTTTTTGCAACTCCTGTAATTGCATGCAATAGTGTATCTTCCATAAATACATATCGCATCATCTTATTAACAAGAACTTTCCTTGATTCCTCAGATGGACATATTGTCTTGCCAAGTACTTGTGACAGCACTCTTGCAACTTCTGCAGATGTGACAAGTCTTCCCTTGCTTGTCATTGCCTGCATACTTATTTGAAGTCTGCCATCTTGTTTTTCATATGCAAATATATCATCTACAATAACTCGTTTTTTCTTAAGCCCAGATATAATTTTTGCTTCTATATCTACAGAAAAATTTTTTATCTGAGGTATATTATCTGCAAGATGACGCACCATATCGCCAATTTCGTTCATCTGCCCTGCGACAATTCGTCTACTTTCTGCCATTCGATTTTTAAATCCCATAACAGTTTTTGTCATATGTAAGTTTTGATTTGCTGCAGACAAAAATTTCTCAGGATATATACATTCATCTATAAACTCTGATGGCATCTGTCCTGGCGCAATACAGCCTTGTTCCTGTGCAATCGCAAGCGTGCCAAATATCTCTGGCTTACAAAGAGCCATCTGCCCCATGCAGTTTGCACTGTTCTCACAGTTGTCACAAACTCTTTCAGACATCTCTTTCATCATTTCACGAATATCGTGATTACTCATCTGAAATTTATCTTCGGTCTGTTTCATTAAAACGCTCGAAAGCTTGTGAAATGAATCTGAAAATTCTTCAAGCATGTAGCGCATTATGTCCTGTGCCCCTTTTTTGTCACTGGGGGGATTCTCCTGACTACGCCTAAGCTTTTGCATAACGGAAGAAGGCATAAGCAGAAAAATCATACACGCAAAAGCTATCGTCTTTATAACTCCTGTTTTCATAAAAGTGCCATCAATCATATAGTCAAGTGATATTGCTGACACAAAAAATGTTATAACCATTAAAAACCTTCCCTGTGTTCCAAGTATACCAGCGCAAATACCCAGCAACGCCATTATCCCAACTATCTCTGCCTGTCTGCCACACAAAGTAAAAATAATGCCAGCTGCTGCACCTACAACTGCTCCTGTCCCTGTGCCATAACTATAACCTGCCATAAGCAGCAAAAAATATATAATCACTTCTAGAATAGAAATGCCAGCAATCACAACTTTAGGGAATCCCCATGCAGCAAGCACTGCAATAGTTACAATGCTTATTAATTCTTCATTATCCAAACTTTTATGCTTGCTTTTGTGAAGTAAAAAATGCATACCATCAGAAAATATCCTTGTACATACAATTATAAGCACACTGCTTAATATTGCAAGCCATAGTCTGTATTTATTATACGGCATAAGCCAAAGTTGCAGTGACCAAAGCGCAGCAGATGCAAGGGAAGATATACATGCTGCATGTCCCATTTTTATATGTATTCCTATCTTGCCTAATATATCAGCAGCAAAAATTAACGTAAGCATTACCATGCCACCACATACAGCAGTTTCGATACTCATGTTGCTGCTGACCATTCCAATAAAAACTGCGATTGCTACAGGAAAGATGCCGCCATCTTCTACAAATCCTGCTGCAAAATATGCAATTCCTATAGGGTTAAGTCCAAATAGGCTTACACGTCCCATTAAAAATCCCAAAACCACCTGTAAAAGAATCCTTTTTTGAATCTGTTTCATCAGAGAGCCTCCATTCTGTCCCAGTTGACATAAAATATTTTTGTCTGCACAGTATAAAAAAATATTTTTGCATATTTTGTCAAATCTGAGGTGTGAATGAAAAAAAATATGCCGCACATTAAACGGCATATTAATTATCACTGTCAGGCTCAAATATTATCTCATCTTTATAAACCAGACCTAATTTTTCTCTTGCAACTTCTTCTATGTATTCATCTGTTTTAACATATTCTTTGTAATCTTTTAGCTCGTCTGCTCTCTTTTTAGCCTCTTTTTTTTCTTTTTCCAGCTCTGCAATCTGCTTTGAATACTCTTTTTCTTCTGTTTTCAATTCAGAACGTTTGTAAATTAGTGTAGTACAAATAATTAAAGTTAATATAATAATTCCAAATACAGTAAAACGACTTATTCTTTTTTTACGGTTTGGTGTTGCCCTGCGTCTTCCCCTAATCATATTACACACCTGCCTTTCCAAATTAAATATACACTATATTTCTACTTTTTTCAATCCTTAATTAAAATTTACTTTATTGAAATAAAATTCCCTAGCATTTCTGCTGGTTTTTGTTCTTATCTTTTCTTTTAATATGTTTCTTTAACTTATTTTTAACCAGCTTTAAGACATTTGGCTTGTGGCTGCCGAAAATCTTTACAAGTCTTGCCCTTATTGGTCTGCTTATCCCATTTTCGTACAGCCATGCACCCATCACAAGCATAAGAACACCATACCATCTTATTTCACCATCATTGTATACAAAAAATATGTAAAATACAGGTATAGCTGCCACCGCCCAGTATATGATATCCTCTATCCATATAACTGCTCCCATATGCCTAAACATCCATCTTAAAAACCGCAATATTTCATAACAAAAAATAAGAGCCATTCCACAACACAGCGTCACCAAAAGAAATGTAACCTGTCCATGAATTATTTCACTCACTGAAACATCCTCCCAAGAAATGAAGCTGCTTTTTTAGCTGGTTCTTCCTTATCAGAATATGCAAAACTGTCTATTCTTCCGTCTACATCTACCTCGCCCTTTTCAAGCGAAAGCCTGTTTACATGAAGCTCATCACCTTTTATAAGCAAAATTCCCTGTTCTGTCTCAAGATAAACTTCTTTTGCATCAAATGATAATACATCTCTTACACCTGATAATACAGCAGTTCTTCTTGCATTAAGATAAACCTTATGAACTTGCTTGCCTTGTCTTTCTTCAGTTCTTCTGTCTTCCATAAAAAAACTCCCTTCATAAGTTATATAACAATATATGAAGGAAGATGTCCAATTATAACATTAACTTTCACAATACCTTGTAAAGCTCTTTTGCTTCATCTTTTTTATATGTCTCTTCAATGCTTAAAACTTCAACTTTAACCTGCTTATCTCCAAAACCAATTTCTATTATATCACCAATTTTTACAATAAGTGAAGCTTTTGCAGTCTTTCCATTAACTTTTATCCTGCCTGCATCACATGCCTCATTGGCAACAGGTCTTCTCTTAATAAGCCTTGAAACTTTAAGATATTTATCTAATCTCATATCTACCCCTTTCACAATGTTTAAAAAGAGGCTGTCTTAAAAAACAGCCTCGTCAAAATGACCATAAACAAAAATTACTTATTAACAGCATCTTTTAAAGCTTTGCCTGCTTTAAACTTAGGAGCTTTAGAAGCATTAATCTGCATCTTCTCACCTGTCAATGGATTTCTTCCTTCTCTGGCAGCTCTCTCAGCAACCTCAAATGTGCCAAAACCTACTAATTGTATCTTCTCACCCTTTTGCAATGCTTCTGTTACAATGTCAACAAAAGCTTTTAATGCTTTCTCTGAATCTTTTTTAGAAAGCTCTGTTTTTTCAGCGATAGCCGCTACCAATTCTGTTTTGTTCATGAATATATAAATCCTCCTCATAAAAAATATTCCCGTAAAACCTACATATCTATTTATACCTTTATTATAGGCATTTGTCAAGGATTTTGACGAATAAACAGCGTTTTTTTCCAGATTTTTTATCAATGCATCAAATAAAAAACTGTAAGCCTTATTTTACAAAGCTTACAGCCATACAACAACAATGCCGCAGACCGGAATCGAACCGGTACGGGTATCGCTACCCACGGGATTTTAAGTCCCGGGCGTCTGCCAGTTCCGCCACTGCGGCATATTAAAAACTATATTATAATAGATATACACCTATAATGGGACCTACAGGGCTCGAACCCGTGACCCTCTGCTTGTAAGGCAGATGCTCTCCC
>DESG01000047.1 GCA_002361175.1 Lachnoclostridium sp. UBA3320 | reverse complement strand
CCCACCCCGTGAAAAGTAACGTATGCTCAAATTAAATGTAAATTTTCACAAAGCTAATTAAGATTTGCAAAAAAAACTTGCAAATCTATCTAATTTATGGTAAATTGGATTAGCATTAAAAAATCAATCACGTATGTGGATTCCGCATATGGTGCCTAGAACGTATTAACGCCACATTCTTGGTCTTGCGGTCAGAAACATACGGAAGCTTACGAAACCATGGAGGTATTATTATGAGCGTTATTTCAATGAAACAGTTACTTGAAGCAGGTGTCCACTTTGGTCATCAGACAAGAAGATGGAATCCTAAGATGGCTGAGTACATCTACACAGAGCGTAATGGCATTTACATCATTGACTTACAAAAGTCTGTTGGAAAGGTTGATGAAGCCTATAACACTGTTAAAGATATTGTAACAGATGGCGGCACAATCCTTTTTGTTGGTACAAAAAAACAAGCACAGGATTCTATCAAGACAGAAGCAGAACGTTGTGGTATGTATTATGTAAATGAAAGATGGCTTGGTGGAATGCTTACCAACTTTAAAACAATTCAGGCACGTATTAAAAGATTAAAAGCCATTGAAACAATGTCAGAAGATGGCACATTTGATGTGCTTCCTAAAAAAGAAGTTATCGGTCTTAAAAAAGAATGGGACAAACTTGAGAAAAACCTTGGCGGCATAAAGGAAATGAAAAAACTCCCTAATGCTATCTTTGTTGTTGACCCTAAGAAAGAAAGGATTTGTATACAAGAAGCACATATCCTTGGCATTCCTCTTATCGGAATTGCAGATACAAACTGTGACCCAGAAGAGCTTGACTATGTAATACCTGGCAATGATGATGCTATCAGAGCCGTTAAGCTTATAGTTTCTAAAATGGCTGATGCCGTTATCGAAGCTAACCAGGGGCTATCTATGGCTGATGCTGTAGAAGAAGAGGCAGCAGAAGAAATAGAAGCTTAAAATTATGCTGCATGTAATGTAATTAAGTGAATATGGAGGAAATTTAAAATGGCAATTACAGCTTCACAGGTTAAAGAGTTAAGGGAAATTTCAGGTGCTGGAATGATGGATTGTAAAAAAGCACTTTCTAATACAGATGGTGACATGGACAAGGCAATAGAATGGTTAAGAGAAAATGGTCTTGCTAAAGCTGTTAAAAAAGCAAATCGTATTGCTGCTGAAGGAATTGTAGCAGTTGACGTTGATGCAGATGGAAAGAAAGCTTCTATCGTTGAAGTCAACAGTGAAACAGATTTTGTTGCTAAAAATGAAAAATTCCAGTCTTATGTTGCAGAAGTTGCAGCACAGGTAAAATCTTCATCCGCAGAAGATACAGAAACTTTCCTTGCAGAACCTTGGCAGTCTGACACAAGTGTAACAGTTGATGGCAAATTAAAGGCTATGATAGCTGTTATAGGTGAAAATATGAATATCCGCCGTTTTGACAGAATATCAACAGACGGTTTAATTGTATCATATATCCATGCAGGTGGAAAAATCGGTGTATTAGTTGAAGCTGATACAGATTCTTCTAGCGATGGCGTAAAAGAATGTTTAAAGAATGTAGCAATGCAGGTTGCAGCATTAAATCCAAAGTATCTTTCATCAGATGATGTAGATGATGAATATAAAGAACATGAAAAGACTATTCTTCTTTCACAGGCAAAGAATGACCCTAAAAATGCAAACAAGCCTGATGCAATTATTGAAAAGATGATAACAGGTCGCTTAAATAAGGAATTAAAAGAAGTCTGCCTTTTAGAGCAAGAATATGTTAAAGCTGAGAATAAGGAAAATGTAAAAACTTACATCCAGAATGTAGCTAAGGCAGAAAACTGCACAATCGCATTAAAGAGATTTGTACGTTTTGAGACAGGCGAAGGTCTTGAAAAGAAAGAAGAAGACTTTGCGGCAGAAGTTGCAGCACAGATGCAGTAAGTGAAGTTTGCATAACAGAACAACGTAAAAAAGAATGAGGCTCTGAAAGTCTTGTAATCACATATTTATAGATGGATTATAAGGTTTTCAGAGTCTTTTGTGTTAAAAAAATTTTAAGTTGAGTAATGAACACAGTCAACAAAAACGGTAAATTATTTTTCAAATACATTGACGGCGGAACAATTAGAAGCGAATACATACTTTGATGAGATTGGAATAAGAAATAAAGAGGATATCTGTGATCTTGTGATAATGCTTTGTAGAGCCAATAAACTTTCTGTTACAGAATTGGAAAATTTTTTAATAGATTATTTCCTGAAAAAATTGGAAAAGGATTATAAAAATGAAGATGGACGTTGGAGGATAGAGGATTTTCAAAATGGAGAGTTAATTCTGTCTATATTAAAAGAATTTGGCACAAAGACAGTAGGAAAAGAAGTAGTAGAAAAGTTGATTTTTTGGGAGAAAAAGATAGTTAAGGTTTTGCATGATGTGTTTTTACATCATAAAAATTATACAAAATGGAAATGCTACATCGATATGTTGATATGGTGTTGCACTATGCGTATGCTTTGCCAACAGTTTTGGGAGAATTATATGACTTGGATACAAGAAGATCGAAACGAACAGACACGACAGAAAGAAATTGATGAATTATTGAAAAAATATCATGTTACATTGGAGGAGTATTCGGATGCATATCGGATTTTTTGCGATGTACAACAGGATTTTAATGGATGATTTATTATTGTAACTAGATGTTCTCTTTCTTAGTAAGAAACCTTATTTATAAAAAACTATTATGAGAAGATAGATTTGTTTGAAGATAAGAATAGGGCACTATAAAAAATAGGTTGAATTTATCCTAGAGACTGGATATAATAAAATTATTAATCCGTAAGGAGGTGTGAGAAATGACGATTAACACGAATACATTAGTGTCTATTACCGAAGCTAACCAGAATTTTTCCAAAGTAGCAAGGCTGGTGGATGAACATGGAACAGCAGTGATTCTCAAAAACAATGTACCAAGATATCTTGTTATTGATTTTAGTAAGGCAGAGGATGATACTACCGCATCCGATGAAGATATATTGAGTATTTCAAAGAGATTGATTGAACAGAACAGAGAGGCCTATGAGGTACTGGCAAAATGATTAAACTGACAAAGGAACAGATTTTAATGCTTCATTCGGAACTAATCAAAATGACTGGGGCAGTGATGGCATTAGAGATATTGGACTACTTGAATCTGCCTTAGAAACACCGTTTCAATCTTACGGTGGAGAAGAACTATATCCGAGTATTCAGGCAAAGGCAGCAAGATTATGTTATGGACTGGTAAAGAACCATGCGATGGTAGACGGAAATAAAAGAATTGGTGTTCATACAATGTCCGAACCACCTGACCAACTTTCCGTTTTGACCAATTCAGAGAAAGAAATTACAAGCAGAAAATAGGCAAAAGAACCTGACCAATCAAAAAGTTGGTCAACCGTAAGTTCCACTAACAAAAAACAACGCAAAAACGCCTGTTTTTTGGGGAAGTTACTATATCATCTCGGATAATTCGCAAAGCAGATGAAATAAGCAGCCATGTATCCACACGCCTAAAGGCATGTGGTTTTACGGCTGATAATTTATAAATTGCTGTAAACATGCATGTTTACAGCAATTTTTGCGGTATGACGAGCATGTT
>DESG01000052.1:8278-8500 GCA_002361175.1 Lachnoclostridium sp. UBA3320 | reverse complement strand
ATATTTTTTTATAAAAATATTATAAATATTCTTTATTTTTTATTAATTTTTTTGATTTTGTCCTATATGTTCTGCTGTCTTTCTTCACTCATTAGATTATGCACATAAAAAACGCAGGTTAAATAAAATTCACTAACCCACGTTTTTTACAATTCACTATATAAGGCATATTAAATATTATATTAAATAAACTAATACTCAAAAGTTTCCATATATTTCATA
>DESG01000052.1:7592-7982 GCA_002361175.1 Lachnoclostridium sp. UBA3320 | reverse complement strand
TCAAAAGTTTCCATATATTTCATATATTTAACAACCATAAGGGCTATTTTAAATGTAATGGCATCGTCAAAAATTCTTAAATCAAGCCCTGTACTCTTTTCAAGCTTATCTAACCTATACACAAGTGTATTTCTGTGTATATAAAGCTGTCTTGAAGTTTCTGATACATTCAAGCTATTTTCAAAAAACTTATTTATAGTAGCAATAGTCTCATCATCAAAATTATCAGGAGACTTCTCACCAAATATTTCCTTAATAAACATCTTACAAAGCGGCATTGGAAGCTGATATATAAGCCTGCCTATGCCAAGGTTGCTATATGCTATTACATGTTGGTCACTGTAAAAAATCTTTCCAACATCAAGTGCCATCTTAGCTTCCTTATAAGAA
>DESG01000052.1:0-7407 GCA_002361175.1 Lachnoclostridium sp. UBA3320 | reverse complement strand
ATAAACATCTTGCAAAGCGGCATTGGAAGCTGGTATATAAGACGCCCTATTCCAAGGCTGCTGTAAGCTATTACATGCTGGTCACTGTAAAATATCTTGCCAACATCAAGAGCCATCTTAGCTTCCTTATAAGAACGTGACACATCTTTAATCTCATTGACAATCGTGCCATAAGATACATGCACCATTGTCATTGCTTCCGTGTTTAACATATCAAGGATTACTTTTGCTGTCTTTTCCATATCGTCATAATCTTCATTTTGCTTAACCTCTTTTACAAGAATTATATTTTTTTCATCAACTTGTGTAATAAAATCTCTTGTTTTATTTGCAAAAAGTCCCTTTACAGTTTCTAGCGCATTGCTGTCTTTCTCATTTTTAGTTTCAATAAGAAAAACCACTCTTCTGACACTTGTGTCTATATGGAGTTTCTTTGCACGATTATATATATCTACAAGCAAGAGGTTGTCCAAAAGCAGATTTTTAATAAAATTGTCCTTATCGTATCTTTCTTTATACGCCACAAGCAGATTTTGCACTTGAAATGCAGCAAGTTTGCCAATCATATAGACATCATCGCTATCACCTTTAGCAAGGATAACATACTCTAACTGATTCTCGTCAAATACTTTAAAAAACTGATATCCCTGCAAAACTTGACTATCTGCTGGAGAATCCACAAAAGTCATGACTGCTTCTTCATATTCTTCAATATTATTTATAGTAGTCGCAAGTGCTTTTCCCTCTGTATCCATAATACAAATATCAATCCTAGTGATATTTTTCAAGCCGTCTATTGTTGTCTGTAGGACTTGGTTTGATATCATAAATATTCCTCCATTAATATAGCGTAAATATTTTTTCTTATAATCTATATTAACATCAATTTGCACAAAAGTAAAGCCTATCATATAAAATTTTTATATATTTTCATTATAATTGTACAAATATATTGTGTATTTTACCATATAATTATGTATTACAAAAACAGCAGCCATACCTACAATCAAGTATAGCTGCCGTCTGAGTGTATGTTTTAGATTATATTAATTAGTAATAACCTTTTCTGTCTCTTTGTCAAATACATGAATTTTGCTTGTATCAAGTGCAATCTTAACTGTATCTCCTGTACGTGCTGTTGTTCGAGGATTAACACGAACTGTAATATCATTTGATTCTACTTCAAAATACAAGAATACTTCCGCACCAAGCATTTCATATACTCTTACTTTGCCATCAAGTACATTGCCTTCGTTGTTCTTTAAGCCTTCATTAATGAAAATTTCCTCGTCCTTAATATCTTCTGGACGTATACCCATAATAACATCTTTGCCAACATATCCACCCTGTACAAGTGCATCAGCTTTATTTGATGGAAGTTTAACAGAATATGAACCAAATTTAAGTCTTACATCTGCACCATCTTTAACAGCCTTGCAGTTTACGAAATTCATCTGAGGTGAACCAATAAAGCCTGCAACAAATACATTGCATGGTTTTGTATAAAGGTCAATAGGAGCTGCAACCTGCTGTACAATACCATCTTTCATAACAACGATACGAGTACCAAGTGTAAGAGCCTCTGTCTGGTCATGTGTTACATAGATAATAGTAGCTTCAAGTCTCTGATGAATTTTTGAAATCTCAATACGCATCTGCACACGAAGTTTTGCATCAAGGTTTGACAAAGGCTCATCCATAAGGAATACTTTAGGATTACGCACAATCGCACGTCCCATGGCAACACGCTGTCTCTGACCACCTGATAAAGCCTTTGGCTTACGGTCTAAGAGATGTTCAATATCAAGAATCTTAGCAGCTTCATGTACCAGCTTATCAATCTTTTCTTTAGGAGTCTTTCTTAATTTAAGACCAAATGCCATATTGTCGTAAACTGACATATGAGGATACAAAGCATAGTTCTGGAATACCATTGCAATATCCCTGTCTTTAGGCTCTACATTATTAACTAAAGTGTTGCCAATCCACAATTCACCTGATGTAATATCTTCAAGGCCTGCCACCATACGAAGTGTAGTAGACTTGCCACAGCCTGAAGGACCTACAAATATAATAAACTCTTTATCTGCAATTTCAAGATTAAAATCCTTAACTGCAACAAAGCCATTTGGATAAGTTTTATTAATGTGTTTTAAAGATAAACTTGCCATTATGAATTCCTCCTGATTTATCAAAAATATATAAATTGTATCGTATTAAATATACGCTTGCTCAACCTATAAATATAATATACCAACAAACACAATTTTACCATAGACCAAATATCCAAAGAAATTTTTCTCTTTTTGTGCAAAGCGTATAGAAATTTATTTTTTAGCAGGAATTGCATCAAATTTTACAAAAATTTTGAAAAATTACTGTCTGTTTTGTCTAAAATCTTTGCCAAACACCTTCACTACTCATAAAAAATTAGTTAGCATCTATCGTGCCAAGAATAATTTCAATATCAAATCCTTCCTCTACATCACCCACAACAACTGACGGATTATTAAAACGTCTTGCTAAATCATTGCCTATACCTTTTTGTTTCACAATAATTCTTGTCTGTGTAAGCACTTCATCTGTATAATCGCCTATCTGCGTTACAGAAAAACCAGCTTCATTAAGCATATCTCGTGTTTTTGAAGCAAGTCCGCTTATCTTGCTGCCATTTAAAACAATTATATTAAGACCTTTAGAACTTCTGCCTTTATTTTTACTGCTAGAAGTAGTAACCTCAGAAGTGCGTCTGTGCGGTCTAGTATAGCTGTTTTTATTATTGATAAGCCTATTTAAAAAACTCTTTGATGCTTTTGTATCAACTGAGAAAATTTTCTCTGTAAATGTACCTGGTATTCCCCAGTAGTGAAAATAGTCAACATTCAGTTTCTCATAACACTCTATATAGCCAATCTTATTATAAACAGTAAGATTAGAATCAACTCTATCATATTGTTCTTTTATATATTCAGCAATCTTTTCTTGGTCTCCGGCTATACTTTTAAGTTGTTTAATATAGGTATCGCTTGCAATAGCAATACTTTCTCTAACATTTATAGTCTGATTTGATGGTATAGTACCACTTTCATCTGGCGTAGCTGTGACATCATCTGTATCTTGCTTAAATCTAACACTTATACGTTTCCTTGTATAATGACTTCTAAAAGTTTCTTGGTCAAGTACTGTATAATAACTTATCTTTACACCAAGCATTCTTTCTATAATAAGCTCTCCATAGCCAAATGCATCATCATCACTTTGAAAGTAACTTTTAAGTTTACTTATACGCACAATCTGAGGTATCTCTTCATTAACAGTACATAATTTCTGATACATAGTAGTAGGTATAATAAATTCTGTCCTAACAGGAATAGTAATATAATCCATATTATTAGTAGTAGTATTACATATCTCAAGTAACAATGCACTAATCCTATCTCCATTGCACACATAAATGAGATTTTTAGAAATTTCATCTGTCTGTGCATCTTCTATTATATCAGCGATATCTCCCTTTGATGTACCAATATTTACTTGTTTGTCTGAAAGAATTGTATATGATATTTTATAACTCGCAAATCCAATCACCAACAGCAATATTATAAATATAACCGATTTTAACAGACTTACAACAAATACTCTTGCTACATTGTTTTTTTTCTTTTTTACACTTCTCATATTTGTACCTTTCCAATTTTACCACTTTTATAGACCATAAAAATATGAATTTTATTATAACAAATAAAGCTTTTTATGTAAAGTATGCAATTAATTTGTAATATTTTTTTAATGTAACTAATAGTATATCCATTATTTCTCAATGTATGATACAATAATAATTATTATTTCCAATGGAGGGATTATTGTGGATAAAAAAACTGCTGTAATTACAGGTGCATCACGTGGTATAGGGAGTTATACAGCCCTTAAATTTGCAAGTATGGGATATAATATCGCCATATGCTGTATTAAAAATACTGATTATCTTATTTCATTACAGAAAGAAGTTTTAAAGTATGGTGTAAATTGTGTTATATATACTGGAGATATGGGATATTATAAAAATTGTGTGGAATTTTTTAACCTTTTATATAAAGAATATGGTAAAGTTGATGTACTTGTAAACAATGCTGGAGTATCATATAATGGACTACTACAGGATATGAAACCAGAAGAATGGGAATATGTAATACGCACAAACCTCTCTTCTGTTTTTTACTGCTCTAAACTTGTAATTCCTATAATGCTTAGGCGCAAATCAGGCAAGATAATTAATATATCATCTGTATGGGGCTGTGTAGGCGCTTCTACAGAAGTAGCCTATTCTGCATCAAAAGGTGGGGTCAATTCCTTTACAATGGCACTTGCAAAAGAATTGGCACCAAGTAATATACAAGTTAATGCCATTGCTTGCGGCATTATAAATACTGATATGAATAGTTTTCTTAGCATAGAAGAAACATATGCTATAACAGAAGAAATACCAGCCTGCCGCCTCGGCACGCCAAAAGAAGTGGCAGATTTTATATATCAGATTGCAGAAAGTGGCAGCTATCTTACAGGTCAGGTTATAAAATTTGACGGAGGCTGGATATAGTTATTTTTCAAGGTAGAAGTCCCTAGTATCAATTACTTCTTGTGGTACTTCTACTTTATCTTTATTCCACACACGGAATTTTAAATCGTATTCCTTTCGTTTCTTACCACGTTCACGGTCAAAGCGTGTCATAGCCTCTCGGAATAAAGGTTGTTCCTTTACTTTATCCCTTATTGCCTTTGAAAATGGACAGTACGTTGCAAATATCTCTCTAGCTGGCTTACTAAGGCAAAGACCGCCTTTAGATTCAAGCTTTATCCAGTTTTCATAGTCAATTACAAATACTTCTCTTGTATTATTGCGACATTTCTGTATCTGTAGTTTAAGCTTTTCTTTCTTATCATCTGAAAGTTCCCTATTTTTGCGGTAAAACTGTACAAAATCACTGTATTCGCTTGTAAGGGATTTTAACTGTATATTATTCCATGCAGAACCCTGTATTGTTCGACACAGTTCCCAACGAAAACGCCCAAATAATTTTATCATAACTGAATTGATATCTGTTCCAAGAAATGCTGGTAAAAGAAAACGTCCCTTGGAGTTTCTCTTTCTGCCGCTTATCTCCTGCCACATTATACCATTATTGCCGAATGCAGGGAATATTATAAAATCTGGCATTACTTCTTCTACTATATATTCTTTTTTTATTACATCTATTTTCTCTGTAAAAAGTCTTTCGCGATAAAATGCTGAAAAATCAATTTCAAGCAAACTCTTTACAGCAGTATTTATCTTGTCCTTTGAAAGAAAACATCTACTAATTTGTCCCGAACAGCCTTCTGTGTAAAGAAATGGTACAAACACTGAAATTTGCCCATATATCAGACGGTGGTTTGTCCTAAACATATTGTCTATTTCATATACGACTTTTGCTTCATTGTCTTTTAAAAGTTTTTGTTCTTCCTCTGCTGTAATATCACCTGTCTTGCGCCTTTCACGAAGATTTTCATAGTAGTCCATATCAAAGTCATTTTTTGAAGGTTCATGCTTTTTTTCATAAATTCCTGTAAGCCATTCTTTCATATCATAGACTATACATGGTCCATCATCTGCTACATCTATTTTAAGTGTTAGAAGTTCTTTCTTAATCTCATCTGAAACCAATTTTTCACTTACAAAACCGTATTTTAAGAATAAATCTATAACAAGAGGTGTCTTTTCTTTTGACTTATAGTCCTTTAAAAATACCAACTTATACAAATTATAAAAAATTTTTATAATATTTTTTCTCAAAGTTCTTGCATTATCATCTGTAGACATCTTGTCTTTAAGATTAATAAAGTCATTAACAAACCCTTTAAACTGATTAGATGTTTCTTCGTCTATTTCAGAATAATCTAATATAGCTTCAAGTGCACCATTAAGCACAGATACATTGACATAATCACCTTCTGCTTGTTCACCATCTTTTTCACTTTCTTCATTATTACTTTTCTTCATATCACTTTTATTCACAAGTGCATAATAGTCTTCTTTTATAGCTGCATGGTCAATATCAAGACTTGCACAGCCATTGTCATATAAAATATTTTCAGCTGAATTAACATTGTTTATAATATCATCAAGCAAGGAAATCAAATCAGAGATATCAATATTTATTTCTTGTAATTTCTTTGCTCGCTCAAGCAAATCTATATACAAGCTGCCATCATTATTTATAAGCAGTTTTATTAACTCCTTTATATATGCAATATCCGATATACACTGTGATATTATACTGTTTATAAGTGAAACTTCATCAGTAATATTATATATAGACACTATCATATTTGCATTTAAAAATGTTTTCTGGATATCTGCTTGGATGTCACAACATGTCTTGTAATATAAAGCTTTATCACCACTTACACCAAAGTTTTTCCTACTGCTATATTGCTGCAAAATATCTGATACAGATGTTTTATCATCTTGTCCAGTCTTTTTTGCTATCTCACCAAACCTTTCAACAGCTGACTTTGTAAATTCATAAAGGTTTTCTGCCATGTCCTCTAGTACATCATAAGTATCTGACAGTTCACGGATATACTTTCCAAGTGATGAAAACATTAAAAAAGCATAATCTTTTTTAGCTTTTATAAAAGCTCTTACAGCTTGGTTAAAACTCATTACAGGAAATGCATATATCACGGCATCATCTTCTGTAGTATAAGATACCCTGTACTTTCCTAAAGGAAGATCACACAACCCTAAAAAACTTCCTGGTCCTGTAGTGACATTTATTCCTTCTGTAGTTATACGTATTGTTCCTTTCACAACCAGCCCTATAGAAGAAATCTTGTTTCCTTCTGTATATATTTTTTTACCTTTAATAACTTGGTTGCTATTGTTTAGTTTAAGTTCTGCGTCCAAAGTTTTCCCTCCTGTACGTCCCTAAATAAAAAAGACCAGTCACAAACCGGTCTTATTTTCTAATTATATTAATCCGTGCATCCTGCTTCGAAAATACAATCGCAGACGTTACCTTGGCAGCCTGCTCAGTTCCAGCTACCTTACGGCACACAGAAGCTCCCACTTAGTGCTGCTAGGTTCCCCTCCTGACACGGTTCATGGGTTCCCATTGCGTAAGACCAGAACGTCAACGCCACTTTCCAAGGGCAGCTCCACAAATAATAAATCCTAGGCAAAACATCACCCCCGCTATAGCGGATTGCAGGTACAGGGCACCGCTAACTCCCCGGCTAGCACGGAAATCTTAAACATTAAATCCTACATATCTTAATATTATACGTATGAACTATAACTATGTCAAGTGTTTGGCACTACTTTTTTTATCCAGTTCTCTTTTTCTGGTAACAGTTCAGATACCCCCT
>DESG01000126.1 GCA_002361175.1 Lachnoclostridium sp. UBA3320 | reverse complement strand
TGATATTTTATTGGATTGCTATAGTTAAAGGATATCTTGAAAATACTTTATTGATAGACTTTTCAGTGCTTTTTATAAATTATTTTCACATACATGGTTAAAATTTAGAGAAAATGTCGCATTCATCCACTAAGTCTTTAGCTGTTACTTACTATTCACGCAAATGAGCTGACCAGCAAATGAGCTGACCAGTAGTTTCTTCTATTGACAACATTTAAATCAACATGCACGCTGAATATCATTATACGTGCACTGATGTATCTGATACAGACATATCACGATTTTTTTAAGTGTACTAAAAAAATTTGTATGGCTCTAAGAAAGTGGATATGCCAAAACCTGAACTGTATGTAATATTTACAGGTGAAAAGCCAAAAAATCCTCCTGATATCATATCTCTTTCCAAAGACTTTTTTGGTGAAAAAACAGCAATAGATGTGGAAGTCAAGGTATTGTATCAGGAAGATGAGAGTAATATTATTGGACAGTATATTATCTTCTGTAAGGTTTATAATGAGCGGAGAAAGAAGTACGGACAAGCAAAGAAAGCAATAACAGAAACAATCCGTATTTGCAAAGACAGAAATGTGTTGAAGGAATATCTCGAAAGCAAGGAACAGGAGGTGGTTGACATGATGATGACATTGTTTGACGATGAGTATGTTTTGGAGGCGTATGCGAAGGATATTGACGACCATAAAGAGCGGGAAACCGCAGAAAAAATGATAAAAAAAGGAAAACTATCACTTGAAGAGATTGCTGATTATGTTCCCTCTTTATCGTTGGATGAATTAAAGAAACTTAAAGCAGAGCTTATGTATTTGGTATGACTAAAAAGTGATTTTTAAAAAAACAAAGCCAGTTATTCCCAAACTGGAAAATTTAGAAATTTCTAATATGGCATCTCCTAAATAAAAGAAAATCCTTATGGAAAAAGTTTTAAAGGTGCAGATGCTGCAAGTGTTATAGGAACAAATTTTGATTTAAAAAATGAAGCCTAAAACTGACACAAAAAAAGCGTTAAGTAATTATAATATGCTGCTTAACGCTTTTTACTTTTTACATATTTGTATCTATATATTTTAATCTTTTTACCAATATAGCACCGATTATGCCTACTATCATTCCTGCCACAACACCAGCTATTAACAGAAATGGCAAATAGTACAGAACCATTTTATTTTGTAATACTGCCATTGCGACAAGTATCTGTCCAATATTGTGAGAAACACCTCCTGCTACGCTTATTCCATATATCGAAAATTTCTGTGTCTTTTTTAAAAGGAGCATTACAAGAAAGCTTAATATTCCTCCAGCAAGACTGTATAACATTCCTGACAGGCTGCCAAATGTAAGTCCACACAATATTATTCGCACTATTGCTATTCCAAAGGTTGTAAGCGGACTAAAACTAAATAGCGAAAATATTACTACAATATTAGAAAAACCCGCTTTTATCCCTGGTACTCCAAAATTTAATGGAAGCATTGATTCTATATAACTTAACACAAATGCTACAGCCACCATCATTCCAATTTTAGCTATGTTTTTAGTATTCATACTTATCTTACATCTTTAATACTAAAGCTTATCCTGCCCATTTTATCTTTACCAAGGCATACCGCTTTAACTCTGTCTCCAAGTGTAAGTACATCTTCAATATGCCTTATCCTCTCTTTTGCAATTTTAGAGATGTGAACCATGCCTTCTTTACCTGGCGCAAATTCAAGAAATGCACCAAATTCTTTTATGCTTATAACTTCCCCTTCAAGAACTTGTCCTTCATAAAAGTCTGTAACAATTATCTCAATAAGTCTTCTCGCTTCTTGCATCATGGCTTCGTCTTCACCACATATTGAAATCATTCCTTCATCTGTAATGTCAATTTTTACACCTGTGCGCTCAATAAGTGAATTAATTGTCTTGCCTCTCTGTCCTACTACATCACCTATTTTTAAAGGGTCAATCTGCATTTGTATAATCTTAGGTGCATATTTGCCAACAGTTTTACGTGGTTCACTAATTGTTTTAAGCATTACTTCGTCAAGAATATACATTCTTGCTTCTCGTGTACGTCTGATAGCTTCTTCAACTATAGGACGTGTAAGACCGTGTATTTTAATATCCATCTGGATAGCTGTAATACCGTCTTTTGTGCCTGCCACTTTAAAATCCATATCGCCGAAGAAATCTTCAAGACCTTGAATATCTGTAAGTACAATATAGTCATCATCTGTCTCTCCTGTGACAAGACCACATGAAATACCAGCAACTGGTTTTTTAATTGGCACACCTGCTGCCATAAGAGACATAGTTGATGCACAAATGCTTGCCTGTGATGTCGAACCATTGGACTCAAATGTCTCTGATACTGTGCGTATTGTGTATGGAAAGTCTGTTTCATTTGGAATAACTGGCACAAGTGCCTTTTCGGCAAGCGCACCATGCCCTATTTCACGCCTTCCAGGACCACGGCTTGGCTTTGTCTCACCTACAGAATATGCTGGAAAATTATAGTGGTGCATATAACGTTTTTCTGTAGTAAATGTATCAAGCCCATCCACTTTCTGTTTTTCAGAAAGCGGTGCAAGTGTTGTAATTGTACAAATCTGTGTCTGTCCACGTGTAAACATTGCAGAACCATGAACTCTTGGAATAATGTCAATTTCTGCTGCAAGAGGTCTTATTTGTGTAATCTGGCGTCCGTCAGGTCTTTTATGGTCTTTAAGAATCATTTTACGTACTGTCTTTTTCTGGTACTGGTACACTGCTTCGCCAAGCATAGCAAGCCATTCCTCATTATCAGCAAATTTTTCTTCAAGCTTTTCTGTAATTTGGCGTATATTTTCCTCACGCACTTGCTTTTCATCTGTAAAGACAGCTTCTTCCATCTTTTCTGGTGGTACAACTTCCTTAATTGCTGCAAACATCTCTTCTGGCACAGCACAACTTTCATAGTCATGTTTAGGCTTGCCAGCCTCTTTAACTATCTTGTTTATAAAAGAAATAATTGTCTGATTTATATCATGACAGAAGTAAATTGCCTCTATCATCTTATCTTCTGGAATTTCATTAGCTCCTGCTTCAATCATAATGACCTTTTCACTTGTCGATGCAACTGTAAGCTGTAAATCTCCATTGTCCCACAAATCCTGATTAGGATTAACGACAAATTCTCCATTTACCATACCAAGCTGTGTAGTTGCACAAGGACCGTCAAATGGAATATCTGAAATGCTCGTTGCTATTGATGAGCCAAGCATTGCAACAAGTTCAGGACGACACTCTGGGTCTACAGAAAGCACAAGATTATTCAATGTACAGTCATTGCGATAGTCTTTTGGAAAAAGTGGACGCATAGGTCTGTCTATAACACGAGCTGTAAGAACAGAGTTTTCAGACGCCTTGCCCTCACGTTTATTAAATCCTCCTGGTACTTTGCCAACAGCGTACATCTTCTCTTCAAATTCTACTGAAAGTGGGAAGAAATCTATGCCCTCCCTTGGTTTGTCTGATGCAGTGGCAGTACAAAGTACTGTTGTTTCACCATAATGCATAAGCGCTGCTCCGTTTGCCTGTTTAGCAACCCTGTCAATATCTACTGTAAGGGTTCTGCCTGCAAGCTCCATAGAATATGATTTATATGCCATTATTTTATTTCTCCTTTCCAAGCCTTTAACTCTTCATTGGCAATACTATAATATTTTTTAATGGCAGGCTCTCCGAAACAACTGAAAAAGCCATCTTAGCAAATGCTATCGTTGCTTTTTCAAGATGGATTTTTCAGTAGTCTCGGGAATCACCTGCATACAATTATTATAGTATATCATTAATGACACATCTATGCAAGGACTACAAAAAAATTAAAAAATATTCAAGCGTATAATAGAAAAATCTACACAATTATGCTATTATTGACTAATAGCAAATATAATGATATGGAGGTTATATAACAGTTTATAAAAAATTATAATAAATTGCAATATAGTATTGATTTTATATATGTTTTGATGTATAATAAAATATATAAGGGAGTTGATGCTATGTAAGAATATTTAACAAAGTCTCAAAATTATTAG
>DESG01000168.1 GCA_002361175.1 Lachnoclostridium sp. UBA3320 | reverse complement strand
TAAGTTGGTGTGTAATATCACCATTCTTATGTAGAATGGGTGTGTCTCATTCGATTCGTATTCGTGTGAACTTGTAATAGAAAACTAGCAACTTTCAAGAAAGACAAGGATATACGAAGCGGGTGTGTCGTATTTGTTTAAATACGGCACAGGTCGCTCGTTTTGTCTTTCGGGCTTGCTAGTGCCTCTATTACGTAAACGGGTGGACTCTGTGCCTTTCAATATATTAGATATGGTAAAGAGTTTACTTAAAGAAATTTAATAAACTATTTACCTATGGCAGAAATAGATTGGTTCAATAAACCTGTAGAAAATTCAAGAGAGCTTATTTTGAAGGAGGCTTTCAAATTATTCCTTCAGAAGAATGTAGAGAAAGTGACTGTTCCGGAATTGGAACGGGTCACTAAGTTACAAAGAGGAGCTATCTTTTATCATTTTAAAGATAAGAGTGCTATTTTTGAAGAGGTGATAGAGCGATATTTCTTTTCTTCTTTGAATATTTTATATCCGATTTCTCCAGACCGTATATATTCATTAAAAGAGTATTGGGATAAAAAACATCAACGCTTAAATACAATACAAGATTGGTTTAAGCAGGAATCCATATCAATTAATCCATGTGCTGCATTCTTTCATTTGGCAGAACAAGCTAATTTATATATTCCAACTTTTAAAGAAGATATGAAAAACTTAATGAAAACGGAAAAAGAATATTGGATTAGGGTAGCGTATTTGGATTCAGAGTTGAAAGGAACAAATGATAATGCCTGTTTTTGGGGGAAAATCTGGAAGAATGTTTTTTTAGCAAAATGTTATGAAGCTTGTTATGGAAAAGAGAATATTTTTATTGATGATTTTAACATGATAGGAATAATAAGACCTTAAATGTGTTTTTATTGTATTGCATCAATTTAAATATGTAAAAAAGCGAATATAATTATGTCTATTGCATTTTTTTAGTTAAATTCGCAAATTAATAAATAGAATATATATGAGATACAAAGATCCTAATAGTGCGAGCAAGCAAAAAATCCTACTGGAAAGTTTTAAATTATTTGTCTCAAAATCTTTGAGTGGTATTACTTTTTCTGACATTGAAAAAGCAACAAGCTTAAGTAGAGGGGCTATATTGTATCATTTTAAAACAAAAGACCAAATATTTACAGAAATAGTTAATCAATTTATCCTTGATAAGGACAATAAACTTCCTGCCATCAACCAAGAGAAAGGTTTGTGGGCAAATATTGAGTTTTTTATTGATGCAAAGAAAAAACAGCAGGCTTTTTTGACTAATATTGGAATTGCAAATGCAAACCGTGCATATATTTGTATGACAACCAATGCTATGTTTTTCTTAGAAGACATGCTTCAGAAAATGACACAACGTCGTGAAAGAGAACTGCAATATTGGCGTGACCTGCTTTGTTTTGCAAAAAATAGGGGCGAAATAAAAAAAGAAATTGACGAAGAACTTTGGGCACAATTCTTTTTTAATATTTATTACGGATATTCTTATACCAGTATGGCTAACTCAAACGGTTGTGACTTAAATCACTTATCAGAACAATTTAGACATTTGTATAATCTTATGAAACCATAATATTGATGAATTTAATATATTATTTGCTTGACTATAATACATTATAACTTACTTGCGTAATACATATTGGCTGGTGAACAAAATGTATAATACGCATGGTGTTTATATATTTGTATAAACATACTATGTAATGTATTATTTGGATGATTGTAGTATGAACAATTAAGATATTTCCAATAAAAAAAGTCTTTCAATTTGTTGTTTATATAAATCTTTTTATATTTGCACTAATAAACAGAATGTACTGTATAATATAAAAGATTTATTTTATGAATAGAAAAGTTTACATCTCTAGATTATCTAGTTTTTTACCCAATGCTCCAGTTGATAATGATGAAATGGAGAATATTTTAGGATACGTAGGGGGACATCCTTCGCGTATAAAAAAGATAATTCTTAGGCAAAATCAAATCAAACAAAGACATTATGCTATGAGGGATGGTAATTTAACCCATACTAATGCAGAGTTGATGGTAAACGCCATTAATGGTTTATTTGATAATGAATTTGATGTGAATGCTATAGAATTATTAGCATGTGGAACTTCGACTCCAGATCAATTAATACCTTCTCATGCGTCAATGGTACATGGATTATTAAAAGAAAGCAATCCCATACCATTATTATCTGTATCTGGAGTATGTTGTTCAGCTATCCAAGCATTAGAGTTTGCCTTTTTGTCCGTTTTATCTGGGCATACAAACAATGCTGTATGCGGCGGTTCAGAATTGGTTTCTCCTTTACTTCGTTCGGATATGTTTGAGGAGGAGTATAGAACTATTAATCAAATTCAAGAAAATCCTTATATTGCATTTGAAAAGGATTTTCTAAGATGGATGTTGTCTGACGGTGCTGGATGTGTATTGTTAACAGATAAGCCTATGGGAAAAATGTCATTGGAGATTAAATGGATTGAATCCGTTTCATATGCAAATGTTCTTGATGTTTGTATGTCTCAAGGACTTTTTGAATCGCAAGATGGTACAAGGCAAACCTGGAAACAAATATCACCGCATGATTGGCAAAAGCATTCTATATTTTCTATAAGGCAGGACGTGAAAATTTTATCAGAATATGTAGCAGAAAAGGCAGTAGAACATATCTATAATAGTTGTAAGAAACATAATTTTAGCTTTACTGATGTAGACTACTTTTTACCACATTTATCATCTATGTTTTTTTGGAAAAAGCTGGAGGATAAATTAAAAGAAAAAGGACTATTGTTAGATACAGAAAAATGGTTTACCAACTTGACGCGTGTAGGTAATATAGGTTCTGCAAGCATCTATGTAATGCTCGACGAGTTGTGCCGTACTCGGCAGTTACATAATGGAGAATTGATATATTTGATTGTACCAGAAAGTGGTCGTTTTTCATATACAACAGCATTGCTTGAAGTGAATCTAAATGATAACTATTCATACAGTGCCCTTGAACACACAAAAATTAGCATCTAATTAGGGATATTCAGTAAATGTCCCTAACGACTGTACCGGTACTGGATAAAGCTGGTCATCAGACCAACAAGGAATATCTGTGTATGGTCAGGGCGGTAGTCGAACGGTTAGTATTCTTCCATTATGACAAGGAATCCCGGGCAGGTGCGGTGATAGGGCAAACGGCTAAAGATTTCAAGGGATATTTTCAATGTGACGGCTTTGAGGGTTTTTCAAGGCTAACCCCAATGTGCGCCTTGTCAACTGCATGGCCCATATACGCAGGTCTTTTGAGAAGGCCCTTGCTGAAAACAAGCAACCGATGGAACATGCCTTGAAGGAGATACAGCTTCTATACTGTATAGAACATGATTGTGACCGCAAGCAGTTTACAGAAGACGAACGTATGAAGAAACGTCAGGAACTTGCCAAGCCCATCATGGATGCCTTGAAGTTGTGGATGGAAACCGAAGGTATAAAATACAGCCAGAACAGTCTGACTGGGAAAGCGATAACCTATGCCTATACTCGTTGGGAGAACATGATGCAGTATCTACAGGACGGACGTATATGTATTGATAATAATCTGGCCGAAAATGCCTCCGTCCCATCACATTGGGCAGGAAGATTATCTCTTCTGCGGGGATCATCAGGCAGCGGTCAGCATGAGTGTCATTTGTTCGTTGCTGGCTACGTGTAAAGCGCATAAAGTAAACCCACGCAATTATCTGAATGACGTAATAGCAAGAATGCCGTATATGAAGAAGGCAACTTATGATGAACTACTACAGATGCTACCACACAAATGGAAGGAAACACAGAAAGAAGAACGATGAAATAAATAATGAATGGCTACATACTTGAAAAGGGAGGTGGAACCATTTTTAGATAGTGTACTTTAGCGGATGCTTACGATGAGACTGGATTGTTGGTAATCCCCCGATAAAATATGGAAGGGTGTCTAAATAATGGTATTGTGAGAAAGGGGGAAATATTTCTTTTTTATATAACAGTTGAAATAAACAATGGAACATATCAATATGCATAACCAATATATATACTCACACAACCATGCTAGAGATACGTCTATTTTTAAATAAAATATAAAATAATAAATGTAACCTACATAAAAAATTGAGGTTACCAATTGTATTAAGGACGCAACTTTTGTATGCCCTAATCCTATAGTTATATTTAACATAACACTTGCTGGAACTGCTATTATTGAGCATAATGAATAAATTAACAAAGACGGTATTGTTTCATTTATTAGCTCAATATTCGGCGTATATAGTGAAATTACAAGACTAGGTTGGATGAATATAATTAGAACAGATGAAACTACTATTGCTAAGCAAAAGATACATATTTTAGATGCTACAGGCAATATTAGTTGATAATTTCTTGATCCAGACAAATTACTTATATAAGAACTAACTGTGTAAGAGAAAGCTGTTATAGGTAAAAATAAGAGAGTAGAAAGACTTCTTACTATATTAGATCACTACTGTCCCATTAAAATCTGAAAAAGTTCTTTGAAATTATTGAAATATAGTTAGTTACATGGGTTTTTCGAGCGAACGGACTTGAAATTTTATCTTTGCGGTAGTTT
>DESG01000055.1:504-12142 GCA_002361175.1 Lachnoclostridium sp. UBA3320 | reverse complement strand
GCATAATTTTTTAAAAAAATTTAGAAAAAATCATTTCTTTTGTACAAAAAAATATTTTAAGCTTTGCGAAACTTTACTAAACATTATAATATCAGAATCAAAAATAAATAATAAAAACTAAAAAAGGTGATATATTTATCTTATGTAAAGACAAATATATCACCTTTAACTAATTTAGTTTTACTCTGTCCATGCAATGGCACACTTTACAGCCCGCTTCCAGCCATTAATGCGCCTTTGCCTTTCCTCTTTTGTTATCTTTGGCTTAAAGCTCTTATTAACCACTATATTGCCAAGTATCTCTTCTTTATTTTTCCAATATCCCACTGCAAGTCCTGCAAGATATGCTGCTCCCATTGCAGTGCTTTCTACACATTCTGGTCTAAGTACAATAGCATTAATAATATCTGCCTGTACCTGCATTAAAAAATCATTTGAACTAGCACCACCATCTACTTTTAAAGCGGAAAGATTTATGCCAGAGTCTGCTTCCATTGCCTGTAGTACATCATTTACTTGATAGGCAATAGATTCTAATGTTGCTCGTATTATATGATATTTATTAACACCACGTGTCAACCCTGTGACTACTCCCCTTGCATATTGATTCCAGTAAGGCGCACCTAATCCCGTAAATGATGGGACAACGTAACATCCATTTGTATCAGATACTTTTTGTGCCATATATTCAGAATCTATTGCTGAATCAATCAGCCGCATTTCATCCCGAAGCCACTGTACACAAGCGCCTGCAATAAAAATAGAGCCTTCCAATGCATAAGTTACTTTTCCATCTATTCCCCATGCAATCGTAGTAACAAGTCCATTTTCTGAAAACACAGGTGTCTCTCCTGTATTCATTAAAAGAAAACAGCCAGTGCCGTATGTGTTTTTTGTTTCTCCCTTTTTAAAACAATTTTGCCCAAAAAGAGCTGCCTGCTGGTCTCCTGCTGCACTTCCAATTGGAATAGAGCCGCCAAGAAAAGATGCATCTGTCATTCCATACAGTTCACTAGAAGAATGTACTTGTGGCAGCATACACTGAGGAATATTAAGTTCTTTTAAAATATCTTTATCCCACTGTAGTTGATTAATATTGTACATCATAGTACGTGAAGCATTGGAGTAATCTGTTACATGAACTCGCCCCTTTGTCAGTTTCCAAATAAGCCATGTGTCAACCGTTCCAAAAAGAAGCTCACCATTCTCTGCACGCTCACGAACGCCTTCTACATTGTCCAGTATCCATTTTAGTTTTGTAGCTGAAAAATAGGCATCAATAACAAGTCCTGTCTTTTTTCTAAAAATATCCGTCAGCCCTTTTTTCTTTAAACTATCACAATATTCTGAGGTTCTGCGGCACTGCCAGACTATAGCATTATACACTGGCTCTCCTGTTTTTTTATCCCATACAATAGTAGTTTCTCTCTGATTTGTAATACCAATCGCCGCAATATCTTCAGCAGATATCCTAGCCTTTGACATAGCTTCTACTGCTACTCCAAGCTGTGTAGACCAGATTTCATTAGCATCATGCTCTACTAAACCTGGAGCAGGAAAAATCTGTGTAAATTCCTTTTGTGCAATAGATACAATTTGCCCTTTTTTATTGAATAAAATACAGCGGTTGCTTGTTGTGCCAGCATCCAATGCCATAATATATTTGTCCATAAAAATTCTCCATGCTTTGTTACTTATTAAAGTTCAAACTTCTGTACTAAATCATTTAATAATATAGTCTGATTTGCAAGCTGCTCTGATGTTGCATAAGTCTCTTCTGATACTGCAGAATTATCATTTACGCCTTGAGCAATATGGTCAATGCTGCTACGGATTTGTTCCATATGTTCTGCTTGAAGTATTGTTTTTTCAGCAGTATTTTTAATCATGTTATTTACGTCATTTACTGCACTCACTGATTTTTCCAAAGAAATCATAACATTTTCAGCAATTTCATTTCCTTTGTTAATTTCTTCCATAGAAACTCCTATTAATTCTTTTGTTACATTTGCTGCTTTTGAACTTTCTGAAGCAAGTTTTCCAATCTCATCAGCAACTACTGCAAAACCTTTTCCAAGCTCTCCTGCACGAGCTGCCTCTATAGAAGCATTCAGTGATAATAAATTAGTCTGTTCAGCAATCTCTTCTATCGTCTGAATAATACCAACAACTTTCTGTGATGTTTCACGTATCTCATTCATAGCGTCCATCATCATTTTCATATTATCCTGATTCTGTTCCATCATATCAGTAACGTGTATTGTCGCCTTTACTGAAAGTTCAGCATCTTTGCGGTTTTCTTGCACCTGCTCTGTAACTGTAGCAGTTGTTGTAGCTAGTTCTTTTACAGACACAGATTGTGTCTGTGCACCCTCCGCAAGCATCTGAGAAGCCTCTGCAAGTTCCGATGCACCGATTGACACCTGATTAGAACTATCACTAATGCCCTGCATTACATTATGCATTGAACTTGATATATTAAGTAAAGCATTCTTTATTTTCTGAAATTCTCCAGCATAGTCATTTTTCAGTTCAATACTCAGTTTGCCGCTTGAAATTTTATCCAAAACTTCTGCAGTTTCATCTATGTATACAATATATTCCTTTAACCTAGCTACGGTCTTTCCAATAGATTCTCCAAGTTCACCAATTTCGTCCTCTGATGTTATCTCAAGATGCACATCTAAATCGCCTGCGGCAAGCTGTTGTGCTATATGATTCAATTCTTTAATAGGTTTTGTCAGATTTGCTGCACTCCTCTTAATGCTAAATACAATCATTATAGTTCCTGCTACAAACACAACCACCAATGCAATAAGCATTTTTATTAACTGTGCATAGTATTCCAAAAATGGCATATTACTGATTACTGTATAACCAGTTGTACCTACTGGACCTGCAACACCATACTTGGTTGTACCATCTGCTTTATATTTTAAGAATTTTTCTTCCCCCGATGCTACTGTGTCCTTAACATTTTGTGATATGTCTATCTCTGAGATATTTTGCTGTGTCATTTCATCTTGTGGGTGGTAAATAATAGTTCCTTCAGCAGAAATAAGAAAAACATATCCCCTGTTTCCTATCTTATATTCATCCATAATAACATCTAGATGGTCAAGTGAAACGTCAACACCTGCTACGCCAATTATTTCTCCGCCAGCTTCATTATAAACTGGAGTGACAGCACTTAAAATAACTTTTTGACTTGCAGGGTCTACATATGGTTCTGTCAATACTGTACTGCCTGTGTCCATACATGGCTTGTACCATACACGTTCTGTAATTTCCCAGTCAGACCCTGATGTATATCCATCAGATTGTGTTAAAACATTTGCGTCTATATCTGCAATCCAAGTTGTCATAATATTTTCAGAATCAGTTTCTACAATATTAGCCAGATTATTTTTTACTGTGTCCATCTTTTCTGCATCTAAAATATTACTTCCCGCTTTTGTTTCTGTCAGCACATGCTGTATCTCTGGATTGACCGCCAACTGTGCAGATGCTTTTGCATATTCTTCAAAAAAGCCAGTAAGTTGGTTTGATGCTGACTCAGACTGCAATGTAAGCTCTGATTTTTTGGATGACATAATAGTCCACTGTATCATAAAAATAGCAACTATTGCTACCACTAAAAATACCAGAATAACACTATTACCAACCTGTATAAGAATTTCGTCTGCAATACGTCTTCTTGAACGTGCTTTTTTTTCTCTTTTTTTCCCCATAAAATTCTTTTGCCTCTCTTTCTTTTATATATTTAGTACTTTTATTATACTATTTTCTTTATAATAGTACAAGCAATTAATTCGCTGAGTAGATAATTCAGTCTTTGCAATATTAGTCAAAACGTAGTAAAATAAGAATTATTATATTAAGAGGAGGTATGGTATGAGCAGGTTATCAGTAATTTCTACAGATAAGGTAAATTCTACTACGGAAAAGCTGATGAAAGAATTTTCACAGCGTATTATTGCAAACCCGCCAGGAGTCTGTCCAGTTGATATGCAGCTGGCGTTTTTAAAAGTCTGTCATGCGCAGACTTGTGGCAAGTGTGTGCCATGTCGTATTGGGCTTGGTATATTAGAAGAGCTTTTAGAGAGTGTTTTGGACAATACAGCTACGATGGAAACACTTGATTTAATAGAACACACAGCTACTAATATTAAAAACTCTGCGGACTGTGCTATCGGTTTTGAGTCAGCACGTATGGTTCTTGCTGGCTTTGAAGGATTTAAGGAGGATTACATATCACATGTAAGGGACCATCAGTGTACAGGTACATTTGAACAGCCAATTCCATGTGTGACTTTGTGTCCAGCGCACGTGGACATACCAGGTTATATTGCATTGGCAGGAGAGGGGCGTTGTGATGATGCGGTAAGTCTGATACGCAAAGACAACCCATTCCCTACAGCATGTGCATTAATCTGCGAGCACCCTTGTGAGGCGAGGTGCAGAAGAAATATGATAGATGATTCAATAAATATACGTGGCATAAAGCACTATGTAATGGATAAAGCTAATGCAGATACAGTGCCTGTTCCTGCGTGTGCAGCACCTACAGGTAAAAAAGTAGCTATTATTGGTGGTGGTCCTGCTGGTCTTACAGCAGCATATTTCTTACAACTTATGGGGCATCAGACAACTGTGTTTGAAGAAAAGGCACAACTTGGAGGAATGCTGCGCTATGGTATACCAAATTATAGATTTCCACGTGAGAGACTAAAAGAAGATATTGACGCAATTCTTTCAACAGGTGTAGAGGTACGTTTAAATACTTATATTGGCACAGATGAGTTAAATAAAATCAACAATACATATAATGCTATATTTATTGCTATTGGAGCACACGCTGAAAAAAAACTGGATTTAGATGGCGGAGACAGCGGCAATGTGATTTCAGCCGTAGATATGCTGCGTGAAATTGGTGACGATGACTATCCAGATTTTACAGGAAAGCGTGTACTTGTTGTAGGCGGAGGCAATGTGGCTATGGACTGTGCAAGAACTGCAATTCGCTCTAATGCAAAGACAGTTAGTATTGTATATCGTAGGCGCAAAGAGGATATGACAGCACTGCCAGCAGAAGTAGAGGGTGCGATTGCAGAAGGTATTGAACTTTTGACATTAAAAGCACCGCTTCGCATAGAAGCCGATAAAGCTGGCAATGCAAAGGCACTTTGGGTACAGCCGCAAATTATTGGACCTGTAAGAGGTAAAAGACCTGCGCCTAGAAAAGCAAATAAACCAGAAGAGAGGCTTGAATGTGATATTATTATTATGGCTGTAGGACAGGATATAATATCAGCACCATTTGAAAAAGCTGGCATTGCTACAAGGCGTGGTCAGTTGTGTGCAGATTCTTCTGGCGCATTAAATCGTGTGGGGATGTATGCTGGCGGCGACTGTGTAACAGGTCCTGCAACAGTGATTAAAGCTATTGCTGCTGGCAAAGTAGCAGCGGCAAATATTGATGAATTTCTTGGATTTAACCATGAAATTTCTGTAGATGTCGAGATACCAGAACCTCTTTTAAATGATAAGATACCGTGTGGACGTGTCAATCTTGGAGAAAAAGAATCATGGGCAAGGAAAGATAATTTTGAAGGTATTGAGTATACTATGAGTGATGAAGAGGCACTTCAGGAAGCAAGCCGCTGCCTAAGATGTGACCACTATGGCTGTGGAGTATTGAGAGGAGGCAGACAGGACAAATGGTGAATTTAACAATAGATAATAAAAGGGTAAAAGTGCCAGAGGGCACAACTATTTTAAAAGCTGCTTTAACTGCTGGAGTTGAGATTCCTACGCTTTGCTATTTGGAAAATTTAAATGAGATAGGAGCATGTCGTATATGCTGCGTAGAAATAGAAGGCAAAGAAACTCTTGTTGCCTCATGTAATACAAAAGTTGAAGAAGGTATGGTAATTTATACAAGTAGTCCAAAAGCACATTATGCTCGTAGAATGAATTTACAGATTATACTTTCACAGCATGATTTTAGGTGTGCAGCATGTCACAGGAATGGAAGCTGTTCACTACAAAAACTCTGTGCAGATATGAATATTAATGATGTGCCATTTAAGCAGGATTTTGAAAAAAGCGAATGGGACCTTAGTTTTCCATTTATAAGAGACGCTGGAAAATGTATTAAATGTATGAGATGTGTGCAGATTTGTGATAAAGTACAATCTTTAAATGTGTGGGATATTGTCAATACTGGCAAGCGTACAAGTGTAGGCTTATCAAAGATGCGCACGATTACAGAAGCAGACTGTTCTATATGCGGACAGTGCATTACCCACTGTCCAACGGGTGCACTCCATGAAAGAGATGATGTGCGCAAGGTTATGGATGCTATAAGTGACCCTGACAAAATTGTTGTAGCACAAGTTGCACCTGCTGTACGTGCAGCATGGGGCGAAGGTCTTAAACTTCCAGAAGAGATGGCAACAGAAAAACGCATGGCAGCAGCAATACGAGCACTTGGTGTTGACTATGTATTTGATACTAATTTTGGCGCAGACCTTACGATTATGGAAGAGGCTAACGAGTTTGTTGAACGCATGACACACCATACTCATTACCAGTGGCCTATGTTTACTTCATGTTGTCCAGGCTGGGTGCGCTTTGTTAAATCACAATATCCAGCTATGACAAAACAGCTGTCCACTGCAAAATCACCACAACAGATGTTTGGTGCAGTAACAAAGACGTATTTTGCAGAAAAAGTGCTTGATGTTGACCCTGAAAAGATATTCTGTGTGTCTATTATGCCATGTACAGCTAAGAAAGCAGAGTGCGCACTTCCAAATATTAATGACGCAGGTGCAGGACGTGATGTTGATGCTGTACTAACAACAAGGGAATTTGACCGTATGTTAAGGTCTGAGTTAATCTGTCCTGAAAGCTTAGAGGAAGAAGAATTTGACTCACCACTTGGCATGGGTACAGGTGCAGGTGTTATTTTTGGAGCTACAGGCGGTGTTATGGAAGCAGCATTAAGGACAGCTTACTATATACTTAATAAAGAAAATCCAAAACCTGATGCGTTTAAAATAGTGAGGGGGCTTGATGGCGTCAAGGAGGCAAGCGTTGAGATAGCTGGTATTCCTATAAAAGCTGCTGTAGTACATGGGCTTGGCAATACAAGGAAACTGATAGAGAAAATTCAGTCGGGTGAGGCAGAGTATGATTTTGTTGAAATAATGGCATGTCCAGGCGGTTGTTCAGGCGGTGGCGGGCAGCCAGTTACAGAAGGATTAGAGATGGCAGGAGAGCGTGGAAAGAAACTCTATGCTTTAGACGAAAGTAATCCACTTAGATTTTCACATGAAAATCCTTCTGTAATAATGTTGTATAAACAATACCTTGAAAAACCATTGTCACATAAAGCACATAAACTACTTCATACAAACCATATGGGATAGTCTATGCCATTATAAAACAGTAAAATCAACCTTTTGCACAAAAACATAAGAATATTTTATAAAAAAATTAGAAAAATTTACAAATTTTGTTTGCAAATTTATCATAATAATGTACAATAGTAATAGTAGTATAAATTTAAATAAGAAAAGGAGAAAAGAAAATGGGCAAAGAAATGATAGCTATGCTTCTTGCTGGTGGACAGGGTTCTCGTCTTTATGCATTAACCCAAAAACTGGCAAAACCTGCAGTTCCATTTGGCGGCAAATATCGTATTATTGATTTTCCGTTGTCAAATTGTGTAAACTCAGGAATTGACACGGTAGGTATTTTAACACAGTACCAGCCACTGGTTTTAAATGAGTATATAGGAAATGGACAACCATGGGACCTTGACCGTCTGTATGGTGGTGTACATGTACTTCCTCCTTATCAGCAAGCTTCTGGTTCTGACTGGTACAAGGGCACAGCCAATGCAATATATCAAAATATTTCATTTATAGACCGCTATGACCCTGAATACGTTATAATCCTTTCTGGAGACCAGATTTGTAAACAGGATTATAAAGATTTCCTTCGTTTTCACAAGGAAAAAGAGGCAGAGTTTTCTGTGGCAGTTATGGAAGTGCCATGGGAAGAAGCTCCAAGATTTGGGCTTATGGTTGCTGATGAGAATGACAAGATTACAGAATTTCAGGAGAAACCAAAAGAGCCTAAGTCAAACTTAGCATCTATGGGCATCTATATCTTTAATTGGGACATTCTTAGAAAATACCTTATTGAGGATGAAGAAGACCCACAGTCTGAGAACGATTTTGGCAACAATATTATTCCAAACTTGTTAAGAGATAATAGGAAAATGTATGCATACCGTTTCAGTGGTTATTGGAAAGATGTAGGAACTATTTCTTCACTATGGGAAGCTAATATGGAAGTTCTTGACCCAGAGCACAGTGGTATTAACTTATTTGATGAAGATTGGAAAATTTACAGCCGCAACAGTGGCATGACTGGGCATAAAATCAATGCAGGCGCTTATGTAGAAAATTCTATGATTACAGATGGCTGCAATATATCTGGAAGTGTTAAGCATTCTATTTTATTCTCAGGAGTAAAAGTAGAAGAAGGTGCTGAAGTAGAAGATGCAGTTATTATGGGCAATACTATGATTAAAGCTGGCGCTAAGGTAAAGCACTGTATAATAGCAGAAAATGTAATTATTGGCAATAATGCTGTAATAGGTCAGATGCCAGAAGGTGACAACAAAGGAGTGGCAACAGTTGGTGCAAGCGTTTATGTTGGCGATAATGCCGTAGTTGGACCAGATGCAATGGTCAGTGATAATGTAAAGGATGGTGATAAACAATGATGAAAACCGACAACACAAATGCACTGGGCATTATTTTCCCAAATATTTATGATGAACTTGTACCTGAACTTACCAGCGAAAGACTGATGGCGTCTATTCCTTTTGCAAGCCGTTATCGTATAATTGACTTTGTGCTTTCAAGCATGGTAAACTGTGGCATTGACAATATTGCTGTGCTGGTACGCAAAAATTATTTCTCATTGCTTGACCACTTAGGTTCAGGCCGTGAGTGGGATTTGACACGCAAAAATGGCGGTCTTACTATATTCCCTCCATTTGCTGAGAAAAACATGGAAGTTTCATCTGGAAAAGTCAGTATGATTTCAAACCTTTCTGGTTTCTTAAAATCCCAGAAAGAGAAATATGTTATTCTTTCAGATGCAAATATAGCATCCAATTTTGATTTTGATGCAATTCTTGAATCACATATTGAAAGCAAAGCAGATGTGACAGTTGCATATATAAAACAAAAACTGCCACAAAGCATTCTTGAAGCAGAAGAGACTACAAAATCTATGTATTATACTATCGACTTAGACGGCACACGTGTAAAGAAAATAAACATAAATTCCAAAGAAGAAGGAATACAGAACTTCTCGATGAATATATATGTATTTGAGCGTGAGAAACTGATAAAGCTGATTAATGAAGCATTTATCAGCGGTGGTATTTACTTAGAAAGAGATGTTTTAGTGCCTCAGCTTAATACATTAAATATAAATGCTTATGAATACAAGCATTATGCTGCACGTATCGACAGCCTTAAGAGCTACTTCGATGAAAGCATGAAACTTTTAGACAATGACAACCTTGATGCACTATTTGGAAAGAGTCCGATTTATACAAAAGTTCGTGACGATAACCCAACACGCTATATTACAGGAGCATCTGCTAAGAATGTAATGGTAGCTGATGGCTGTGTAATCGAAGGTGAGATAGAAAATAGTATTCTCTTTAGAGGTGTTAAGATAGGCAAGGGTGCAAAGGTTAAAAACTCCATTCTTATGCAGGATACAATAGTTGGAGAGGGTGCTAATGTTGACTATATTATAACAGATAAAAAAGTAAAGATTACAGATGGTAAAGAATTAAAAGGTACAGATACATTCCCTGTTTTTATAGCAAAGAAACAAATTGTATAACTTTATAATAATTTAGATTATCTTTTCATATCTCGACCGCATAGGTGGAAAAGGGCAGGCAATTCCTAATTCAGAAATTGCCTGTCCTTTACTGTACACTGATTGTATCAACAATAGATATTTTTTTCATTTTTCTAGTTTGATTTCTTACTGCTAAAATTACTGCAATGGCTACAACAACAATAATGATACCAAGCTCAACCAAAGGAACACTCCATTCATCGCCCCATTTATAGGTTATAAGTTCATTAAATAAAATCTTGTTGCAGACTATTCCCAAAACGCTGCCGCAGATAATACCTGTGATTGCATAAGTAGATGCTTCGGCAACAATCATTTTAGCCAGTTGCCTGTTACTTAATCCAATAGCCAGAAAAGCTCCATATTGTTTCATTCTTGCCGCCACACTCATAGCTATACTATTTATAATATTAAATAGAGTAATTAATGCAATCACTACCAAAAATCCATAAATAAAAAGCCCAAAACAATAGTAAGCTCCACGAGTATTGCTATTACCCATTCGCTTATCAGAAAAGGTATATTGTGAGCCTACCAAGCGATGAATTTCGTTTACATCATTTTCTGTGGCATCTTGAGATAACTGTATATCAATAATAGTATAATCTGTTTCGCCCGTCAGTTTTCTAAATACATTCTCAGAACAAATGAGCTTGCCCACATCTTGGCGATTATTAAATGGGCAGTCAGATAACATACCGACAATCTCCATATCAGTTTGGCTGCCATTTAGATTTAAGGTAATGACATCGCCTGTATCAATGTCGTTTTGTGACTCAAAAACGATAAGTCCTGTATTATTTTCATTTTGTGCTCTTTGTAGGTTACCAGACAAAACATAGTCCTTTGCCCAATTAAACTGCATATCTTCATAGGAAATAAGGTCAACAGCTTTTTTTTCACCATTTACTATTATGGGAACATTGTAAGCAAACATTCGTCCATAAACATTTTTTACGGCAGGATTTTGCTGTAATTCTTTAATAAATTCAGCTTTTACCGAGCAGGTATCTTCTGGACTGATAACAGATATATCGGCATTCCACGGCTGTAAAGGTGTCAATGCGTGCTTCATAAAGTCAATAGTTACTGAAAATGCAAGAAAAAGAATAATACTGATTGAAAATGAGCCAATCATTAAAATAAAATTCTTTTTGCTTGCTTTGGCATGATGAATACCAAGAGAAGTGTCTATCTTGAAAAACTTGGTATTCGCCGCTTTTTTTACAGGTTGTAAATCATTTGCATTTCCAGATACCGCTGCCAAAGGAGAAACTTTAGATGCTTTCTTAGCGGGAGAACGTGCAGCAAAAAAAACTGTCAGCAAACCGACAACAATACCTGCTATAATACTTGGATAGCTTATGCTTAAAGCAGGCATTTTGCCAAAATATAAGGAAACCCACTGCCTTTAGGCGGTGGGAGGAATTGCGTCATGTAGTAGCAATCCTTGCGTCTTGCATTCTCCTCTCTATTAAAAATGTTTTTCTTGTTTCTAATAATCGTATTTTCTTGTAAGAAGCACTTCTATGAATAACCTCTCCGTTTAGCTTGCGTAAATCAAAATAACCACTGCTTCTTCTTCCAAAAATAAATCCTATCTCTTTCTTATACTTTACTTTATCAAATAAGCGGAATCCCTTTATCGTGTAAGAGGCTTGACTTCTTTTCT
>DESG01000055.1:0-177 GCA_002361175.1 Lachnoclostridium sp. UBA3320 | reverse complement strand
TGATAAAAATAGTAACCTAAAGGAACTGCATCTGGATTTCCTGCAATACACCGTGCATCTATATAATGAGATTTAGGTAAATGGTGGTTAATTCTTGTATTTTTAGTAATATATCCATATGTCATACTTACATAAGTATATTCTTTCTTTAATTCCTCATAAAATGACCATCGCATA
>DESG01000015.1 GCA_002361175.1 Lachnoclostridium sp. UBA3320 | reverse complement strand
CAGGTGAGGAAAGTCCGGGCTTCACAGGGCAGGATGCCGGATAACGTCCGGTGGAGGCAACTCCCAGGCCAGTGCAACAGAAAATAACCGCCTGTATTTTAGGTAAGGGTGAAAAGGTAAGGTAAGAGCTTACCGCTTCTTTGGTAACAAAGAAGGCTGTGTAAACCCCATTCGAAGCAAGACCAGACAGAGACAATACAGTTGCCCGCTGTGTTTCGGGTAGGTCGCTTGAGCTTGACGGCAACGTCAAGCCTAGATAGATGATTGCTTGATACAGAACCCGGCTTATAGTACTGCTCATGTTGTGATGCTAAATGAAAGAGAGGAATATAAATATGCCACTCACACCAATGATGCAGAATTACATAGATACAAAAAAGGAATACAATGATTGTATTCTTTTTTATCGTTTAGGGGATTTTTATGAAATGTTTTACGAAGACGCAAAGGTATGTTCAAAAGAGCTTGAACTTACACTTACATCAAAAAGTTGTGGACTTTCTGAGCGTGCACCGATGTGTGGCGTACCATTTCATGCTGTTGAGACATATTTAAATAAACTTATAGAAAAAGGATATAAAGTTGCAATTTGTGAACAGATGGAAGACGCCAAAGAAGCAAAAGGACTTGTAAAAAGAGAAGTTGTACGTATTTCTACACCAGGGACAAACCTTAATACACAGGCTCTTGATGAGAGCAGAAATAATTATCTTATGTGTGTACTTTACACAGTCAATGCATATGGTGCAGCATATGTAGATGTTACAACAGGCGGTTTTTATATGACAGAATTTGACTCTGAAAACAAACTGCTTGATGAAATCAGTAAAATATCGCCTTCAGAAATTATATGTAATGATTCATTTCTTGTATCTGGAGTTGACTTAGACGACTTAAAAAATAGGTTTAATATAGTTGTATATTCTATTGAATCATGGTATTTTGATGAAGATAAATGTAAAGATGCGCTTATGGAGCATTTTAAGACAAATTCTCTTGCAGGGCTTGGACTTATTGATTATAGTATAGGAGTAATTGCAGCGGGAGCACTGATGCAGTATCTTATAAGAACACAGAAAATATATCTTGAACACATTACAAGTATTAGACCATATTCTCCAAATAACTATATGCTTCTTGACCGCTCTACAAGAAGAAACCTTGAGTTGTGTGAAACAATGCGAGAAAAGTCTAAAAAAGGTTCACTTTTCTGGGTGCTTGACAAAACTAAAACTGCAATGGGAGCAAGACTTTTACGCAAATCTATTGAACAGCCACTTGTCAATGTGGAAGAGATTAATAAAAGGCTTGATATTGTAACAGAATTAAACGAAAACATTGTTATACGTGAAGAAATCAGAGAATATTTAAACTCTATATATGATTTAGAACGGCTTATTGGAAAAATCAGCTATCGTACTGCTAATCCAAGAGACCTTATAGCATTTAGGCAGTCCCTTTCTATGCTGCCACATATTAAATTATTGCTATCAGAATTTAAACAATCAGAGTTAAAAAAATTTGCAGTACAACTTGATGATTTAAATGATATTTTTGTATTGCTTAATAATTCTATAGAAGACGAGCCGCCAATATCTATAAGAGAAGGTGGCATTATTAAAGATGGTTATGACAGTGAAGTAGACAAACTCAGGAGTGCTAAAACTGATGGAAAGAATTGGCTTGCACAACTTGTAGAGGAAGAAAAAAAGCGCACTGGAATTAAAAATCTGCGAGTAAAGTACAATAAAATATTTGGATACCATCTTGAAGTAACTAATTCATATAAAGAGCTTGTACCAAGTGACTGGACAAGAAAACAGACTCTTGCCAATGCAGAAAGGTATACAACACCTCGCTTAAAAGAGCTTGAAGATACAATACTTGGAGCAGAGGACAGACTTTACAATATTGAGTACAATATTTTCTGCAAGATAAGAGATACAATTTATAACAATATAGGCAGAGTTCAGAAAACAGCACAGATAATTGCTGATATAGATATGTTTTCATCACTTGCATTTGTAGCAGAGCAGAATAATTATGTGCGTCCTTGTATTACTAAAAGAGGAGGTATAGAAATAAAGAATGGACGTCACCCTGTTGTGGAAAAGATGATAAAAAACGATTTATTTGTTTCAAATGATACATATCTTGATAATAGCAAACACAGGGTTGCAATTATAACTGGCCCTAATATGGCAGGAAAATCTACATATATGCGTCAGACTGCACTTATTGTACTTATGGCGCAAATAGGCTCATTTGTACCAGCAGAAACTGCTAAAATAGGCATTGTAGACAGAATCTTTACAAGAGTTGGCGCATCAGATGACCTTGCAAGCGGACAGAGTACATTTATGGTTGAAATGACAGAAGTTGCCAATATTATAAGAAATGCAACTAAAAATAGCCTTATAATATTAGATGAAATTGGTAGAGGGACAAGCACATTTGATGGATTAAGCATAGCATGGGCTGTTATAGAGTATATTGCCAATACAAAATTACTTGGTGCTAAAACTCTTTTTGCCACACATTACCATGAGCTTACAGAACTTGAGGGAAAGCTTGACAGTGTTAATAATTACTGCATAGCTGTAAAAGAAAAAGGTGATGATATAGTATTTTTAAGAAAAATAGTTAAAGGCGGAGCTGATAAAAGCTATGGAATACAGGTGGCAAAACTTGCAGGAGTACCCGAAAGTGTACTTGAACGTGCAAAGCAGATTGCAGCACAACTTAGTGATAATGATATTTTAAGACGTGCAAAAGAGATTGATGCATGTATGAAACCTGAACCTATTTATAACTATGGAATAGAACAACAAGCAAAATCAAAAAAGAAAAAACGCAAAACAGAACATGAAAAAATGGCGCAGCTTTCTTTATTTGGTACAAATAACGAAAACATCAAAACAGATGATATAATACTTGAACTGCATGACCTTGACTTGTCTAATACAACGCCTATTGATGCTATGAATATTTTATATAGGATGCAGGAAAAACTGCGTGACAGAATATAAGGAGATATAAGTATGCCTATACAGGTTCTTGATACAGATACAGTTAATAAAATTGCTGCAGGTGAGGTAATTGAAAGACCTATGGCTGTAGTAAAAGAACTTATAGAAAATGCTATTGACGCTGGTGCAAATTCTATTATTATAGAAATAAAAGACGGCGGCAAAAGTTTAATACGCATAACTGATAACGGAAGCGGCATTGATGAAGAAGATGTAAAACTTGCATTTGCTCCACATGCAACAAGCAAAATAAAACAGTTACAAGACCTTTTGTATGTGTCTACACTTGGCTTTAGAGGTGAGGCACTTGCAAGTATTGCTGCTGTTTCGCAGCTTGAGATGCTTACAAAAACTGAAAATGCATTTAATGGCTCAAGATACGTTATTGAAGGTGGAATAGAGAAAAGACATGAAGAAATTGGCTGTCCAAATGGTACTACATTTATAGTTAAAAATCTATTTTACAATACACCAGCAAGGCTAAAATTTTTAAAAACATCACAGACAGAAGCTGGTTATATAAGCAGCATTGTAGAGCATATGGCTCTTTCACATCCAGAGATTGCATTTAAATTTATAAATCAAGAACAATTAAGATTTTATACATCAGGCAATGGCAGCATAAAAGACGTTATTTACAATATATATGGCATGGATATAACTTCAAATATACTGCCACTAGATACTATAAAAGAGAGTTGTACAATAAATGGATTTATTGGCAAGCCAGTAATTTCACGTGGCAACAGAAGTTATATAAATTATTTTATCAATGGCAGATATATAAAAAGTGGTGTTATCTGTCGTGCAATAGAAGAAGCATTTGACCCATATATGATGCAGCACAGATACCCTTTTACAGTCCTGCATTTAAAGGTTGACCCACAATTTATAGATATCAATGTACATCCACAAAAGATGGAAGTGCGTTTTATTAACGAAAAGGAATTGTGTAAAGATATATACAATGCTGTTTTGGAGACGTTAAAACATAGAGAACTAGTTCCTGATATTGTATTAAAAAAAAGTAATGTCAACCTTAGATATCTGTCAAATGAAGAGATAAATCGCTTGTTTGATAAAGAAGATAATAATAAAAACGACAATAAACCTGATTCATTGAGAGAAACAGCGGCATATAATGCACATGATATTAAACAGGGAACACTTTTTGAAGCAAATATCATGTCACCGCAAGCACAAAAAGATATAAAGATTATTGGACAAGTTTTTTCTACATACTGGATTTTACAGTATGACAGTAGTATGTTTCTAATAGACCAACATGCCGCACATGAAAAGGTTCTTTATGAAAGATTTATGAAACAGATTAATAACAACGAACCTGCTACTCAGATGCTTGCTCCGCCGCTTGTTTTAAGCCTTTCTATGCTTCAACAGCAGGCAGTTGAAGAAAATATTGAAATATTTGAAAAACTTGGCTACTGTATTGAAAACTTTGGTGGCAGAGAATATATGATAACAGGCATACCAGCACAGCTTCCAAGTATCGCAACTAACGAGCTTATGCTAGAAATAATTGACAGCATTGCTGACAACAAAGTAAATATATCTTCTGAAACTTTACTTGGACGCATTGCAACAATGTCATGCAAAGCCGCAGTAAAAGGTAGAAATGACTTGCCAAAAGAACAGGCATATGAGCTGTTAAAAGAGCTTATGTCACTTGAGAATCCTTATAACTGCCCACATGGTCGCCCAACAATGATAAAAATAACCCAAAAGGAATTAGAAAGAAAGTTTAAACGTATTGTGTAAATATGCAGCAGCAGATAGGAGATAGCCGATGCAGCCACTTATTATTATAACAGGACCTACAGCAGTTGGAAAAACTTCACTGTCTATAGATATTGCAAAAGAAATTAATGGTGAAATTATTTCTGCAGACTCCATGCAAGTTTACCGTGGTATGGACATAGGTACTGCAAAAATTCGTCCTGAAGAAATGTGTGGGATAAAACATTATCTCATTGACGAATTTAATCCACAAGATGAATTTAATGTTGCAATTTTTAAAGAAAAATGTAAAAATTATATAGAAGAAATCTATAATCATGGCAAAGTGCCAATTATAGTTGGAGGCACGGGATTTTATATACAAGCTATATTATATGACATTGATTTTAAAGAGACAAAGATAGATTATAATTACCGTGAAAGTCTTTGGAAATTTGCAAAAGAATATGGCGTAGACGAGCTTCATAAGAAACTTGAAAAAATAGATGCTTATTCTTTTAAAACAATTCATCCAAACAATGTTAAAAGAGTTATAAGAGCATTAGAATATTATAAACAGACAAAAGAACCAATATCTTCTCACAATGAAAAAGAGCGGCAAAAAAAGCCATCATACACATTTAAGTATTTTGTATTAAATCTTCCTAGAGATATCTTATATAATAGAATAGACAAAAGAGTTGATAAAATGAAAAAAGATGGGCTTGAAGATGAAGTAAAATCTCTTATAGAAAAAGGGTGTACAAAAAATATGGTTTCAATGCAGGGGCTTGGTTATAAAGAAATAATAGCTGCAATAGAAAATGGTACATCTATTGATATTGCATTTGAAAAAATAAAGCAGAATACAAGACACTTTGCAAAAAGACAGCTTACATGGTTTAGAAGAGAAAAGGATGTGATTTGGGTAGACAAAAATAAGTTTGCCTCAGAAAAAGAATTGCTTATATACTGTATTGCAGAGTGTAATAAGATATTGTAAACCATAGAAAATATTAACGTTAAAAAGATTGAAAAGATTAGAAAGTAGGCAAACATATGGATAATGAAAATGATAAAAAAAGCTCTGTTAATGGAAGAGGTTCAAAGAATAAATTCATTACTGCATTAGTAGTATTTATCTGTATTATTTCAGCATTATCAGGCAGACAGATACTTGATGGCAATGCTGAAAATAACAGTGGTTATGAAAGTAGCGAAAATAATCAAAGTAATCAAAGCAGTGAAAACAACCAAAGTGAAAGTAATAGTAGTAATAATGTAGTTCTTTATGAATTTCGCAATGATAAATACCTCACAGAGCATTTTGAAAAACATGGTGATGACTTTGATTATACTACCAAAGAAGAATACCTTGCAGGAGCTAACAAGGTAATTTCTTCTGAAGATGTACTACATAAAATAGAAAAAGAAGATGGAGACGATGTATATTATCTAAAAGAAACTAATGAGTTTGTAATAGTGTCCACAGATGGTTATATAAGAACCTATTTTAAGCCAGCAGATGGTATAGAATATTACAACAGGCAGTAAATTCTTATAATGCGGCAGGGCTTTTAGTATTTTTTTCCTGCCGTTTCTGCATTTTTAACCAATTTGTAAATCCATAAATATCATTTGCCAAAAACATTATAAAACAAATTATAACTGATATATATGATACATCAGAAAGTGCTGCAAGTATCCATAAAACAATTAAAACAATATCATTTGCTGCATAAGCAATAGCAAAAAATGCACTTCTTCTATATGTCAAGTAAACTGCAATAAAGCTGGTTGTAATTGATATTGTACTAAGTATTAAATTAGCAGTATGAAAAATAGCCAAAATATAATAAAATATAAATGTAACAATTAAAGTCAGTACCATCATAAGCACAACTTCTTTAATATTAATACGGTTGACTTTAACTTCTGATTTATTTCCATTATAGGGATTCTTAATCCATGAAATTAGCGCAAAAACAGCCATTGGTGCAGTCATTCCCAGATACGTCACCATTTCTCCATAATAAGCATATGAAAATGAAATAATACCATAAAGTATACTAAAAATTACCATAAGAAACTGCCCAAATGGGTTGCCTTTGGCATTAAAAATTAAAGATGTTACTCCAATTAAGGATGCGATAAGTGTTAAAATATTTTCTCTGTCAAAAATAATAAAAGATATTATAACTAAAGTAACAGATGTACACCATAGTGCAATTTCTGCTTTTGTAAAGTAGTAAAATAAAGATTTTAACTTGTTCATTATCATAAGATACCTCCAAAAAAATAAACATTCGTATACACATCTTCAAAGACCTAACGATGTGTAACGAATGCTTTTGCATTCTCTACCCGGTGGCAGATTAATTATTTTTCTTTTATAATTATTTATGTTATCATGTATCTAAAGCAAAGTCAATATAGGAAGTTTGCAGTTTTAGAATCATTTTTCTTGTATCAATAAATCAAAAAGAGATTTTGCTTTTTCCTGCGTAATTTTTAACTTCTTTGTAATTTTTTGTATAATCTCACTTTCAGACCAGCCTATTTCACTGCCCAATTCAATAATTGCTTCCGCAACTGCTTGTTCTTTTATCTGCTCTTTCTGTTGCTCCCTGTTCTTTAACTGCTGCTCTTTTATATTTAAATCATGTGCTTTCATATCTAAATCATGTGCTTTCATGTCTAAATTATGTGCTTTTATCTCTACATTACGTAGTTCCATGTCTAAATTATGTGTTTTTGTCTCTACATTACGTAGTTCCATGTCTAAAT
>DESG01000010.1 GCA_002361175.1 Lachnoclostridium sp. UBA3320 | reverse complement strand
AAACTTATTTATAATCTTCTAAAGTAATCTGTATTTTTCTTAATCTATAGTAAAAAACTGTTTTAATCATATTAAATTACCATATAATTTTATTTTAAATTCTTATGCGCAAAACTGGTTGTTTTTGTTCTACTTAAATGGTATGATGTTGTAGTCGAAATTTTAAATAGTAAAAATATATAGATGGAGATTACATATGTTTACAAAAAATAAAAAACGCATTATAAAATATATCGCTGCATGGATTCCTTCAATTTGTATTATGGTAATTATCTTTAGATTTTCTGCAAGTGTTGCAGATGATTCCTCTAAAACAAGCATTTCTTTATTAGAAATTGTTATAGATATAGTGAAACAACTCACTGGTAAAAATATTGTTGAAGGTTCTGCAACATATGGATTTATTCATCATATCGTACGCAAGATGGGACATTTTCTTGAGTATATGGCACTTGGATGTACACTCGTTTTGCCATTTGCTGTTATTTTTATAGAATCTAATATTATACGTTTTCAAAATATTAAAATATTCTTGTGTAGTGAATTATTTGCTGCGTTATATGCATGTACTGATGAATTTCACCAGCTTTTTGTAGAAGGCAGAGATGGAAATATTGTGGATGTAGGGATTGACAGTATGGGAGCGCTAGTAGGAATTTGCGTAGGATTTGTATTTTGGTGGATTATAAAGCGTCAGAAACAAAAGTCAATTTCCTGTTGACTTTCTCAGATTACACCTTTATAATAATAGTTGTCATTACTAATAAGGAGGTTCCAAATGCCAGCTATACGTTATAGTAAGCAAAGAGAAGCAATTAAGAATTATCTTTTATCTTCTAAATCGCATCCTACTGCTGAAACTGTGTATGAAAATATAAGAGAAATATTTCCAAACATCAGTCTTGGCACAGTTTATCGCAATCTAAATTTTCTTGTAGAACATGGTGAGGCATTGCGTTTGGAGTGTGGAGATGGACTTATTCATTTTGATGGATATACACTCTCTCACAACCATTTTTTCTGCCGCAACTGCAAGATATTACTAGATATAAATATGGATTCAATAGAACATATTGACAAAATTGCTAATGCTGGATTTAACGGAGCTATAGAAGGTCACACAGTCTTATTTCATGGGCTTTGCCCTAAATGTAAAGAATTATTGGAAAATTAAAAAAAATTAAAAAAATATGTTGACAACACATTTTATTAATGATATTATATGCAGAGAAAAGCAGTAATCATTACTATTAATAATCAATAACAATATGAAAAGGAGAAAAATTATGGCAAAGTATGTATGTACAGTATGTGGTTATGTTTACGAAGGAGATAGTGCACCTGAAAAATGTCCTCAGTGTGGTGTTCCAGCAGAAAAGTTTAAGAAAGTGGAAGAAAATGGTGAGATGAACTGGGCAGCTGAACATGTAGTTGGTGTAGCACAGGGTGTTGATGAGGAAATCTTACAGGGTCTTCGTGACAACTTTAACGGTGAATGTTCAGAAGTTGGAATGTATCTTGCAATGGCAAGAGTAGCACATCGTGAAGGATATCCAGAAATTGGACTTTACTGGGAAAAAGCAGCTTATGAAGAGGCTGAGCATGCAGCAAAATTTGCTGAACTTCTTGGTGAAGTTGTTACAGACAGCACAAAGAAAAATCTTGAAATGCGTGTAGAAGCAGAATGTGGTGCAACAGAAGGTAAAATGACTATTGCTAAGAAAGCTAAAGAACTTGGCTTAGATGCAATCCATGATACTGTACATGAAATGGCACGTGACGAAGCTAGACATGGTAAGGCATTTAAAGGGTTACTTGAAAGATACTTTGGTTAAGAATAAACGTATCATATAAAGTTTTTAAGGGGAATGAGCGTGTATATGCCTATTCCCTTTTTTGCTTTATATAAAAGTTGCATAAATGGAGAAAATTTTTTATGAAACGTATAGAGATGTATAAATTTTATACACGAAGAATTATTAGGAATTTTTCGCTTTTTTCAAAATGGGCTCTTTTTTCAGTATTTATTGGATTTGTTGTAGGAGGTTTTAGCACACTGTTTGCATTTTGTCTGCGTAAAGCTACTGCATTTAGGACTGATAATTCATGGATAATTTTATTATTGCCATTTGCTGGAATAGTTATTGTATTTTTATATAGTATTTTTCAATATAAAAATGATAAAGGCACTAATCTTGTACTTTCTACAATACATGCTGAAACAGAACTGCCATTTAAAATGGCACCATTAATATTTATTTCAACAATAATAACGCATCTTTTTGGTGGTTCGGCAGGAAGGGAGGGTGCAGCACTTCAACTTGGCGGAAGTATTGGCAACCAACTTGGAAGATGGTTTAAATTTGATGAAAAAGATAAAAGAATAGTTGTTATGTGCGGCATGAGTGCTGCATTTTCAGCAATATTTGGAACTCCAATAGCTGCTGCAATATTTGCAATGGAAGTTGTAAGTGTTGGTATTATGTATTATGCGGCACTTGTACCATGTGTATTTGCATCACTTGTGGCATCTAAGGTCGCTGTCAATATGGGTAACAAAACAGTTACAATAAATTTATAAAAATCAAAGAAAAATATATAAATTTATTAAAACGAATACCCTTTGTATCGTG
>DESG01000083.1 GCA_002361175.1 Lachnoclostridium sp. UBA3320 | reverse complement strand
TCTTGACAAAGTGGTCCACTTTAGCCTTTAAGCTTAGGATTCATATATATTGTCACTTTTTGTAATCTCTTAAATGAAGGCAGTTTAATATTGCCAATAAGGTTACAGTTATTCCATTCTATTCCAATAAGACGACCCTGCTTGTTCCATTTATAACATTTGTCTGTTGTTACACTTTTGGACAATTTTGCACCTTTAGAAATTTGTGTGTTTACAAATTGCTGTAGTTTGGCTACATCATTTGAATTTCTGGCAGCAGCTAATGATTCTGTTGACGTGAAATAAAGTGACATATAAAGTATTAAAGTTATAATTGTTGGTTTTACTATATGCTTCATATTAAATAAACAAGATTTTTCTTGCGTCCTCCTTTTAGTTTTATTAATAATAATTGTATTATCACTATATGGCGAAATATTGTCAGTATTAACAAATATATCTTCTGTATTACTATTAGTACTCTCTGTTACAAATTTTTCTGCTATTGCTTTATATACTTAAAATGTTTATAATTTAATATAGAATTTTTATTTGGAGGAGATTAATTATGCGCAAGGTTCTTATTATTATTGATATGCAGAATGATTTTGTAGATGGTTCACTTGGAACTAATGAAGCAAAGTGTATTGTGCCAGCGGTTGTAAAGAAAGCAGAGTTTGCAATTAAAAATAATATAGATATAATATTTACAAAAGATACACACTATAGTGATTATCTTAATACATCTGAGGGCAAAAATCTTCCTGTAGAACATTGTATAAAGGGAAGTAGTGGCTGGGAGATTGTGCCTGATTTAAAGAAATATGCACTTAAAGTTATTGAAAAAAATACTTTTGGAAGCGTAGATTTGCCAAATGAAGTTAAATGCTATGATGAGATAGAGCTTGTAGGGCTGTGTACTGATATTTGTGTAATTTCTAATGCTCTTATTTTAAAGGCACATTATCCAGAGAAAAATATTTCTGTAGATGCATCATGTTGTGCAGGAGTTACGCCACAGTCACACGAAAATGCACTAGAGGCGATGAAAATGTGCCAGATAAAAGTTACTTATCCAGCACATAATCCATAATAATATAGAATTGATTATTTTAAGCGTTTAAGTATTTCAAGTGTGTATTCCCATGTCCTTAGTACACTTTCTGCCTCCATATATTCTTGTGTGGTATGAATATTTTTCAAATTAGGACCATAAGACACACAGTCAAGTCCAGGCAGCTTACCAGCAAAAAGTCCACATTCAACGCCTGCATGAACTGCTTGGACTACAGGCTTCTTTCCAAACTTTTCTTCATAGACTTTTACCATAAGGTCACGAAGTGGAGAGTCTTTATTATATTCCCATGCAGGATAATTACTTGTATAAGACATAGTACCTTCAAGCATTTGAGTAAGACATTCTATACGGTCTACTATATTTTCCTTTTCAGTGCCTACACTGCTTCGCACAGAGTAATTATATTTTACTTCATTTTCACAGGTTGTAAGTACACCAAGATTAAGAGAAGTCTGTACAAGCCCTTCTATATCATGGCTCATGCTTTGTATACCATTAGGAAAGTTTTCAAGTGCTGTTATAATTTTAGATGTAGTATTATCATCGAATGCATTATATCCATCTGTATCAGCATTATCAGAAACACTTTCTTTTAGACCAAGTTTTATATCAGCATCTTCTACATGGTATTCATAAGCATATGTCTTATTTAATCTTTCTAAATACTCTTTAACCTCAGAAATACTAATACTTTCTTCAAATATAAGCTCTGCAGTTGTTTCCCTTGGAATAGCATTATCTTTTAAGCCGCCATTTATAGATAGTATATTAAATACAAAAAGTTTTGAAAGTGTGTAAAGTGTACGTCCCATAATAACATTTGAATTAGCACGTCCTTTATTTATATCAATACCAGAGTGTCCTCCTTTAAGTCCACTTACCTTGACTGTTACAGGAATACCTTTTATTTTATTCCTCTTAACTGGAAGATGTGCAGTAACTGTAATACCTCCAGCACAGCTTACAAGCAGATATCCTTCTTCCTCTGAGTCAATATTAAGCATGATACGTGATTTTAAAGGTGTGCAGTCAAGTGCTGCAGCACCAAACATACCAATTTCTTCATCAACTGTAAAAACTGCTTCAATCGGTGGGTGAGGTATATCATCGGATTCAAGTATTGCCAGCGCATATGCTATTGCAATTCCATCATCCCCTCCAAGAGTAGTGCCTTTGGCAGAAATAATGCTATTTTCAAGTTGCAGCTTAAGTCCGTCTTTTTCAAAGTCAATATTACATCCTTCTTCTTTTTCACACACCATATCAAGATGACCTTGTATTATTACAGAAGGGGAATTTTCATATCCTTTTGTGCCTTTCTTCCATATTATTACGTTATTTTTTTTGTCTTGAAGAAAATCAAGTCCATGTTCTTTGGCAAATGAAACACAGAAATTGCTTATTGCTTCTGTATTGCCAGAGCCATGAGGAATACTGCATATTTTTTCAAAATATTTAAAAACTGGTGCTGGTTCTAAGTTTGATAAAATACCCATAAATAGTGCTCCTTACTCTTTTTTAGTGCCTAATACATAAATAAATTTGTTTCTCTGTAAGGTCTGCATAAATGCAACGACACGGTTTAACATATATTTTTTTTCGTCAGGAAATGTATCTGACATAATATTTAGAATGTCATAAACAGAATTATTTCCGTCTATAGATGCCCAAAGTTTAGAACCATATTTATCAAGTGATATATGACTTATCTTAGGCTTATGGAAAAATTTCTGTGCTATTTTATGATGTATACCTATATTTATAACATCTATTACTACTATGTCATCTTCATTGATAGACCACTTATATAAAGGATTGTGGTACATTACTGTATCCATGTAATTTGATGACACCCTTTTAGTTTTTTTGCCCATAATTATATGCAGATACCTTTCTATATATTATATCACATTAATTAAAATTTTTCCTTATCTTTTTGTAAAGAGAAGAAAATAAGTGACGCAAGTAATAATGCAAAGAAAATTATACTGCCTGTGTTGCCAAATACCCCTCCAAGGTTTATATAGTCTGCAAATGAACCATCATTAAATGGTATAATTGCAAGTACAGCAAGGAGTATACCTACAATACCTTCTCCAGCTATAAGTCCTGAACTGTATAAAACACCATTTTCAATAAATTCTTTGCGTTCATCCTCAGACTTACACTTCTTTTTATTTTCCATAAACCAACGAATAATTCCTCCTAAAAATATAGGTGTTGAAAGATGTATTGGCAGATAAAGACCGATAGCAACAGGGAGTACAGGAAGTCCTAGCACTTCGATTGCTACTGCAAGTCCTACACCACAAAATACAAGTCCCCATGGAAGTGAACCGCCCATTACACCTTCTACTACAAGTTTCATAAGTGATGCCTGTGGAGCAGGAAGTTCGTTAGAGCCAAATCCCCATGCAGCATTTAAAAGGTACATTACACCCCCTATGGCAAGACCTGAAATTACAGCACCAAACAATTCACCAACTTGCTGGCGCATAGGTGTAGCACCTACAATATAGCCTGTTTTTAAATCCTGTGAAGTATCACCTGCCATCGCAGCTACAATACATATTACAGTACCGATACATATAGCAGATACCATGCCTGCATGTCCTGTATTGCCTGTAGCCTTTAATAATGCAGTTGCTATAAGAAGAGTTGCTATAGCCATACCTGAGACGGGGTTGTTAGAAGAGCCTACAAGCCCTACCATGCGGCTTGATACTGTAGCAAAGAAAAATCCAAATATAACAATAATTAAAGCTCCAAGAAAGCTGATTGGAATAGATGGCATAACCCATATTATAATAGCGATAGCTAAAGCTCCGCCAAGTACAAATGACATAGGCAAATCTCTATTAGTGCGAAGCTGGTTTTCTTCTTTATGTCCAAACCCCTGTATAGCTTTGCGAAATGTTTTGACTATAGTTGGCAAAGTTTTTAAAAGACTTATGATACCACCTGCTGCTACAGCACCTGCACCGATATAACGTATATAACTGCCCCATATCTGGTTAGTTGTCATATCGCTTATTACTTTATCAGCGGGAGCAATTAGTGCATCTGCGCCAAACAGTGCAATTAATGGCATAAGTACAATCCATGCGATAATGCCACCAGCAAACATATAACCTGCTATTTGTAATCCACAGATATAACCAACACCAGCAAGAGCAGGAAGTACATCAATGCCAAAACCAGCGCCTTTAAGTGGTTTAATCTGCCAGTCAGCTTCTGAGTTAAAAAGACATACCCCATCAGCTATAAATTTGTAAGCTGCTGAGATACCAAGACCTGAAAATACTATTTTAGATTTTGAACCACCTTTTTCACCAGCAAGAAGCACTTCAGCACAAGCTGTGCCCTCTGGAAACGGCAGTACACCATGTTCCTCAACGATTAAAGCAGTCCTAAGCGGTACCATAAAAAGTACGCCAAGCAGACCACCACATATAGTAATTGCTGCAATTTCAAAAAAATGCGGAGCAGATATCGTAGAATCTTCCTGCGCCCACATAAATAATGCTGGCAAAGTAAAGATTGCACCAGCGGCAAGCGATTCACCAGCAGAACCAATAGTTTGTACCATATTGTTTTCAAGTATAGAGTCTTTTCTTAAAATTTGTCTGATTATACCCATAGAAACAACTGCGGCAGGAATAGAAGCTGAAACTGTCATACCTACACGCAAACCAAGATATGCATTAGCTCCACCGAATACAACAGCAAGCACTGCCCCTAGTATTAAAGAAGTGATTGTAAATTCAGGCATTACTTTATCCGCCGGAATATACGGTTTAAAACTTTCGTGACTTTTCATATAAGACCTCCTCTGATTGATGTAAATTTATTAAATTATAGCACAATTAAGGATTCATGTAAATATTTCTACTAAACCAACTTTTGTATTCTCAACCCATTCTTCCAGTTTTTTCTTATTTCCGTTTTCAATCAATTTTTGTATTTGCTTTTTGTTTTCTTCTCTGATTTCTTTTGTATCTCCTAAAAAACGTGCCATTCTTCTTATATATTTCTGTATATGGAACTCATCTAATACAAACTCTGCTCCAAGTATTTCCACACTTTTCTTCATCAATGCGCCTCCATCAGATTGGAAATAAATTTTTTCTATTTATAAAAGTTGTAAACTGGTGATAAACACAACTAAAAAATAGGAAGTAACTATACATCATATATTGTTACTTCCTATATTAATAACAAATATTGTCAACAACTTACAACGCACTTTGATTAAATGTTGTTACCACTTTCACTGATTCTTATTGCTACTGAAAAATCTGTATCAAGACCTATCATATTAGTAGCTGTAAATGAAAACTCTACATATGCATAATTATTAAATACTCCAGCATATTTTCCTGTACCAGTTTCTGTTTTCTTATTTGATATAGTCACTGAATTAGGAACATTACTAACTTCACCACTTGGTGAACTAACACTTACTGTTCCATTTTTCCACACAAAATATCCTTGTGCATAATACTTCATAACAGTTCCACTACCCCAAGTATGTTCTTTTTCATTTTTATACCAACCTTTACCACTTGAAGAATGTAATGAAATGCCATGTGAGTCTTCATCAGGCACAAAATATATTTTCTCAGTTACAATACTTCCATCATCTTCTTCATATACATTCACTTCAATTGGTTGTCCAAAATCCTCTGGAGCAACTGGAATTTCTGCAGCTCTAGTACTAATTGATACTTTATTTTTTCCATATTTAAGTACCTTTCTTTCATTATTAATTTGTAAATTTTATAAATATATATTGCGTTGTAAGTTTAATTTTTAACTATATTATCATCAAAATAATATTATATTCCCAGTTGCATAACTATATCTTTTAACTTATTCCAGTCATATATATATTTTTCCAAAACTTTTAAACCATATTCTGTTATCTTATAATATTTCCTTTTAGGTCCTTTTGATTCCTCTCCATAATACACATCTGCAGTCCCCTCTTTTTTTAACCTCCTTAACACTGCATAAAAAGTACTATCATTAACTTCTGGAAACATTATCTTCATCTCTCTCATTAAACTATATCCATAATAATCTTTTTCCGATAATTTATACAATAAGCACATTTCTAAAATTCCCTTTTTAATCTGTGCATCCAATTTTATTAACTCTTTCATTTTTATAAATATATAACCAATAAATAAATAAAACTGGTAAACAAATAAAATATGTAGTAAATATAAATTGTATATTTTCTACTGTTTCAATGTTTTGTAAAAAATGGATATACATTTATAAAAATGAAAGAGTT
>DESG01000152.1 GCA_002361175.1 Lachnoclostridium sp. UBA3320 | reverse complement strand
TTTTTCAACATTTGTCTGCATAAGTTCTGTCAAGGCACCATAAACCTCATCAAACTCTGCGGTAAGTTCACTTGCCGCCATTGCCTGTGCCTGTGCACGGTTTGTTGCATCTGTAGTATTCCCAAGCTTCAGAACCTCTTCATCTATTTGCCAGAACTTATCCATGTCTTCTGCAATCTGATCATATACTGCCCTTTCTTCTTTGGTTGACAAGGTATTCTGCATTGTTGCAAAATAATCCTGGCATGTTTTTTTATATTCATCATGTTTTGTTACATTAAGTGAAACTAATTCCTGGTCAGTATATGCTATAACAGCCCTTGTTGAACTACGTGCGCCTGAAAATGCTGCCATTGTATTTCCTATGTCGCCCTGTGAAAAACCATACTGTGTCAATGCATATGAATAACGGTTGCATATAATTACAAGAGCAATTAATGCTATAACTGCACTTACAGCAGCCATACTAGTCACTGCAATAAAAGACTTTTTAAGTCTTTTTTCAATTCTGTCATTTTTAAACATCTTCTCCACCTCTGTTTTCTTTCTTTTACAATTTTTATCAGATAAACCAATGTGATAGTATTATACTATTTTTAGTTAATTTTGTAAAGTGTGATAGTGGACAAATTATTACTTGCATTTTATCAAGATATAGATTACTATTTACATTACACTATTTATGAATATATATATAAATGATGCTAAAAAAATAACAGAAAGGAAATGATTACATATGGAAGATAAGACTACAGAAATATTTAAAAATGCACCCGTTCCAAAGGCAGTATTAAGTAATGCGATACCATCTATTATAAGCATGATAATGGTGCTTGCATACAATCTTGCAGATACATTTTTCATAGGACAGACAAAAGATGCACTTATGGTTGCTGCTGTATCAGTTGCAACGCCTGCATTTCTTATTTTTATGGCTATAGGTATGCTTTTTGGCATAGGCGGCACATCGCTTATTTCAAGAATGCTTGGACAGGGAAACACTGAAAAGGCAAAGAATATCTCTGCATTTTGCTTCTGGACAGGTGTTGTTATAGGTTTGATTTCAATGGTTTTTATATGGGTATTTATAACCCCTCTATGCCGCATCGTAGGTGCAAGTGATGAAACGATGGAATACACCTCACAATACTTAACAATTCTTGCTGTATCTGTTCCATTTTTAATTGTATCAAATATTTTTAGTAATATTATAAGGGCAGAAGGACATGCAAAAAAGGCCATGACAGGCATGATTATTGGAAACCTTGCAAATATACTGCTTGACCCTGTAATGATTCTTATGTTTGGCTGGAATATTGCTGGTGCTGCGATTGCTACCACAATAGGTAATATCCTTGCAAGTGCATATTATATACTTCACCTTATATCAAAAAATTCAATGCTTTCGATAAAATTAAAAGATTTTAAAGCAGGGGAACATATAGCAACTGGTGTATTTGCAATTGGTGTGCCAGCGTCATTTAACAGTATACTTATGAGCACATCAAATATTATAATAAATAATCTTATGAAAACGTATGGTGATATGGCAGTTGCTGGCCTTGGAGTAGCTATGAAAGTAAACATGATTGTTGTAATGCTTCTAATAGGACTTGGAACAGGCATACAGCCACTGCTTGGATATTGTTATGGAGCAAAAAACAAGAAAAGGTATGTTGATGTATTAAAATTCTCACTTTGCCTTGCACTGGCAATGAGCATAATTATGACAACAATATGTTATTTAGGAGCAGGACCGCTTGTGACAGCATTTTTAGATAACAAAGATGCGTATGGGTTCGGATTTATGTTCTCAAGGATATATATAATCTCAGGTCCTGTTCTTGGAATACTGTTTGTAATGATAAATGCAATACAGTCAACAGGCGCAGCACTGCCATCGCTTATATTGTCTGTGTGTAGACAGGGACTGCTGTTTATACCAATACTTTTTATAATAAATGCTGTAACAGATTCAGCAAGAATGCTTGTATATGCCCAGCCAATAACGGACTATTTGGCAACAGCTTTATCTGTGGTACTTTTTATAATAACATATAAAAAATATTTTAAAGTACAGGTGTGATTTTAGCACACCTATACTTATATACCAAAATTTCAGATTTCACCTTTTCAAAAGATGCATCTTGTCTGCAAGTGTTGCCATTCGTTTTCCCATAGGAAATTCATAAAGTTCTAACCTGTTTAATCCATGTAGTTTTAAGACTACTACAAAGTATACAATTACAGCAGCTATTACAGCTGGCAGTATTGCAATATAGATTTTGTGTGTTAACATAAATAGTGCATAATAAACCGCTAACGTTACTATTCCCATAATAAATGAGGCTATAAGTGGTATACAAAAACTTTTTGTAATTTCTTGATTATATTCTAGGTATTTTTTTAGTGACCTGCCGTTTAAAAAACAAACTAAAAGCGGGTATGTCACGTTGCCAGCTACAAGTGCATATATCCCCATATCTGTCCACATAAGAAGTCCTGATACTATTACTATATGAATTATTAATGATACAAAGGAGTGTATAACAGGAAGGTTCATCTTGTCTATGCTCTGTAGTACACCGTTTGTAACTGTAGACAAGGCATAGAATATTACACATACAGAGCCTGTTATAAGCATAAGACCGCCTGTTACATAGTCTGATGACGGGAAAAGAAGTCTTATTATTGGCTCTGCCAGTACTGCAAGTCCCATTGCAGATGGGAATGCTATAATCATATTTACTTTAACTGCCAATGCTACTTTTGCTTTAACTGCACTTATATCTCTTGCTGCAAATGATGTGACAAGGCTTGGTATCATTGATGAGGCAAGTGCTGTAGATACAGCAAGTGGCACGTTTACAAGAAGTCTGTATTTAGTACTGTATATGCCTTGCATTGTGCTTACCACTTTGTCAGAAACTCCTTTTAAGTCCATAATACTATTAAACAGTGTTACATCTACAATTCCACTAAGTTGGTAAACTGTTTGGCTTAAAATAATTGGTATAACTGTTATTGCTATTATTTTATATGCCTGTCCTGCCTGAATAACTTTAATTGTCTTGTCTTTGTTTTCATTTTTGATTATGACAGGCTTGTACATACAGTATATTATTACAAGAGTTAATAAGGCAGCTACCGCACCCATAAATGTACCTAATGTGCCGCCTGCTGCACCCCATGCTGAGAGTTTGTCTGAAGCACTGTGTGCACGCATAAAAAAATATGCTGCAGAAACACTTACAAATGCATTGGCAACCTGTTCAAATATTTGTGAAACTGCTGTAGGCAGCATAGTTCTGCGCCCTTGAAAAAGTCCCCTTAATGTACCAACTATTGCCACTATAAATATAGTAGGAGCTAATATTCTTAAAGGAAGTGCTACCCCATGGTATTTTGAAAAAAACTGTTTTTCAATCCAATCTGCACCAAAAAAAACGAACAGTGCCGCAGATCCTCCCATTATTATTGATACAATCATTGAATATCTAAAAAGCTTAAATGCATTTTTATATCTTCTCTGAGCACATCTTGCAGATACCATTTTCGATACTGCCATAGGCATACCATAAGATGATATTATAAGAAGTATGTTGTAAATTTCGTATGCTGCTGAATATATTCCGTTACCTTCATCGCCGATTATATTTGCCATAGGGACACGGTAAACCATGCCGATTATTCTTACCATAATAGATGCTATAGCAAGAATACTGCCTTGCTTGAGGAATCCGCCTGTGGTACTTTCCTTTGAAGACCCCATACTGCCTTCTCCCTTCTAATCCCTGATTATTCCAAGTGCATTTAATATTTTATCCTGCTTATTCTCCATTAACTTTCTATCTTTCTCTGTCATATGGTCATATCCCATAAGATGCAGCATACTGTGTGCTGTTAAGAAACATATTTCCCTTTTTATTGAATGACCATATTCTGCTGCCTGTTTTTTAGCACGCTCTACTGATATAACAATATCGCCAAGTAAAAGTTCGCCACTTTCTGGATTAAAATACTGTGATATAACCTCATCATTTTCAAGAATTGAAAAATTTGCTGGAGGACTATAGTCTGCCATTGGAAATGAAAGCACATCTGTAGGGGCATCAATTCCTCGAAAGTCCTTATTAAGCTTACATATGCCACTATCGTCAGTAAAAGTAATATTTACCTCACACTCATATGGACAGTTTTCAAGTTCTATGGATTTTAATACTACACTTTCTAATATTTCATTATAATCAAATCCAACATTGTCATCTATTTCTTTTTCTATAAGTATTGTCATGTAAATAACCAAACCTTTCTTAGATACCGCCCTAGCACTACAAATCTTCTTTAAAAGCATTATTGATATAAAAGTCCATAAGTTTTTCTATCTGTTCATTATTCATGCCTGATTCACTAAAGTTTCCTTTTTTAATCCTTTTATTAAATATGCTTTTTATAAGCTTTTCATCAGATATTTGTGACCTCTTTCCTGTTCTTTCCAAATATTCATCTGTAGATATAATACTGTCACTTATCATTACGATTGTTGCTTCGTACGACTTTGGCTTTTCAGTGCTGGCATACTGCATTATTATATCAGAAAGCCCTGTCGGGAAATTATACTCTGTTATAAGCATTTTACACTCATCAAGATATTGTCCATGTTCGTATATTCTTGCTGCCTCATGGTACAGCCCGCCAGCTTTTGCAAGCAGACAGTCACATCCCATATAGTACGCCGCTTTATATGATAACCTTCCTACTCGTATAGAATGAGCATACATAGTTTCTGAATAATTCTTCATTCTTTTTAGCAATATATTGTCTGACTCAAGAAGCTGTAAAATAATTTTTTTATCACGTTTTTGATTGCGTTTGCGTCCACGCTGTGCATTTCTTTCAGCCATTTCTGGGTTTATGCAGTATGTAATCCACGAAACAAGCAGGATTATTCCATCTCCAACAAGACATCTAATTACAAAATCTTTATTATTTATTACTTCTTTTAAATCAAAACTAAACAGCACTATTATCATAACCATAGTCAATGCAACTAATATAAGTGATGCATATATAAATTCTTTATTATTTCTGATTTCTGAAAGCACAAGTGCAATAAGTATTCCAATTATAGCATAAAATATAATTATTCTTATATTTGTTTCTGCATCTGCTGACAGTACAAGATACTGTAGCATAAGTAGTGCATGGCATGATATAGCATGTCCTATTCCTTCCTTTACTGCTAATATTGCAACTGCAACTATCCATATGGTGCCAATATCAGCCCTGCCTGTATATGCCACAAGTAAATTTGATACTGCAAAACTTATAAAAAATAATATCTTTGGCAGTATTTTTTCTGTTACTTTATCGCCTGAGAGACTATAATAATATATAAATATCATAACACCAACAATCACTGTTGCTACATTTCTAAATATATCAATATAGCTAGTATCACATAAGATACCTCCAAGCACTGTACATAATATTACTTCCACATAAACTAAACATATAAAGACACTGTTTTTTATGTGAGCCTTAATCTTTTTCCTATCCATCCTATCTATCCTTAAACGTAATTTTAAAGGCTATTTACTTATGCGTCTTCTTCTAGCTCTATTTTCCGTTTCTCTAGCCTCTTTAGCTTCCTTTCTCCTTTGCTGTCGTTTCTCATAATCATCATATGCAGTTACAATTTGTTGTACAAGAGGGTGGCGCACCACATCTTTGTTAGTCAGATATGAAAAACCTATATCATCTACTTTATTAAGCACTGCAACTGCATGTTCAAGACCTGACTGGGTATCGGGAGACAAATCTTTTTGTGTAAGGTCGCCTGTAACAATTACCTTTGAGCCAAACCCAATCCTTGTAAGAAACATTTTCATCTGTGCTGGTGTTGTATTCTGTGCCTCATCAAGTATTATAAATGAATTATCAAGTGTACGGCCTCTCATATATGCAAGCGGTGCAACTTCTATAAGTCCTTTTTCCACATTGCGAAGATAACTGTCTGCCCCCATAATCTGATACAAGGCATCATATAAAGGTCTTAAATAAGGGTCAACTTTACTCTGTAAATCTCCAGGTAAAAAACCTAACTTTTCACCTGCTTCGATTGCTGGTCTTGTTAGTATTATTCTGCTTACATCATCACGCCTAAAAGCCTCTATTGCCATAGCCATTGCAAGATAAGTCTTGCCCGTTCCAGCAGGGCCTATTCCAAAAACTATCATTTTTTTGCGTATTAAATCAATATAGCCTTTTTGTCCAGATGTTTTTGGTTTGACAGGTTTACCTTGTACTGTACGGCATACAATGTCATCATCTAGTTCTACAAGCTCATTTTCACGGTTTTCAACCGCAAGTGAAAGTATATAATTTACATTTTGTTCTGTAATAACATTGCCTCTTTTAGACAGTTCCATAAGCTGCATAAGTATACTTTCTGCCTGTTTTACGCCCGCTTCGCTTCCCACAAGTTTAAGTGCACCATTCCTTGCTACCATCGTCACATTAAGAGACTTTTCTATTTTTTTTATATTAATATCAAAATTACCAAATATATTCCTTTCATGCTCAGTTGGTATCTCCACTACTGTTTCCATTATCGCCATTTTGTTTATTTCCTTCTTTTACTTCATTTATTTTACGGTATTTATTCTGCTCTTTCTGCATCTTTACATTAGAAAATGCAGCATAACCTTCATTCGTCTTTTCAACATACAGTCTGGCACTTATAATTTTATAACCAGATTGCTTTTGTTTGTCAAGATAATATTCAAACCTTTCACTTAAAAGCTGTTTTGCTTCTTTATCTGAATATTTTGCAGATGTATATTTTACCTCTGCAAAACATTGTCGCCAAAAATACACAGGAAATCTCAAAGATAACTTTGACAAAATTTGTCCGCCTTCACGAATTATATCACATTTCTTGTAAGTTTCCAAATGATTTAAAGGATTATAGAAAAAAACATTTTTTCCAAACAGGTTTATATTGTACAAATATTTATTTTTTCCAGTATATTCTTTTTTTGAATAGCTTTCATTTAACTTATCTTCATATTTTTTTACGCTCTCAATTACAACTTTCCCTTCTGCTCTTACATGTCTTTTTTTTACAAGTTCATCTCCATCTCCTATAATTTCATCAAGTCCTGAAATAAGCACATTGTTTTTCTTTACTTTATCTCCAGCCCTTACTTTTGCAGTGCCTTTGCCAGTTACGATTGATACCACAACTCCTGCATCTCCTGCTACAAGGCTTGCAGGTTTTTCTTTTTTCTTCTCTTTATTAATCAACTGTGCTTCTTTTAGCTTTATAAATATTTTACTTCCTTTTAATTCTACAGATACCCAGCTTATATCATCAAAACTGTGTCTCATATCTTCCCTTATTCCACTACAGTTAACATCTTTTACAGCCATACCGCCATATACATCATGTCCATTTAGATATTTTAAAAGGCTCTCTTTTGTATGAAAAGACTGCCCTTCTATTGAAATTCCCCATATACGACTTGCCAAGAAAAAAAGAATACAAAAAAATACAATAACACCTGTAAAAAAACTAAGTCTTTTTTCCATCTCTTTTATTACAAATGGAAAACCATTTCTATCTATTACTACAGGTCTCACTCTGCATTTTCTTGCAATGGGACGCAGCTTATAAAAATCATTAAGAAAAATGCGACAGTATAAGACATCCTCATTATCATCATATCTTATAAGCCACAAATCTATACCATGATTGCGGCAGAGATTTACAAAACGTCTGCTGCCATATCCGTTTACACGTATTAACAGATACCCTCTAAACCATCCTGCCACTTTATGTATCATATAAAATAAAGCCTCCTAGTGATATTCTATTGAGTTTATGTTGCCTGTCACACACATCCCATCTTCTCTAAAATATGCAATTACAAGTTTTTCACCAACTATATGTATTCTGCACGTCTTTGTTTGTATTCTTATAATACAATCAGTATATTCGATAATGTTTCTATAATTTTCTATGCAAAATCTATGCCTGCCATACCCTGTAAGAACTGGTGCTTTTGCAATAATATCTTCTGGCATATTTAATTTTCTGGAAATCCGTTCTGCTATAACAGGCTCGCATAATGAAGGCTTTGCTTTAGGTTTTTTGCTGTGTTTATGTACAGATGGCTTCATTATTACCTCCTGGCACTAAAAAGCTTTATATTATATTTATGCAGAAATAAGTGTAATGTTACTATACTTGATATCTTTCAGATTTATGATATAATTAATCTAAATTATGTTACCATTTATAACCTCTTTAATACATTATAGAAAGGAATATGATAAATATGCATGAAAAGTACAACAAAGAGATACTTAACTTAATCAGAAGCATGCAAAATATAGATTATATAAATCCAGATGATATACCAAATATTGATTTGTATATGGACCAAGTAACAACATTTATGGAAGAACACTTAAAGTCCTCCAAACGTTTTGATGATGATAAAATTCTTACCAAAACAATGATAAATAACTATACAAAAAACAATTTGCTTCCACCGCCAGTAAAGAAAAAATATACAAAAGAACACATGCTTCTGCTAATATTTATATATTATTTCAAGAATTTTCTTTCCATTAGTGATATTAAAAATGTCCTTGACCCTATATCTGAAAAGTTTTTCCAATCAGAAGATGACCGCAATCTTGACGACATATATAAAGAGATAGTGGCTCTGGCGCAAGACAACGTAAACTCACAGCTCCGTGATATTATCCGCAAGCTTAAAAAATCTAATGACACATATGCCAATATAAAAGACCCAGAAGAAAAAAAGATTCTATCTAGGTTTGCATTTATATGTATGTTAAGTTTTGATGTATGGGTTAAAAAAAATATTATTGAAAATATCGTTGATGACACATTAGGCAAAAAAAAATAATTATCTGGCGCAGTCATTGCGCCAGATATTCATATAATTTATCTATGGAAGTATTAATTACAAGCTCTTCTGGAAAGTCTGTCTTTTCAATTACTTTTAAAGCCAGCTCAAAATTTCCCACATCATCTTCAACATGTGCATCACTTCCAATAACTATAGGCTGATTATATTTCTTACAAAAATTTAACATCCTTATATCATTTTCTTCCGTATTCTTGCGAAATCCTCTTGGATTTAGTGAAGCGTTATTCAATTCAAGAAGTACATGGTGTTCTTTTGCTGCTAATACAAGCTTTTCCATATCTACAGGAAATCTTCCATCATCTGGGTGTCCAATTATATTGACATGTGGGTTTTGCATTGCTTTAATATATGCATGAAGATTTTCTTCTGCTGTGCCTGTTTTATAACATGGCTGGTGCATACTTGCAATTCCGATATCAACTGCATTTGCTGCATCTCCTTGCAAATCGACCGAACCTTCTTTATCAACTATATTAAATTCCACACCAAAAAGAAGTTTTATTCCATATTTCTCACGCCTTAATACTTTAAAATTAAGAAAATACATATAAGAAGACGCACCTGGCATTGCAGGCGCATGTTCTGTAATTGCAAGCAGTTTAAGTCCTTTATCTGCTGCACTTTTTGCCATTTCATTTATAGTATTGTAAGCATGTCCACTTACAATAGTATGTGAATGTGTATCAAGTATCAAATCCATAATTATGCCTCCTTATAAGTCAAGCTCCATCTGAACCTCTTTTTCTGCCTCTGTCCTAAAATTTTCTATTTTGTCAGGATTTATAGTTGGTAAATCATTAAGTGATTCTATTCCGAAATTTCTCAAAAATTCCTCAGTAGTTGCAAAAAGTACAGGTCTTCCTGGTGCGTCAAGCCTTCCTGCTTCACATATAAGATTATATTCTATCAGCTTATTAACTGCATGGTCTGACTTTACACCACGGATATGTTCTATTTCTATCTTTGTTATTGGCTGTTTATATGCTATAATTGACAAAGTTTCAAGGAGAACGTCCGTAAGTATATGTTTTTTGGGGACATGTGCGATTTTTACAAGAGTTTTATACATCTCCTGCTTTGTACACATCTGATATGCTCCATCAAGTTCTATTATTTGTATACCTCTGCCATCTTCCATATATTTATCCATCATATTTCTTATCACACGTCTGCATATTGTCTCATCTTGCCCTGTGGCAAGTGCTATCTTATCAAGCCCTACAGCTTCACCCATTGTAAAAAGTATAGCTTCAATATTTGCTTCCAGTTCTACAAATGACATAAAAAGCCTCCTGTCAATAAACTTTTGATATCCATATATCGTCAAAAATGCTTTCTTGTTCTATTTTAAGCTTTCCTGCTTTCATAAGTTCAAGTATGCCAAGAAATGTAACTATAACCATAGTTTTGCCCGTATTGTACCCAAGCATAGTTTTAAAATTAAATTTGTTGTGCAGCTTTGCATATTCCTCAATATAATGTATGCGTTCCTCAAGGCTTACTGTTTCTTTCTTTATTTGTCCAAAATTACTTCTTACAGGGTCAGTCTTATCAATCTGTTTCTTTATAATGCTATTAAATATTATTTGTAACCTGTATAATGTCACATCTGATAAAAGTTTCTTGGTATCAATTACTTCTTTGTATGATTCAACTCCTTCTGGCAGGTTTTTTTCCCTGAAAAAGTGTTTAGCTGCATCAATCTGCATATTTTTAAGACTAAGTGCTGCATATTTATATTTTTTATACTCAAGCAGCCTTTCGACAAGTTCCTCTCTTGGATCTTCTTCTTCCCCATTTTCATTTTCTCTAGCTGGAAGAAGCATTTTCGATTTAATCTTTAAAAGCGTTGCAGCCATTACCAGAAATTCGCTCATAATATCCATATCCCTTTTTTCCATCTTGCCAATAATGTCCATATACTGCTCTGTTATACTAATTATTGGAATGTCAAAAATATCAATTTTGTTTTTCTCTATAAGATGCAAAAGCAAATCAAGAGGACCATCAAATATATCAAGCTTTACAGGAATACCCATGTTTAAACCCCTTTACCACAATATTAACCTAAGCAGCCTGATACATCCAGTATGTATCAAATCAAACATTAAAGCTAATATAAAAATAAGCTTTATTGCAGAATCTGCCTTTATAATCTGAAGATAGTGCCTTGAAGATAACCCTGCTATTACAAGACCCATGTCAAATGTAGAAACTGGGAACATATTTGCAATAAGCATATCAAAACTAAGAATTGCCATATACTGTAAGAATAAAGCAACAACCCGTGCCCAAAAACCTCCTGATGCAAACAATGCTCTCGTGCCAAAAGCACCTGTCTTTAATATAACAATACTGCCTATATATATTAACAATAAAATAGAAAAACCAGTTATTCCAAGTATCATATTAGTCTTTTTGTCTCTTATCCTAAATAGATGAGGTTTTGAAAACGGGACAAAACACACTACTGACAACAGTATGCCTAATGGGTCAATATATCTCCATAAAGCCAAAATGCTGTTGTTCTGGCTTGCTGTCTGTCCTTGTATTTTACGCACAATAAGATATACTATAGACTTAGTAAGTTCATGTATCACCATTAATGATATAGCTGCAATAATGCATATAAGTATTTCTAATGCAATCTCTTTCACTTGACACCTCGAAGTTATTGTTATTATTTATAATAGTCAAATTGCATACCATAAATCCTGACTGTGTCCCCTTCTTCTATGCCAAGTGCTTCAAGTTCTTCAATAATTCCTGACGTTTTAAGAAATTTCTGAAAAAACATAAAGCCCTTTTCAGAATCCAGGTTAGTATAACCAAGCATTCTTTCAATTCGTGGACCTTCAACTACATACATATCATCTTTTTGGTCATACTCCACTGTATATGGCTCATCAGGAAATGTATCGTTAGAAACCATATATTCTTTTTCAAATACAATGTGTTCTTTGCCCATATTGTTAAGAAGCTCTTTGACATAGTATAAAAGCTCTTTGATACCTTTGCCGCTTACTGCTGATATTGGAAAAACTTTTATTCCCTTTGGTTCAAATTCCTCTTTTAAAAGTGTAATAACTGTTTCTTCTTCTGTGCCATAAAATACATCTATCTTATTGGCAGCTATCACTTGTGGCCTTTGTGTAAGCTCGCTGCTATACTTTGCAAGCTCATTATTAATAATATTTATATCATTTAATGGGTCTCTTCCCTCTGTAGATGCTGCGTCAACCATATGGATAAATACTCTGGTGCGTTCAATATGCTTTAAAAAGTCATGTCCAAGCCCCACGCCATCTGATGCGCCTTCAATAAGTCCAGGTATGTCCGCAACAACAAAGCCGTCACTATCCTCAAGGTCTACAACGCCAAGAATTGGCTGAAGTGTGGTGAAAGGATAGTTTGCTATTTTAGGTTTTGCATTGCTTATATGTGATAAAAATGTTGACTTACCTGCATTTGGAAAACCAACAAGCCCTACATCGGCTATTGTTTTAAGTTCAAGTATTACATTTAATTCCTTACCAGGTTTGCCAGGCTGTGCGTATTTGGGCACTTGCATTGTAGGTGTAGCATAATGCATATTTCCTTTGCCGCCTCTGCCGCCTTTTAAAATTATTTCCCTTTTGCACCCATATGACATATCTGCTATCACTTTACCAGATTCGGCTTCTTTAATAATAGTTCCCTCTGGAACTTTTACTATAAGGTCTTGACCATCTGCGCCATGACAACACCTTTTGCCGCCTGGTTTTCCATCACCTGCACAGTATTTTCTTATATGACGAAAATCGTTTAATGTGTTAAGCCCTGTATCAACTTCAAATATAAGGTCTCCGCCCCTGCCGCCATCTCCACCGTCAGGGCCGCCCGCTGCAACATAAAGCTCACGCCTAAAACTTACATGCCCGTCACCACCTTTTCCAGAACGGATATATATCTTAGCACTGTCAGCAAACATCTATACACCTTCTTTCTATTTCTACATTAACAAAACGGGGCTGTAGACACAGCCCCTCCTTTGCATTGCCATTATAGTAAGATAAAAGCTTACCTAGCTTCTACTGGATATACAGAAGCCTGCTTTTTATCCTTGCCCTTTCTTTCAAAACGAACTACGCCATCTACTAAAGCAAATAATGTATCATCACCACCACGTCCTACATTTACTCCTGGATGGATTTTTGTACCACGCTGTTTGTAAATAATATTACCAGCAAGTACAAATTGTCCGTCTGCTCTTTTTGCCCCTAATCTTTTTGACTTTGAATCTCTGCCGTTTTTGGTAGAACCCATTCCTTTTTTATGGGCAAATAACTGAAGGTTCATCTTTAACATTCTCTACACCTCCTGCTTTTTTTTAAATTTAATTTTAATATATTTCTTTCCGTATTCACTCTGTATAGCAGTAAGACCTAATACAAGTGAATTAATTAACAACTCGGCAGATGCGCTTATCTTTTCTGATATTATATCAAAAGAAACTACATCCTTTTCCTCATGTATAGCTCCTTTAAACTTGTCATCAGTAAACTTCTCTATCGAATTCATCGTGTTAATAACAAGCACAGACACTGCCGAACACACTATATCACTTCCATATGCTGCAAACCCAGCATGTCCTTCCATACGGAAACCACAAAACACACCATCATGGTTTTGATAAACTGTAACCTTTATCATAATGCCACCTTATCCGTGGCTATATTAAGCATTAATCTTTTCAATCTTAACCTGTGTATAGCTTTGCCTGTGGCCTTTTTTCTTATGGTATCCAGTTTTTCTCTTATATCTGTAAACAATAATTTTCTTAGCACGTCCTTCTTTAACTACAGTAGCTGTAACTGTTGAATTAGCTACATCAGCACCTGCTTTCATTGTTCCATCGTTTACAGCAACAACGTCATCAAAAGTAACTGTCTCACCTGCCTGCATGGCAAGCTTTTCTACGTTAATGATATCGCCTTCAGATACTTTGTACTGCTTACCTCCTGTTGCAATAACTGCGTACATATCGCACCTCCTGTTTATCATTACTCGCTAGTTTTGGTGTCTGTATTTTGCTTAATACAGAGCTTTTTAAACCTCACTAAGCGGCACACTAGGATAGTTTATCATTGGTTCCTTTATTTGTCAACTAAAATTTTTTTGCTTTTTTGCAGATTAAAGTGCTTGAAATTATAGCATCTCTATGTTATATTATATACAGAAAAAGTGCTACCGATAGACGGTTAGCCACTAATTTGGTATAAAAATAACCGCTCAGCTTAGTGGTCTGGGGCGGTTATTTTTGTGAATTTTTTCTATCATCGCTTCCGATGGCATATCCAAGTCCAAAGCAGGTGGAAAATGTGCATACAAGTTCAATTTTAAAAAAAATATTGTTGTAGAGCGTCAAAAGATATGCTATAATTTCAAAGGAGTAATCGTGTTACAAGGTGGTAGCCTCCCTAACTTGAAAAAGAAGGGAGGTGGTGCAGATGGATACATACGAAGTATTAAGCCTATTACTTTTGGGCGGTAATTTCTTGATTGCGCTGCTTGCCTATATTGATAGGACGAACAAGCGAAAATAAATAAGCCTACCTTGTACTTGGTCGGTCAGGCAGGCTTGTAGCAACCTTGGGAGGTCAACCACTTTGTGGGCGATTGCTCCTTTTATATCTATAATATAGCATATCTTAGTTTTGATTGCAATAGCTTTTTTCTCTATCTACACGGTAAACGCATGATTTGTTACTATTCATGGGGTTACTGCAAGTAAAAAAATTCCTGCAAAGACTACTGTATATTATCTTATAATATACAATAATAAAGAAGACACAGGATATAAAATTGTAAAAATTATGGCAATCTAAAAAATAATTTAATTTATTCTAACTTAGAATTTGTACCTACTAGCAAAGTTTCAAATATGGTTTCAAAAGACAACTGTATAAAGCCGCTGGTGCTTAAATCTGGTTTTTTCAGATTTTATGCACCACTGCGTGCTTTATCCAAGCGAGAGCGTGTTGTCTGTGAAACCATTTTGAAACTTAATTTACATTAAACAATATATTATATACAACAGCAGCAAATGCACAGGATAAAATGCGTAAAAAAAGTATTTTGGAAGATGTGTGCCACCTTTTTCTGGATTATATAAAAGTATAAATGGTATAGAAAGCACTGCAAATGCTTCTATCATATTTTGCACTACAAGTAAAATCCCCATAAACAGCATACCTCTTATTCTGTCCATTCTATAAAGATACAATACAGCAATAATAAGTACACCAAAGAAACTATAATCAGTATACATAAAATACGCAAGTACACAACCACAAGTTACAATAAGCAGCCTTAACCAAACATTATTTTCATACTTTTCAAGCCAGTACATCACTATAAAACCTATTAACAGTGTCCACATTACATTCTGTCCACTCCAGTCAACTATCATGCCACTGCATGCAAGGTCAAATGGTATCTCCGAAATAACTGCAAATAAAGCAAGCCTTATTATATAATTTTTCTTACTATATGTATGTATAAACCCCTCTACAAGCATAAAGCAGAAAAGCGGAAATGCTATCCTCCCAATAATTCTCATAATATAATAGCACCTTGTAAACTGGTCTGCTGGAACAAGTACAAAGGCTATATGGTCACAAAGCATAGACAGCATAGCGACCATTTTAAGAAATGACCTGCTGCATGGTTTCCATGGTATTTTTTCTTTCTGTTCCATCTAGTTATACTCCATTCTTTTTTGATGTCACAAGTGTAAAGTTTGTTAAAGAAGTTTGATAAATATGTGAACTTGTTACAAACTTTATTTAAATGTGATATTATCATACTACAAATATTTTTTTTAAACAACTCCTGTCAAAAGAAAATTTTTCAAAGAGGTGATATTATGAATAAACATAAATTATATATGTCTTTATTGTCAGTATGTTTAGTTACATTTGTAGGGTGTGCCAAAAACCAGAGTACTTATAGAGCTGATACAAGTAATGAAACAGTAGTTTCAGATACAGAAAATGCAGAAAAAATTGTGCAAGTTTCCACTACAGAAGGAATTAATACGGATTTAAAAGGTGAATATTCTGATAAAGCTCTTGACAGTTCTTATCATGAAAATGATATAACTACAATCACTTTAAATGGTAAAACTGCAAAGTCAGATGGCAATGGTGCTAAAATCCGTGATGACAGTATCTATATTAGTAAAAAAGGCACTTATGTTTTGCATGGAACTTTAGATGATGGTCAAATAATTGTAGAACTTAAAGAGAATGAAAATGTACAGCTTGTGCTGGATAATGCAGATATCACCTGCTCTTTTGGTTCTGCAATACAGGTAATCAGTGTCAAAAACCTCTATCTTACACTTGCAGATGGAAGTAAAAACTCTGTATTTGATGGCATGGTGTATAAGGAAGACACTAGTGGTGACAACCCTAATGCAGCAGTTTTTTCTCAAGAAGACCTGATAATAAATGGCAGTGGCTGCTTAGATATAACTGGCAATTACAGAGATGGGTAACAAAATAGTTACAATAAATTTATAAAAATCAAATAAAAATATATAAATTTATTA
>DESG01000144.1 GCA_002361175.1 Lachnoclostridium sp. UBA3320 | reverse complement strand
TTTATTATAAATTGTTCTACAAAATACCTTATTTTTTTTGTAGAACAATTTTTTTATAAAAATAAAGAAATTAAATAAATAATTTTGAACAGCAAATGCTTAAATTTACAGTATACATAGAACATAAGTGATAGGTTTATGCTTGGTCGAAAGTGTACATTATAAGATTGAAAATGCAAACATTTTTATGAATACGATGGTAAAATTATAACAAAAGAAACGTAAATAAACACAAAAAATATACAAAATGACAAAGCTTTGCGTTTTAAAAATTATAAAGGAGGATAAATTAACCAAAAGGAAACTTATCAATTATGAACGATGATTAACTGGCAATATGAATTACATTTGTCAAAAAATATTAATAAGGAGGTAAAATGTATGAGTAAACAAAAAACAATTAAGCAAAAAAATACAATATTCCAGTGGAGTAAACGGAATATTAAAAAAGCTATAGCACATATGCTTACTTTTGCAATGGTACTGTCATCAATAACATGTGTAGATATCGTGGGGGCATTACAGTAAAGGCTGCTGATGACGATTATGTTGATATTGAACTAATAAATAATGGTTTTGAAGATGGTTTGAATGGCTGGACAGTCAGTGAAAAACCAACTACCTGCGAAAGCAATGATAAAGCTGTAAAATCAGGAAGTTATTCATTCAATTTTTGGAGTGAAACAACAGAAATTAATTTCACATGTACACAGACAATTAAAAATCTTCCAGCAGGTACTTACAAGATGACAGCTCAGTCACAAGGAGCAGAGGGAGAAAAAGTTTATGTTTATATGAATGGAGAAAAAGGAGATGTCTATCAAGAAAATTCTGCATGGGGGAACTGGAAAGAATCCAGTGGGACTTTTACTATTGCAGAAAACTTGGAAGAAGTTCAAGTAGGGGTATATGTTGAATGTAAAGCAAGCGGATGGGGGCATATTGATGACATTACTCTTACTGGAAAGCTATCTGAAGAAGGACTTTTGTTTATTGCAAAAGCAGGTTTAGAAGAAGTAATTAATTCTTGTGAAAACCTGTCAGAAGCAGATTATAAAGTTTTTAGTTGGACATCTATGCAAACAACATTAAATAGCGCAAAAAGTATATATGATGATACTAATGTGACTACAGAGCAAGTGAATCAAGCAAAAATAGCATTACAGGAAGCAATAGCAAATCTTATATCGGCTTCTGCAATAGAAAATGCAGGAATCAATGTTAAAAAAGTCAATAATATAAGCGATGATTTTATTAAGGGTGTTGATGTTTCGTCCTATGTTAGTTTGATAGATAGTGGAGTTAAATTCCGTGACTGGGATGGTAATGTAATAGATGACCAGACATTTTTTAACCAGCTTAAAGAAGCAGGTGTAAATTATATACGTATACGTGTCTGGAATAATCCATACAACGACCAAAAACAAGGTTATGGTGGAGGAAATAATGACCTTGAGAAAGCTAAGAAGATTGGGAAATGGGCAACTGATGCAGGTATGAAAGTACTGATTGATTTCCATTATTCTGATTTCTGGGCAGACCCAGGAAAGCAAAAAGCGCCAAAGGCATGGGAGAGTTATACAGTTGAGCAGAAGGTAGAGGCAGTAAATAAATGGACGTATGACAGCCTGAAAGAACTAATCGAATCAGGCGTGGATGTTGGTATGGTGCAAGTCGGAAATGAAACGACCCAAGGCATATGTGGTGTGAATATCAGTAATGATGGATGGGCTAATGTGGCTAAGATATTTAATGCTGGTAGTTCTGCAATCCGTCAACTAGCCACAGAAAAAAATAAAGAAATTTTAGTAGCTTTGGATTTTACAAATCCTGAGAGGACAACAATAATCAAGGGCATTGCCGATAGTTTGAATAGTAATAATGTAGATTATGATGTATTTGCAACTTCATATTATCCAATATGGCATGGGACAACAAGTAACTTGACAGAAGTATTAAAATATGTTGCAGATAACTACAATAAAAAAGTTATGGTTGCAGAAACATCTTGGACAACAACATTAGAAGACGGAGATGGACATGATAATACTGTAAGATCAGGCACGAATGATACACCTGTTTATCCATTGTCTATACAGGGACAGGCAGATGAAATACGTAGTGTTATTCAGGCAGTTGTAAATGCTGGTGGAATTGGTATGATGTATTGGGAACCAGCATGGATTCCAGTACAGGTTTATGATAAAGATGCAGATAATGCCAAAGAGGTGCTAAATGCAAATAAAGAAAAATGGGAGAACTATGGTTCTGGATGGGCTTCAAGTTATTCAAGTGACTATGATCCAGATGATGCTGGGAAGTGGTTTGGCGGTTCGGCAGTAGATAATCAAGCTCTTTTTGATTTTTATGGCAATCCATTAGAATCTTTGAATGTATTCAAGTATGTGCATACTGGAGCAACTAACTATAAAAACCTATTATCCAATGGAGGCTTTGAAAATGGAACAGATGCATGGTCAATAGAAGGAAACGGAACAGATAATATCTTAACGACTGACCCGAAAAATGGAGACCAAGCATTGCATTTTTCTTCTGACACAGCCATTGATTTTACAGTGGAGCAGACTGTTACTGCAGAGCAGAGTGGTCTTTATGAAACATTTATGTATATTCAGGGTCAAGGAGAAACTACAGATATAAATATTCAGTTGACAAATAAAACAAAAAACATATCCAGTCAGGCTTCCGCTGTACTAAGCGGGCGTAAAAATTGGCAGAGACCATCCATTAAAGGCAATCAAGGGGTTGTTGCGGATGCTGGAGATGAGCTGATAGTTAAGATTACTGTAAAGGCAAATGCTGGAGCGGCAGGGACTATTGATGATGTATACTTATATCGTATTGGTTATGCTATCAATTATGAATTGGATGGTGGAATAAACAATGCTGATAACCCTGCAACTTATAATGGTTCACAGGAAATAACTTTTAAAGATCCAACTAAAGATGGTTATACTTTTAAAGGTTGGTTTAAAGATAGTGAGTTTAAAGAAGCAATTTCTTCTATTGAGGTAGGCACAGCTGAGAATCTTACACTATATGCGAAGTGGGAGGAAATACCAGAAGAACCGACGCCAACGCCAACTCAAGCTCCAACTCAAGCACCTACCCAAGCTCCAACTCAAGCTCCGACACCAACGCCTACCCAAGTGCCAACTCAAGCTCCGACTCAAGCTCCTACAGCGACACCAAGGTTGAATTATACTGTTTCTTATAACAGCAATATGGTTGATAACGCAACTATATCTGTAACTAAAGAAGATAGTGTATTTGAATCTGGTGGTACGGTTTATGATTCTGATAAGTTAAAGCTTGTGGTTGCTCCAGAAAGTGGTTATGCATTTGCAGGAATACCTGAGGTGACTGTTGCTAATGCTATAGTGGGTGAAGCGGTGGCTGAAAATGGTGCATATACTTTTATTATTCATACATTTAAAGGCAATGCTAATATTATAGTAAATGCTAGGGCACAGAGAATACAATATAATATAACTATTTCTGCTGATGCGGAAAAATCAGTGAGAGATAATCATGCAGAAGCGAAATTAGATATGGAAACTGTTTGTGCGGATAGTGTGGCTAAGCTTGTGCTTACACCAGAAAGAGGTTATAGTATTAAATCAGCAGTTATAACTAAGAGAAATAATACATGTACGGTTTCTGGACAGGAAAAGGGAGTTAATGGTACTTATATTTTCACTATTTCAGATTTTACTGGTAATAGTGAGATAAGTAATATAAGTATTGTAACAGAAGAATTAAAAGTATATGAATATGGTACAGATATTAATACAAATGTTGGTGCTGCGAACCTTTCTGAAACGTCTTTTGATAGTGAAGAAGAAATTACAGAGATAACGAATGCGGTTACTAATAAAGATAATATTAATGCTATTATTGATACAGAGACTAATGAAGAACTGGATGCTGGTAGGCAGGCTGCAGTTATACAAAAGATAGTTGAAGCAGTAAGGAATAATAGAAATGTAGAAATTTTCCTTGAAATAAATGAAGATACAAATTTTGAAGAAAGCAAGGAAAATGATGTAAGAGAGATACTAGAAGATGATATAAAGAAAGATGTTGAAGAAAAAACTGGCAGTAAAGTAACTGAATTAAAGGTTGCGATTCCTCTTGATATTTCACTTTTTGCAAGAGTGCATGAGGTTGAAAATGTAAAAGTTAATTTAAAAGATACTAACAAAAAAGAAATGGTTATTAAAATGAAAGTGCCGTCTACAATAAAGAAAGAGGCAGAAGGCGTAACAAGGTCATATTATGTAGTACGTTTTCATGACGGAAAGAAAGATACCATTTCTTGCACATATGATAAAAATAACAATATTATAAGATTTAATAGTAGTAAGTTTTCTACTTATGTGCTTTGTTATGCTGATACTACTGTGCCAGTTACAGCTTCATCAAAACCAGCTACTTCAATTACAGGTGGTGGTTCGAGTGTAGTTGTTTCAGGAGCAGGCGGGTCAGGTGGTGGCTCAATAGCTACACCAACACCAACGCCTACACCAGTACCAAGTACACCAACAACAAGTACACCAACATCAACATCAACACCAATACCAAGTACATCAACGCCAGTGCCAGATACATCAACACCAGTGCCAAGTGTACCAGTAACAACACCGACATCTTCGCCTACACCAGACAGTGCATCTGAATCATCTGGTATTAGTAAAGTTACTATTGATAATGTTAATTATAAGATAATATAGGAACGGCTGTTTTTGTGGGTGTTAATAAGAATGTTAAAAAAGTAGTAATTCCTGCTGCTATAAAAGTGGACAATAAAACATATAAAGTGGCAACTATTACTAAAGATGCATTAAAGGGTAATAAGAAAGTTACAAAAGTTACAATCGGTGCTAATGTAAATAAAATTGGTTCTAATGCATTTAATGGATGTAGCAATTTAAAGAAAATTGTAATCAAGAGCAAGAAACTTAAGATAAAAAATGTAGGTAAGAATGTGTTTAAAGGAATAAACAAGAAAGCAACAGTTAAAGTGCCTACAGGCAAGGTTAAACTCTATAAAAAGATTATTAGAGCCAGAGGCGCTAGTAAAAAAGTTAAAGTTAAAAAATAGTCTTATATTTGTTTTTTAAATATACACAAGTAAAAAATACCATCTACAGGTATGTGTAGGTGGTATTTTTTATACAAATTACTAATTGAATTTAATTGACAAGAAAATACTTCTATTATTATAATACTCGTATGTGAAAAAATTAATATATACGGCTGAATAGTGAGTGAATATATCAAAGAGTGAGAAATGAGGCTTGTATGGATTTTAAAGAAGAGATTTATTTAATTATAAAAGAGTTAGAAAATAATGGAAGGTATGCAGAAAACAAGAATTATTGTCAACATGGAAATACTACAGTATATAAACATTGTGTAAATGTTACATTAACAAGTTGTAAAATGGTTAAATATTTTAAATGGCAAATTAATAAAGAATCGTTGATTCGTGGAGCTTTGTTACATGATTATTTTTTATATGATTGGCATGATAAAGACAGCAGTCATAGGCTTCATGGATTTCATCATCCAAAAAGAGCGTTAGAAAATGCCAAGAAAGATTTTTGCTTAAATGAAATAGAGGAAAATATTATTTTGCGCCATATGTTTCCTTTAACTTTAATACCTCCTAGCACAAAAGAAGCGTGGATTGTGTGTATTGCGGATAAGTGGTGTGCTATAGTTGAGATATTGTCAGCGATAAAATCCAAAGTGAAAGGAACGAAAAAAAATGTCAATAGAATTATGTGTTCTAAGTTTTTTTCTGTATAGCTTTTTTGGATGGTTATATGAGTCAACTATATGTTCTTTATTAAAACAAAAAAGATTTATTAATAGAGGTTTTCTAACAGGTCCGTGGTGTCCAATATATGGCTGTGGGGCAATGATGTGTTGTTTATTGTTAAGTTCCATAGAAAATAGTATTATTTTATTTATTGCAGCTTCTATTGTATGTTCTATTTTGGAATATATTACAGGATATGGTATGGAAAAGTTGTTTCATGCGAAGTGGTGGGATTATTCACAGTATCCGTTTAATTTAAATGGACGTATTTGTTTATATGGAGCGACTCTTTTTGGAGTAGTCAGTGTAGTTGTGTGTAAAGTAGTTCAGCCAAAATTTATAGAGTTGTTAAGAAATATTGATTTTATTATATTGATGTTTATTGCGATTTTGTTATGTGTGATTTTTGTTTTTGATATTGTTGTGACATTGCGCAACTGGGCTGACTTTAATATACATTTAAAAAATATGCACGAAATGTTTTTATCTAAAATACAACCTAATATTATAGCGAATAAAAATGGGCTTGAAATTTGGGTTTCTGATAAGAAAATGCAATTTAAGAAAAAAGAATTGAGATTTTTACATGCTTTTCCTAAGCTAAAAATAAAGTCTCATGAGAAAATAATGTTAAAAATAGAAATGAGAAACCATATTAAAAATATATTTGGAAAGCGGTTTTAAATAGGAATTAGGAATGGAGGCTTTTATGCTGCAAATGACAGGTGTGGATTATGAGAAAGCGGATTTGGATATAAGGTCTTTGTTTTCTTTTCAAACTCGTGCTGCTAGGGAAGCAGCACTTTATATAAAGCAAATGTATGGGGTGGATGGAGTTGTTGTTTTATTTACGTGCAATAGGACAGAGGTGTATGTTTCTACTACTGATAAAATAGATTTGTTTGAGGCTATTTGTCGTATTAAAAATATAGATACAGAAAAATATATTAAATATGCTGTAAAGCGCTGTGGAAATGATGCAGTTGACCATCTTTTTAGACTTGCTTGTGGCATGGAATCTAAAGTGTTTGGTGAAGACCAGATTATCACACAGGTAAAAGATGCTCTTATTATTGCAAGGGAAATAAAAGCTACTGATAGTTATATTGAAAGAACATTTCAGACGGTTTTAGCTGCTGCAAAGAAAGTTAAAACCAAGACAAGGCTTACGGCTGTAAATACTTCTGTTGTAGATGAACTTATAAAGACACTACAGTCAGATATACATAGTATTATTGGCAAAAAGTGTCTTGTTATAGGCAATGGTACTATTGGCAGGCTTGCTGCTTCTAGTATGGTACAAGCAGGTGCGAGTGTGACTGTTACTGTGAGGAATTATAAGACTAGGCAAGTGGAGATTCCTAAAGAATGCAGGGTAGTGGATTATAAGGACAGATATATAGATATTGAATCATATGATATAATAATAAGTGCTACTACAAGTCCGCATCACACGATTAAGTATGAAGAATGTAGTCATATGCTTGCTAACCGCAGTCATATACTTGTTGACCTTGCTGTACCAGAGGATATATCTGGTAAATTTAAAGGGATGGAGAATATTACTCTTTATAATATAGATAGTTTTGGACAAGGCGGCAGAATTGGCAAAGATGACAAAGCAGTAAGGTGTGCACTTGATATAATTAAAGAGTATAAAGCAAAGCTTGAATCGGAAGAAAATGTCAGAGAATACATAATGACTATACAAGATATAAGTAAAGAATGTGGACGTATGGTATTTGAAAGAGCAAAGAATAAACTTAAAGCAGAGGATATATGTTTTGATGTAGTAGAGAGTGCAGTTAGAAGGGCAACGGAAAAAACTGTTTCTTCTATGCTTTTTGAATTAAAGAAGAACTTACCGCCAGAGTATTATAGTGTATGTATTAATGCTATAGAAGAGGTATTTGTTAGAGGAAATTAAGATTATGGAAAAAGTAATAAGAGTAGGAAGTCGTGACAGTGCGCTTGCTGTTGCTCAGACTATGATACTTGTAAATAAAATGAAATTTAAGAATCCAGATATTACGTTTGAACTTGTTACGATGAAAACGATGGGGGATAAGATACTTGATAGAAATCTTTATGATATAGGAGGCAAAGGTCTTTTTGTTAAAGAGCTTGACAGAGCACTTCTTGATGGACGTGTGGACATTGTAATACACAGTCTTAAAGATTTGCCGCTTGAGATAAATAAAGACTTGCCGTTAGTAGGATTTTCAGAAAGGGCAGATCCTCGTGATGTAATAGTATATAAAAAAAATTCTACTTCTTTTAATATAAATTGCATTGGCACTTCAAGCAAAAGAAGAATTGTGCAGCTTAAAAATTTGTATAAAGATGCAGCTTTTAAAGGAATAAGAGGCAATATAAAGACGAGATTAAATAAGCTTGAAAATGAAGATTATGATGCTATAGTGCTTGCCATGGCAGGGCTTTTAAGGCTTGGAATAGAAGAATGTGCCTGTAGAGTATTTTCTACAGATGAAATAATTCCTGCGGCAGGACAGGGAATACTTGCTGTTCAAGGAAGAAAAGATATGGATTATTCATTTGTGGATTGTATAAAAAGTGACAGTTCTTTTTATGCTGCGGCAGCAGAAAGAAGTTTTGTAAGAACTCTTGGAGGAGATTGTAGCTTGCCGATTGCGGCGTATACAGAGATAGTGTCTGATGATATAAAGCTTAAAGGAATGTATTTTAATGAAGAAAACGACAGATATATTACTGGTATTAAAAGTGGCAGGAAAGAAGATGCCAAAAAAATTGGTGAAGAGCTTGCGCTTGAATTAAAGAAAAGATTTTAGAAAGGTTATTTATAATATGAGCGGTAAAGTATGGCTTGTAGGGGCTGGTACAGGTGACGCTGGATTAATTACAGTTAAAGGAAGAAAGATATTAAAACAAGCAGAGGTTGTTATATTTGATGCACTTATAAGTCTTGAGGTACTTTCACTTATGCCAGTTGGTGCAGAACTTATAGATGCTGGCAAGAGAGCAGTAAAACATACATTGCCACAAGATGAAATTAATAGGCTTTTGGTTAGCAAGGCTAGGGAAGGTAAAAGGGTGGTAAGGCTTAAAGGCGGTGACTCTTTTGTATTTGGAAGAGGCGGTGAGGAACTTGAAGCTCTTGTAGATGCGGGCATTGATTTTGAAGTTGTGCCTGGGGTTACATCAGCTGTTGTAGTTCCTGCATACAATGGAATATCCATCACACACAGAGATTATGCATCGTCATTTCATGTAATTACAGGGCATAAAAAGAAAAATGGAAATCTTGATATTGATTTTAAAGCACTTGTAAGATTAGATGCAACACTTATATTTCTTATGGGAGCTGTTTCTTTGGAAAATATATGTCAAGGTCTTTTAGATGCTGGAATGGCTAAAGATACACCAGCAGCAGTACTAGAAAAAGGGACAACTTACAGGCAGAGAAGTGTATATGCAACAGTATCTACATTAAAGGAAAAAGCTTGTAAGGCTTTTATAGAAAGTCCTGTTGTAATAATAATTGGGAAGGTATGTGAACTTGGAAAACAGTTTGCTTGGTATGAGAAATTGCCATTATCTGGAAAGCAGATTCTTGTAACACGTCCACACCAAGAGGGAGTAGAAGAATATCTTACTTTAAAACTACAAGAGTTTGGTGCGCATATTATAAATATGCCAACAATAGAAACTGTGAAAATAAATAGTCCTTCTGAACTGGAAAAGTTTTATAGTGCAGTAGAAAAAGTACAGAGCAATAAAGGCAAAAAGTGCATTGTATTTACAAGCTCAAATGGCGTTAGATATTTTTTCTCACTACTTAAAGAAAGAAAAATTGATATAAGAAGTTTGTTTGTGTATGGAAGACTAGAGTTTGCAGTGATAGGTTCTGGTACTAGAGATGAATTGGAAAGATATAATATATTTGCAGATTATATGCCTAAAAAGTATTCAGCACAAAGCCTTGGCAAAGTGCTTGTGGATAAGCTTTCTAAAGATTTTCATATATATATTTTTAGAGCAGGCAAAGGCTCTATAGAGCTTACCAATGAACTGAAAAAAGCAAAAATTCCTTATAGTGATATAGCTATATATAATACTGTATACACTAGACCAAACAGGATAACAGAGAAAATAGCGGTAGCTTTTGACAATAAAGAAATTGATTATGTTACATTTACAAGTGCATCTACAGTAAAAGGGTTTGTAAATATTTTTGAAAATGTAAATCTGCAAAAGGTAAAGGCAGTTTGTATAGGTGATAAGACGGCTAATGAAGCTTTAAAATATAATATGGATATTATTGTATCAAATGACGCTACAATTAATTCACTGGTAGAAGCTATATTAAAAAAAGCAAAGGGGTAAAGATATGAAATCAAAAGAATTATTTGAAAGGGCAATAAAGACTATGCCAGGTGGCGTAAATAGTCCAGTAAGAGCATTTGGCGCTGTAGGCGGACAACCTGTATTTATAGAGAGTGCAAAGGGACAATATATATATGATGTAAGTGGAAAAGAGTATATAGATTATGTTGGCTCATGGGGACCTATGATACTTGGACACAATGACGAAAGGGTTGTTGAGGCTGTTGTAAAACAGATGCAGAAAGGTATAAGTTATGGTGCGCCATCTGAACTTGAAGTAGAGATGGCAGAGCTTATGATTGATATGGTTCCCTCTCTTGAAATGGTGCGCATGGTCAATTCTGGCACAGAGGCAGTTATGAGTGCAATAAGAGCAGCAAGAGGATTTACAGGCAGGGATAAAATCATTAAATTTGAAGGGTGTTATCATGGTCATGCTGATGCACTTTTGGTTAAGGCAGGTTCTGGTGTTATGACAGCAGGTGTACCAGACAGCAGTGGAGTGCCAGAGGGCTGTGCAAAAGATACGCTTATAGCAGAATACAATAATATTCAGAGCGTGGAATGCCTTTTTGATAAAAATTATAATGAAATTGCATGTGTAATAGTTGAGCCAGTTGCTGCTAATATGGGTCTTGTGCTACCTAAAACGGGATTTCTTGAAGGACTTAGAAAGCTTTGCGATAAAAATGGTGCATTGCTTATATTTGATGAAGTTATAACAGGTTTTAGGCTAGGTGCGCAAGGGGCAGCTGGTTATTATGGCATAAAACCTGACCTTTCTACATATGGAAAAATTATAGGTGGTGGTATGCCTGTGGGGGCATATGGCGGCAGGAAAGATATAATGAGTGTAGTTGCACCGCTTGGAAATGTATATCAAGCGGGTACGCTTAGTGGAAATCCAGTAGCAATGTGTGCAGGAATAACACAGTTAAAGATTCTTAAAGAGTCGCCAGAAATATATACACATCTTGATAATCTAGGTGAGAGGTTTAGACAAGGAGTAAGGGCGTTATTTAAAAAATATGGGAAAAAAGTCTGGGTGTCAGGTATAGGTTCTCTTTCGTGTATATATTTTACTGAAAATGAAGTTTGTGATTATAGAACTGCTAAAACTTCTGATACTAAGACATTTGCAAAGTATTTTTTGCATATGTTAGATAGAGGAAATTACTTTGGACCAAGCCAGTTTGAAGCAATATTTATATCAGCGGCTCATACTATGGAAAATATAGACAAGACACTTGGAGATATAGAAGCATATATAGATGTTAATATATAGATGTATTAGATGAATACACGCAATGGTACGTTATCACAACTTATATTGTGAGATTTTATGCACCACTGCGTGATTTATTTAAAATTATTTTATTCTTTCAGGATTATAAATTAAATTAGCAAATTTTTTATCTGCTCGTTGAAATTGCTCGTTTGATTTTTTAGCAATGTATGCCTTTTTCCCCATAAAATCAAAAGGAATATTATCGGCTTTTCCTGCAAGTATTGTATCACATACTTCTGACATTTCACAAAAAATCGAAGTTGGTGCTTCCCTTATATGATGCATAATAAACACTCTATCATATTTACCAGCAAGAATATCTGCTGCTCGTTTTATTTGTTTTTGATATTCTGCAACTGTACTGCATATATCGTCAAATAAGAAAGTAGCGTTATTGCAGGCATCTCCCAAAATCAAGATTCTTTCTTCTTTAATTAGAAAAATCATACAACCTTTTGTGTGACCTGCAAGTTCATATGCCTCAATATGAATTCCTCCTAAGTCAAATACCATTCCTTCTTTTAATTCTCTAAATTTGTAATCTGGTCTGGCGTCTGTATATTCTTCATCAGATATCAAAGCTGCTGCCTCTTTGCCAATACACGCAGTTACATATTCTTTTCTTTCTTTAACAGAGCATTGACTTTTATAGAGTGAAATATCTTTTGGGCTAATATATACCTTTTCAAATTCAGCTGCTCCCATTGCATGGTCAATATGTCCATGGGAAAGAAGTACAGTTATTGGTTTATCTGTCAGTTTTTCTACAAACTGTCTAATGTGTCCTACACCAGCACAAGTATCAATTAAGACTGTTTCTTTATCACCCTCTATTAAATACATAAGTTCACCAGACAGGCTTTTAATTACTGTAATGTGGTTTGTAATTTTTTCACTTGTATAATAATTCATTTAAAAACCACCTTCCTCATAAATGCAAGTTAATTCATCTGTTAAATGCTGAATAATTTCTTCTGAGAAACCAAGGAAAAACATATCTTTTAGTGTATTAAGATTTTCATGTAAAAATTCTTCATCACCAGATGTTAAAAACTGATGTAACATTGGAGATATACGTCCTATAATTTCCATCGCTTTTTCGTCCTGTATCATTTCCTTAAAGAGTGTATTTTTGGTATATTTACAGCGTAGGTCTTTTGTAGGTTCGTACTCAAATTTATAAACCCCTGAACTAAGCTCTTTAACAGTTTTATCAGGATAAAATGGAAGTTGTGCTATTGCACTACAGCCAAAAGGAATTTCTATAACTATATGAATTTTTCCATTCTCTTTAATATACCACTCTGTTCTATAAGTTCCATAGACAGAATCATAAGATGCTTTCATATATTTAAGTTTTTGACTGACAAGCGGTGCAATTTTTACTTTTTTAAATCCTGGCTCTATTGCACGTATACCAGCTACATTTCTGTAAAGGTATTCAACAACAGACCCATAAGCATAATGATTTAAAGAATTCATCATCGTTCCGCTTATAGTGCCATCATCAAGTACAGAATTCCAGCGTTCCGCTACGATAAATATATATAAA
>DESG01000120.1:7207-7377 GCA_002361175.1 Lachnoclostridium sp. UBA3320 | reverse complement strand
TTTAGCTTCGTGGTAGTTCACATGAAGCTGCGGAAATGACTGGTGTAAGCAAGCCGATGCTCGGACAGATCGAGCGTGGACAGTCCTCGCCGACTATCACTACGCTCTGGAAGATCGCAACGGGTCTGAAAGTGCCTTTGTCGTCGTTTTTGCAGGAGGAAAAGACAAAG
>DESG01000120.1:0-6877 GCA_002361175.1 Lachnoclostridium sp. UBA3320 | reverse complement strand
GCCGAAAACGGTGCTATGAGAGCACATACTCTATTTCCCTATGATCCGATACGGAATTTTGAAGCTTTTTATATTGAGTTTGATCTGGGCTGTATCCATACTTCGGATAAGCACAATGACAATGTTAAGGAAACGGTCTATGTTATAAGCGGCAAACTTGATATGGTTATAAACGGAGAGAAAGTCACGTTATCGGAAAAGCAGGCAATACGTTTCTCGGCAAATGTCACGCACAGTTATCAGAATAATTATGACGGACTTTGCTGCGTCTACAATACGATTTTTTATTAAGGAGAATTCTTATGTACGAATTAAATCAGGTGGGAGAAAAAAGCTATTATATTAACTGCCCCGCAAAAATCGGAGTATATCTTGCTGACGATAAAAACGTTTATTTCATCGACAGCGGTAACGATAAAGACGCAGGCAGAAAAGTCCGTAAAATTTTAGACGAAAAAGGCTGGAATCTCTTAGGTATTCTGAATACGCATTCCAATGCTGACCATATTGGCGGAAATCAGTATTTGCAGCAGCAGACAGGGTGCAAAGTTTTTGGAGGCGGAATTGAAAAGGCTTTTACAGAGTACCCCGTTTTAGAACCGTCATTTTTATACGGCGGATATCCATGCAAGGATTTAAGGCATAAGTTCTTGCTTGCCAAGCCAAGTGAAGTTACAGATTTTTCAGATGAGAGCTTCCCGAAAGAAATTGAGATAATACCGTTACTGGGTCACTTTTTTGATATGGTAGGTTTCAGAACACCAGATGATATGGTGTTTCTTGCCGATTGTCTTTCAAGTAAGGAAACGCTGGATAAATATCAGATAAGTTTTATCTATGATGTGGCTGAATATCTGAAAACCCTTGAAACAGTAAAATCCATAAAAGCAAAAATGTTTGTTCCTGCTCATGCGCCTGCAACCGATGATATAACCGAACTTGCAGATGTGAATATTGCAAAAGTATATGAAATCGCCGACAAAATCCTGTCGGTATGTAGTGAACCGATTTGCTTTGAAAATATTTTGCAAAGACTGTTTTCCGACTATGGATTAACAATGAATTTTGAGCAGTATGTTTTGGTGGGAAGTACCGTCCGCTCTTATCTGTCTTGGTTGAAAGATAACGGAAAACTTGATGTTACTTTTGAAAATAATATGCTGCTGTGGAAAACGTTGTAGATTTATATAAAAAACAACAAAACCGATGAACTTGTGAGCAATCATAGTTGATCGGTTTTTCTTTTGAAAAAAAAGATAAACTTATGGGCGTTTTTTTAAGATTTTTTACAGACGATGAGCGCTTTTCCCTCCTTTGTCAGGTATAAAACAGTTTGTCATAAGCCATGAAATGCCTTGTATTGTCATGTTGGAAATCCATTACTTTTGAACTGTTTCAAAGTCCTTTCATCATGCGTGTGGATATTAAGCAAGTTTCTCCATTCGTAAAGTAAATGATGCGTTTTTGGGAATCCATTTCCTTTATATTATTTTTGTTTGCCAGAAATGACCGATGACAGCGCACAAAGTTACTGCCTAATGTGCTTGCCAGCTCTTTCATGGTGGCAGAAAATTCAATCTGGCGGTCTTTTGCGTGGAGAATGACTTTATGGATATTACTGGAAGTTTCAAAAAAGAAAATATCATCATAATCTATACTGATTTTTCGTCCACCAATATCAACCGTATAGACTTTATGCGTCTTGTTGGTCTGGAGCGTATAACGTTCCATTGCATTTAACATGCATTCCCTGATTTTCACTTTTGCTTCGGCAGGGCAATCTTTTAATACAAAGTCCATTGCTTCCACTTTGTACTGAAAGGTCATGTAGCTTAATTCAGAATGTGCGGTTATAAAGATGATGAATCCTCGAGGGTCAAATAATCTTATTTGCTGTGCCAGTTTCATTCCGTTCATGTCGCTGTCTAACTCGATATCAAGGAAATAAACGCCTGTGTTCTGATTGGTTTTGACTTTATTAAGCAGTACATAAGGGTTTTCTGTATCTAAAACAAGCTGCATGTCCAGTTCTTCTATCAGCACAGTATTTTGAATGGTCTGCACAATAGACCGCCGCTGTGCGGCATTATCCTCGCACACGAAAATGTCCAGCATAATACGTTACTCCTTTCTGTCAGCCAGTTCCATATGCTGTATGAAACAGTCATGCTGTATTGTTGTTTCATACGCTATATTGTCATAAGAACTGATGATTTTTTGGGCATTGGAAAGTCCGATTCCCTGATACCCAGATTTTGTACTAAATCCTTTTTGCTTCAACTTATGCAGCACAATACCGTTATTCCGAAAGTAATTGCTTATGATAATTGATACACCGCCTTTATTTTGAATAATATTTAAACCTATTTGCGGCTGTTCTGTTTCTAGTGTGGCTTCGATGGCATTGTCTAAAAAAATCCCTAGTATTCTCGCAAGGTCTATAACATCCATCGGAAAACTGTCTACTTTGTCTGGAATATCAATCGTAACGTCAATATCAGACTCATGGGCGTAAATCATTTTTGTGGAAAGCAGGCTTTTGATTTCCAACACACCGATATTGCTAAGCTGGTTCAGCTTGTAGTTACCTTGGTCAATCAAATTCTTTGTTGGGAAGATTTTATTTTCAAAAAAATCCTTTAATTCGTCCATATCGCCATTTTCAATATAACCAGACAGAGAGAGCAAAATATTGACGTAATCATGCTTAAAAGAGCGTAGGCTGTTATACATAAGTTCCAGATTGCGTGTGTAATCCTGCAAATCCTGCAAGGATTTCTGTTTTACTTCTGTCTGTATTTTTTCCAGATAAAAACAGCGCATAGCCAGAAACAAAAAAAGTATAACAAGCAGATATCCTGAAATATGTAAGGCATTATTATATATCATTCTGCCGACAGAACCATTTTTGTCTGGAATCATGTCATCAAACAGGTAAATGGTTATAAGGAGCAGTAATGCGGCATCAATCAAATACCATGTTTGTTGAAGACGTAAAATGCCTTTTTGTAATAATTTTCTAAGCAGTTTGCCGCAGAGCAGGGTAATAAAATAAAGCAGCAAAATGCGAATCAGACTGATGCTAAAAGAAAGATATTGCTGGTTTAATAAGGTGGTAGGAATCAGTATTTCCAGAAGAGCCAACAAATTTTCTGTCATAATGACAAACACAAAGCCAAGCATACTCATACCAACATTCTGGGAAGCGGTATCTCGGTGAGTAACTAATCCATAAATACAAGCTGCTGCCAGGATGCCGAACAAACCATATGGTATACAGGACAGGAGTGTTACAGGCATTCCTGCAAACAACAGCAGTATATAAAGCGCAATAAACGCTTTCAGGCTCATACGTTTAGGCCATACATTACGAATGGCAAGGGAAAGCTGAAAAAAAGACAGTAACATTTCAATATACCCCTTCTTTCGAGATTTACTTCCTTAATTATACTGGATATGCTGCTTTGTATCAAGGGATGCTTTGCGGAAATGATGAATAAATGCGTGCTTTTTAGAAGAAAAACGCACTTATTCACGAATTAAGACATTTTATGACTGTTTTAAGAAAATGGCGTTTTTTCTGCTATAATGCTCTGTTGTAAATAAACTTAATTATGGAAAGGAAATAGAAAGCTATGAATATGAAGCATCTTTTAAAAGGAGTTGTCGTAATGGTGGTGGTAATTGTTGTTGATATGATAATCAATATTGTCTGCAATATGAATGGCATCGACTTAAATTCGACTGTACAGGGTACAATGTCAGCAATTTGCGCTATGTTCATTTATAATGGGCTGATTAAGAACGAAAACAATAAAGATGACGGAAATAAAAAATAGAAGGAGCGGTTTGGCATGGCAACGGAAAACCTAAGTGCAAAGATTGCAGATTTTTTTAGCATGGAATTTTATGTTTTGCAGGAACGAACTTGTAATGCTGCTTTTCAATATCATAATGGGAGGTCTGAAAATTTCGATGCAACTTTAGAAGCATTAAGAAATCTGAATCAATAGTTTTTGCACTTTTCTTTCACTGAGAATAGGGTAAACCGTTACGTTTGCCGAGAAGAAGAACATATAGAAATAGAGCAAGATACACAGACACAGAGCCGATGAATTTGTGAGCAATCACAGTTTGTCGGCTTATTTATATTGATGGTAAAAAAGTAAAGAAAGTTTCCAACTGTGCAGTTGGAAACTAGAACAGTGTAACAAATTAAAAATAAAAATTCTATATACAATTTAGAATATTTGAGTTATTATTATATGAAAGTGGTAAGAGCAAAATTAGAATTACGCAATTCAAGTAATCCTGTTGAGAAAGCGAATGATATATTAGTAGCTCAGAGATAGAAACATAATAGGATGTCATGGTCAAAAAATGGAAGTTGCTCTCTGGCTGCTATAAAGATTGTTTTTCAAAATGGATACGAGGATATATAGTTTCACCAAAAGCAAATATGTTTTACAATATCTGGTAGCAAACCTTTAGATCTGTACTCCTAAAATTTCTTTTATTATTTAAAAATTTAACCGCACAGGTGGAAATATTTTCTGAATGATTTCTTTAAGGATCATGCAAAAACATATTCTGTTATTGGCTCGGGAAAGAGACCAATCTATTGGCTTTTCAGATACTGTTGGATTAATTCGTTCAGTTTATTTGAAAAAGGTAAGTGATGCGATTCAAAAGGCTCTTGATAATGTGGAATATATTATTGCAAATACAGAGAGTAATGTTGATAGAGCAATGTCAACTAAGAAACGAGATAAATATGTAAAGCAGCTTGCGGAGATTAAATCTTACTATCAGGCATTATCACATGTGGCAATGCAGAGGATAGAGATAGACCTTGATAATGGAGTAAAAGTAAACAAACAATTAATCTTCTTGCTAAAATTTGACGAATTGGAGGTATTATGAAACGACGGAACATGAAGGCTTATGACAAATGTCCCTCTATATATCTTGTATTTGAAAAGGAGGCAGAGGAATGATTATTTATCATGGAAGCTATCTGCCTATTGAAAAACCGCAGATTATTGTCAGCAATCGAACACTGGATTTTGGGAAGGGATTTTATACAACGACAAATTACGAGCAAGCAGAAAAATGGGCGAGAAAAGTTATAAAACGGCGAAAAAAAGCGAATGCATATGTATCTTTTTATGAATTTGATATAGAAGAAGCAAGAAAAATTCTTCGAGTGCATTTTTTTGAAGAGGCAGATGAATCTTGGCTTAATTATGTATGTGACTGCAGAGCAGGGAAAGATGTACAGGATGATTATGATATTGTATCAGGACCTGTGGCAGATGATGATGTTTATGTAACCTTGATTCTTTATGAAAGAGGTCTTTTGGACAAAGAAGCTACACTAAAGCACTTAAAAATTAAGAAGTTGTTTAATCAGATTTTATTTCATACAGAAAAGGCATTGAAATATTGTAAGTTTGTAAAATCAGAGAAGTTGGTATAAGGAGAAAAATGTATGGACGAAAAAAAACTTATCGCACTGCTTCCAGAAATCACATCCGCTGTTGTTGATTTGATATCAGCCAGAGATGGAGTGACAGAAGATGAGGCAATTCGCAGCTTATATTCTTCGGAGCTTTATCAGGATTTGGAAAATGAGGAAACGAAAGTATGGCAGTTTAGTGCAGAAACTTTATACAGTCTTTACAGGCAAGAAAAAAGATATGGAAAAATAGAATATCCAGAGTATTGAGGAGGCATGAATATGAGCGAAGTAAGTTTATTTAAAACTTTTTGCTTGGAGCAGTATAAGGAAAAGCATCAAATCAGTGGCATGGAGGCACTTAAGCTTTTTGACCGGAATGATGTCCTTCCATATTTGCAGGAATGTTATGAACCGCTTCATACACAGGGGGCAAGCTATATTGTAAATGATATAGATGAATATATCAAAGTGAAGGGAAATGACTAATGGGATATTTGATTTTAAATCAATATAAAAGATAATAATTATTATTTATTGAATTAGCCAACCTGTAACGTCAACAATTGGGGCTTCAAGACCGACCATTTCTCATAATGCGTCTGCTGCATATGAAAAATGTAAAATAACATTTTTGCAGATAAAGCCAATGAACTTGTGAACAGTTTATTGGCTCTTACTTAACATATTGGTGGGATGTATCCGAGTTGAATAGCTTTTGTCACGGCTTCAACCGCTGAAGTAACATCAAGTTTTCCAAATATATGCTGCAAATGATTTGATAAAGTACGTTCACTAATATAAAGTGTGTTTGCTATATCTTTTCGTTTTTGCCCCTCTGCTATAAGCTGTATAATTTGTTTCTCGCTATCGGTCAATCCTTCTATGAATGGAATTTCCCTGTCAAAATAAAGTATCCCCTGCATTATTTTAGAAAGAATAGATATGAGTTTTTCAGGTTCAATATTTTTATTAACAAATCCTTTTGCTCCTATTTTTCTTGCTTCACTTCGATATACGGGCAAATCATAACCAGACAAAATTACAACCCTTTGTTCTGGATAGCAACTTAGTATTCGTTTGGCCAATTCCAGACCATCCTCAGAAGCTATATTTTTCAAGTTTATATCCATAAGGATGATGTCTGGTTTCTTAGAGGCAATAAAATTATCTAATTGAGAAACATCTTTGATACTATCAAAGGTTTCAATTTCTGAATAATCTGACAATGCAATTTCCAAACTTTTTGAAAATAAAGCATGGTCATCTACTAACAAAATGTTGATAAGAAACATCCCCTTTCATTGGCAATATTGTTTGTACGCAAATCCCATGTGGATGGTTATAATTTGTGGCGAAAAACCTCATAGCTTGCTATGAGGATGAAAGCCACTCTTAAATTTTCTATTGACTATTACA
>DESG01000073.1:4604-9677 GCA_002361175.1 Lachnoclostridium sp. UBA3320 | reverse complement strand
TTGATATTATAACTGGTAGAAGGTTCAATATAAAAGGCGCATCTACCGTAGAAAAATTTATATTCAGATATTTGATATTGTTTGTTACAATTATCTGTGCTGCATTTATAGTATATATATCATGGTATGACATTATTTTAATAGATACTGATATCTTAATTATACTGTTTTTATTTCTGCTGCTTTTTATATTTTACCATTATCATGCACAAAAGCTGCTTGGTTATTTTGATATTATTGAAAAACAGATTGAAAAAATGTATTCAGGTTGTTACCAAATAGATACTGATGCTTGTAGAGGCACTGCATTTGAAAGAGATATAGATATGCTTGCACAGATAGGAACTATTTTTGAAAAAAATATGGAAGATAAAATTAAAATGGAAAGAACTAAAGTTGAGCTTGTCACGAATGTTTCACACGATTTAAAAACTCCTCTTACATCTATTATCAGCTATATTGATTTATTAAGCCATGATGAATCGTTGTCACAAGAAGCAAGAGATTATGTAAATATCCTTGCTAAAAAATCTGACAGACTAAAACATATTGTCAATGATGTATTTGAACTTGCAATGACTACAAGCGGTGAAATAAAAGTAAATAATGTTATCTTAAATCTTAATAAACTTATTATACAAACAACTACTGATTTAGAGGACAAGTTTAATGATGCTGGTATGGAGGTAAGAATTAAGCTTGCAGATACAGATATATTTATCTCTTCTGACGGCGACAGACTATACCGTATAATACAAAATCTTATTGATAATGCCTTAAAATTCTCACTTAAAGGCACACGCATATATATACAAGAAACTGTTTCTAATGGAATGGCAACCGTTAAAATTACTAATACTGCCAATTATGAGATGGATTTTACAAAAGAAGATGTTATGGAGCGTTTTTTTCGTGGTGATAAATCAAGAAATTCAGAAGGCAACGGACTTGGGCTTTCCATTGCACAGGGTTTTACAATCGCATGTGGCGGAACATTTGATATTGATATAAACGGCGACCAATTTAATGCTATGATGACTTTTCCTATTATTTCAGAAAAAGTTACAGAAGAATTAAGAAAGGCGGTAAATAATGCTTAATATTTTTAAAGATAAAAAATTGCTTTATGTATCAGCTCTTGTTTCACTGTTCTTACAAATTATTTCATTTGTTACAACATACCAAGGAGCTTCTTATTATTTTAAAGAAATATTTGTCCTTTCACCATTGCTTTTTGCGACTGCAATACAAAGTGTTGTATATTTTTTGGAAAATTCGATAAGACATCGTATTGGTTTTACAAAAATTATGGCACTTGTTCTCGCTATTACATGCTCCTCTTATTTTTCATATATAGGAATTTATAATTCTGTCAATTCACCACTTAACTATTATAGACAGACTTATAATTCATATAAAGAAGAGATAGATGCAAGCTATACCAATCTTGTCAATAATGCAGATAGTAAGGCTAACAGCACACTTAAAAACGCTGCCTCTGCTATCTCAGGCAGTTATACATCACTAAAAATACAGAAGGAAGAATTAAATTCCATATTAAAAGAACTAGATGCTGTCACTGATATTTATTCATCTTCCATGCCAGCTCCAGATAGAAATTCATTTGACGACTATGAAGACTATGCTGCTGCATATAGAAGTTATGTAAATCAAGCATCTACAGGAAGTTCTTCTGAAATAAATAAAAGGACAAAAAGTATCTTAAAGAAATATGGCTATAAAAACAGGCTGGCAGTTATTAACAAGCTCTCTTCCGTAAATGGAAAGCTAAAATCATTAAAACAATCATGCAAAAGCCTTGCACTAGACTGTGGCATATCGAAATCTGGCAATGTTGGTGCATGTATAGAAAAAATAAACTCAAAACTTGCTAATATGGTGTCCTCTACTAAAAGCCCATCTGCATCACTTAAAGCCAATATTTCAAAATTTACAGAACTTGCCAACCAGTATAATCTTTCTGACAAAACATTCAATGCCAAGAATATAATATCTTGCATGGAACTTCATAAAAACACAAAAGAAACCTTATTGCAAGAATTTGACGACATTGCTACTAACAATCCCTCTGAATGTAAAAATATATTATTACAGGAACTTAGCAGCGGACTTGCAGAATTAAATAAATACTGTAAACTTATAGACAGCAAGATGGAATTTAGCGAGGAAGAATATCCACTTGATGATATATATGTTATACCAATTTTAAGACTTGTACAGCCAGACACTAGCGCAATAGCATTTTCCTGTCTTCTTATTGCAGTACTTACAGATATACTCTCACTGCTTTTTGCAATGATGTCTTGCCCGCCTTTCAAATTGTTAAAGCTTCGCTACTACAATAAAATACTGGGAGATGAAAAGCTATTTGAAGAAAATATTGCATCAGCTTTATCACTAAGTATGAATATGCATAATAATACGATATTGCCTGACAGTAAAGAACTAAAAGAAGAACAACTTAGATGCCTTGCTAATTTTATAGGTCTTTTTGAAGCAGTGCCAAATAAACTTGGCAAAAAATATATACTTTACACAAGTCTTGATAAACTTGAGGATTATCAATCTCTTATTGCAATTCTATGTCAATTAAAACTTGCCAAAATTATGCCAGCGTGGAAATACAATAAATATGCTACAGCTTATAATGGCAATAAGAACAGTGAAACCAAAAGTACTACTGAAAATAAAAGTGTTGTATTATTAAGAATTAACTTCTTACTGTGGTGTAATGAACACTGGACTGTTCCAGAAGTAAATGAGGTAGTTAATTGATAGATATAATTATGGCTTCCTATACTATTATGCTAGGAAGCCAATATTTTTGCTTTGATTAAACTAAATTAAACTATAAAGAAAAAATTTACTTTTCCATCTTCCAGTAAGCTGCTGAATAAGGTTTAAGTTCACTTCCACCACCAAAGTCATGTGGTTTTCCACTGATTAAATCCTCTGCCATGCCACATCCTGCATCAAAATGTGCAATATATGGTTCATCAGATGCATTGATTGCCACAAGAACACGTTCATCATCATATGCACGCTCAAAAATGCACTGGTGATTTGTCAATAAAACATTGCGATAATTGCCATAATTCAATGCTTTGCTATTCTTCTTTGCCTCTGCCAAACTAGCAATCCATTTAGAAAGTTCTCCTGACTCAGGCTTGTCATAACTTGCACGAAGCGCAGGATCTCCTTCGCTCTTATGAGCCTTTGCACCCCACTCACTTCCATAATATACACATGGAATTCCAGGCATACCAAATAAAAGCGCATAAATAAGCGGAAGATGTTTTTCATTTTCTAAAATGCTGGCAACACGTGTAACATCATGATTATCAACAAATGATAACAGATGTTTTCCTTTATATAGTGTCCATGTTTCAGGTCCAAACTGTCTTGCCAGTGAATGGCAGATTTCAAACATATTCATTGAATTAAAACTTGAAAACAGACCTTTATAGCATTCATAGTTAGTCACGGAGTGGCACATTTCATCATTCATCCACTGGTTGTAATCACCATGAATAACTTCTCCAACAATAAAAAATTCCTCTTTCAAAGAATCTGTAAAATGGCGCAGATTTTTTAAAAATTCACGGTCAAGACAATATGCAACATCAAGCCTTAATCCATCAATATTAAACTCTTCTACCCAGCCTTTTATTGCTAAAAAAATATGGTTTGTTACTTCTGGATTCTTTAAATTAAGCTTAACTAAGTCATAATTGCCTTCCCAACCCTCATACCAGAGATTGTCATTGTAATTTGAATTACCATCAAAATTTATATTAAACCAATCACGATATTGTGAATTTTCACGGTTCTGTAATACATCTTGAAACGCCCAAAATCCACGTCCTACATGGTTAAAAACTCCGTCCAGCACCACTCTAATACCTGCGTTATGTAACTTATCACACACTTGTTTAAAATCTTCATTACTTCCAAGACGACAATCAATCTTAGTATAATCCCTTGTATTATATCCATGTGTATCAGATTCAAATAACGGCGAAAAATAAATTGCATTAGCCCCCAATTCCTTAATATGAGGAATCCATTCAATGACTTTTAATATTCTATCCTTTTGATTTCCGTCATTTTCAAATGGTGCACCACAAAACCCTAACGGATAAATTTGATAAAAAACACTTTCATATGCCCACATTTCTTACGCCTCCTAAACTTATGCCAAATTTATTTATGGCAGCATACCATCTTTGCCGCCGCTTTTGACCTTCACCCAGTTTACCACATTTTCATTTTTGTGTACATGCCTCCCGAAAAATATATTAGCTTTCGCCTGTTCAAGAGTTACAGCCCGAACCCATACAAGGGTATACGCTAAGGCATGGCAGCGGTGAGCGGAGGCGGCAGGGGAACAGGGCATAGCGCATATAGATTTCAGGGACTTGGCAAGAAATCGGTCATTTCACTTACGGAATGGGCGAATACTCAGGGAGATTCCGTCACGGATGACGGAATCAGGAGCCACACGGCATGGATGCCGTCGGCTCCGACCCGTCCAGTTTTAAATATCTTTCCCATTCCGTTAGTGAAATCCGATTTNNAAAAACACTTTCATATGCCCACATAGTAATAAGTCCTCCTTTTAATTCTGAATATATTTATTCAAGCATATATTAAGTATAAAACTTTTAGCTTAAATGTCAATGGTATTTCAATTTTGAGGCTTGACAAAAGTAAGGATAATATATATTATGATGCCAAGGTCAAACTAGTGGATAGCATCAGTTAAGGACTGACAAAAAAGATTATGGAAATGAGGTAAAATATGAAAAAGAAATTTGTACTAATAATAGTAGCTTGTATAGCTTTACTATGCACATCGTGCAGCTCGTCTGTGGATGAATATAAATCTGTGACTTCCACTACTATTTCTTCCAATATAGAAAACGAAACTGCTACCCCAGAACCGACAGCTTCTACAAAAGAAAAAAATGAAAAAGACAAAAAAGTAAAAAAGAAACCTAAACCACTTTCTCTTGGCAAAAAAACGACTGTAGGTAATTGGAAATTCACAGT
>DESG01000073.1:3856-4327 GCA_002361175.1 Lachnoclostridium sp. UBA3320 | reverse complement strand
AAAAAAGCAGAAGTAAAATCTAAAATTTCCAATGGAAAATATTATTACTTTAAACCTTCCAAAAAAAAGAAATATATTTGTTTTACTGTATCTGCAAAAAATACTGGCAAAAAAGAGGGAACTTTTCTTCCACGTATAGGATATAGCAATCAAATTAATGTTGCTAAACTTTACTTTGGTAAAGATGAATACATTGCCACTTCACTTTTAAGCTGTGATAAAGATTTACTAGATAAGAAAATTAAACCTTCAGCTTCTAAAAAAGGCATTGTTGTCTTTGAAGTACCTAAAAAAGTTGCTAAAAAATTCAAAAAGCTCAAACTTACTATAGGTACAGATTCTAAATTTGTCACCTATTCATTAAAATAATTATACGACTATACGATTATACAATTTTTAAATAAAAAACCTAGATTAATTAATCAAAATCTAGGTTTTTTACATTAATGCTATATAAGAAAAAATTGTAAA
>DESG01000073.1:0-3620 GCA_002361175.1 Lachnoclostridium sp. UBA3320 | reverse complement strand
GCTATATAAGAAAAAATTGTAAATTATTCGATATAATATACCCAATTTTCCTTACGTGGCTTTTCATCTGGGTACTCCCCATTCACATAGCCAAGTATACAATGTCCAATGCCCTCATACTCTCCATCAATTCCTAACGAATTTAAAATTTCTTTTCCTTCAGGGCTTTCAAACTCTTCCTTTGCACGGTGTATCCAACAACTGCCTATGCCAAATGCATGTGCAGCAAGCATTAAATTGCCCATAACAAGACTGCCATCATAAACATGAGTTGCACAGTTTTTATCAGCAATAACAACAAGAACAACAGGCGCACCATAAAATGGATCACTGTCTGTCCCCATAATTTTAGCATTTAATTTAGACAGCTTGTCCCTGATTTCTTTATTAGTTATCGCAATAATTATAGGCGACTGCCTATTCATTCCCGTAGCAGCATATGTGCCAGCAGTGATAATCTTCTCAATAATCTCATTTGGAATCATATCAGGTTTAAAATTGCGAATACTCCTGCGTGTCTTTATTATAGTTAATAAGTCATTTTTTTCAGACATAGTAAAAATACCTCCATATTTATTTAAATTTATCCATATTATAGCATTTAGCACTTTTATTAACAAGCACAAAATTAAAAAGTAGTAAACTATGCCAAAAAGTGGTATAATTATTAAAAACAATCCACAACATCAATTAAGAATAAAATATAAGAAAATCGGGAGTAATATATGAATAAAGAAAAAATACTAGAAAACAAGTTATTTTTATATCTTACAGAATTTTTTGCAGGTATGTCAGTTATGGCTGTAGAGCTTGGTGCAAGCAGACTTCTTGCGCCATATTTCAGTTCTTCACAGATTGTATGGACAATTATTATTGGTACAATTATGATTGCTATGGCACTTGGCAACATATATGGCGGCAAAAGTGCAGATAAAAAACCTTCTCCATCAATATTATACAAAAGAATACTAATATCTGGCATCTGGATTGCAATGATACCTGTCCTTGGTAAATACGTTATTTTAGCTGTATCAGCATTACTTATCTTCACAGTTAACAGTAACTTTTTAATAATTGCATCATTTACTGCATGCATGGTTATTTTTGTATTTCCACTATTTTTATTAGGCACAGTTACCCCTTCTCTTGCAAAATACTGTGTAGAAAGTCTTGAAGACAGTGGTAAAACCGTAGGAACACTTAACGCATTCAACACTATTGGAAGCATTATCGGAACTTTCGTACCCACATTTGTAACAATTCCATCTGTTGGCACAAGCATTACATTACTTATTTTCGCAGGAATTTTAATTGCACTGTCCATGACTTACTTTATAAGCAATAAAACCAACAAAAATAAAATAACAATTACTATTTCGTCCATAATTTTTATTCTGTGCTGCATATTTGGCTATTCAGATTCCTTTGCATTTTGGGAAACAGAACTTGCCTATGAAGGAGAATCAATATACAATTATCTTCAAGTAAAAGAATCAGATAAAAATGTTATACTCTCCACCAATGTCCTCTTTGGTGTACAGTCAGTTTATATGAAAGAAAATAGCCTTACTGGAATGTATTATGACTATGCCATGGCTGCTCCGCTTATGATGGACAAAGATACAGAAGATATAGAACTACTTATTCTTGGTATGGGAACAGGAACATATGCAACACAATGTAAAAAGTACTTTGGGAACGTGAAAATTGAAGGTGTTGAAATAGATGAAAAAATAACACAACTCTCCAGAGAATACTTCCATCTGCCAAAAGATGTACACGTAACAACATACGATGGCAGGGCATTTTTAAACGCAGTAGATAAAAAATACGATGTAATTATGGTAGATGCATATCAAGACATCACAATTCCATTTCAAATGTCCTCTATTGAATTTTTTACATTAGTAAAAGAACATCTTTCCGAAAATGGAGTTATGGTCGTAAATATGAATATGTACAGCAGTGCAGAAGGAAACATAAACCAATATCTCTCTGATACTATTTCTTCAGTATTTAGTGAAGTATACACCGCCAATGTGTCAGGCTCTACAAATAGAGAATTATTTGCTTCTGACAATCCAGATATGTGTAATATATTTGAAGAAAAAAGAAAAGCACTTGATGACAATGATTTATATTATATGATGGAACAGGTAGCAGGAAATCTTGAAATATATAATAAGGGAAATTATATTATGACAGATGACAAAGCACCTGTAGAACTTCTTGGTATGAAAGTAATAGATGAGTTGATAAAAGATGAAGTCGCTTATTACAAAGATATTTATAAAAGAAATGGTTTAAGTGGAATTTTGGATTTATTTTTATAAATCCAAAAATTTCCATAAATTGTAAATAATGAGCAGTTCTAAATTATCCTTTATATCCCCATTCCCATATCTTTGCACCATTCTGAAAGTCTATAAAATATTTTATCTTCTTAATATATGCTTTTACTAATTTCTCATTTGTATTACTATCACTTGTATTATCTTGTTTCAAAATTTTATATAACTCCATATCACTTGGCAATAACTTTGTATCTATTAACCCCTTATTTGTTACATATTTTAATAACTGTACTTCCTTACTTTTAAATGACGTAACTTCTAACTTTAATAATTCTTTATCTACTGGTATATAGCCAGATTTATAAAACATCGAATTACCACTATCAAATATTGGTGCATAACTCAACCATTGCAATGTAGTACTATCCCGTAATATACCAAAATTATTTAAATGCCTATCTGAATTTGATATTATAAAATCCATCATTATTTGATACTCCATCATATCTCTTATATCTAGGCCATGATTTAAACACTTTTCTATATAGTACTCATAATAACTTATATTGTTAGGCTTTTTTTCTTTCTCTATAATCTCTATTGCTGGTATAAATTCTGCTTGCTCGCTTGTAAAATTAGGACATTCACAACCTCTCACTAATTGACCATTAGATGCTATATCTATTAAACTATATGGCGTATATTTAAAAATTCCTTGTCTTTTATGCATCTCTGTAGCTAATACTTCACATATACTTTGCCTGCACCCTATGCCATAATTACCTTTTACTAATCTCCTTACACCATTACTATCTATAATCCATTTCTTCCTTAAATCCCCCTTCAATGATGCACTAGGTATAAAATTAGTCTTATCTGCTATATTTCCTATATCATCCTTTAAATCCAATGAATATTTCGCTTTAAAATTATTCTCGTATAAATTTATACTATGCCAATTATAATCTGAATTACACTTACATATCCAGTAATGGTCTAATAATGATAAGCCATTATTTTTCAACATTAGCTCAAACGTTGAATTTACATTTACCCCTGCTAATTCTAATTTGATATTATCTCTAGTAACAGGTATTCCTCTGTTTAATATCCATTTCTTTAATTCTGCCATATCTGACTTAGGTAAATGAGCTTTTCCTATACCACTCTTACTTCCTGCTATATTAACTATCTGTAATGAGTCATCTAATTCAAATATTGCTATTTTAATATCTTTATGCATCAAAAAATATTTTCCTAACATATCCACTTACCTATTTCAATCTAACAGCTCTACTAATTTATGACGCTCCCCTATGCTAAAGC
>DESG01000103.1:2938-17860 GCA_002361175.1 Lachnoclostridium sp. UBA3320 | reverse complement strand
CAAAAAGTACACTTTTTGACACACTTTCATTTTTGCTTTTTTTCTAAAAGTTCGTATTTTTGGGCTTTTCTGTAAAAAGTAGACCTGCTTAAATTAGATTTTTTAATTGCTTCCGATGTTGTGAGTTTCCCACGTTTCCAATCTTTTACAATTTTAGGGAAATTATTCGGAAGCGATGACTCAGGTCTGCCAAATTTTACGCCTTTTTGCTTGGCTGTGGCGATTCCTTGTTGTTGGCGTTGTCGTATATTGCCACGTTCTGTTTCAGCAACAAAGGACAAAATCTGTAGCACAAGGTCTGCGATAAATGTTCCCATAAGGTCTTTGCCGTTCCTTGTATCTAAAAGAGGCATATCTATTACACATATATCAACACCTTTTTCCTTTGTAAGTATGCGCCACTGTTGCTGTATTTCTTCATAGTTACGTCCAAGCCGGTCAATGCTTAGTATGTAGAGCAAGTCACCATCTCTTATTTTTTTTATAAGTTTCCTATATTGTGGACGGTTAAAGTTCTTGCCAGACTGTTTGTCTATGTAAATATTTATATCTGGCACGTTTTGCTCATGCATTGCGGCAAGCTGCCTGTCTTCGTTCTGGTCTGTACTAGATACTCGTACATATCCATAAATTTTACTCATTAATAAATTCCTCCTTATGTTTTTACTCTATATTATGTAACAGATTCACTAGCTAATTTCTAGTCAAATACATTTACAAGTAGCTTCCATCTTTTACTTATATAAATTTTAGGCTTGACAGAACAAATTATCTCTGCTATTCTTATTTTAGAGTACAAATTGTACGCTTAAAGGAGGGATTTTTATTGCAGCAAATATCTGATTATGAATTAGAGTTAATGAAAGTTATTTGGAATAATGGCAACACTGCACTGTATGCTGAAATTACAGCGGCATTATCGGTAAAAGGAATGGATTTGACAAAAAATACTATTATAACACTTCTTTCTAGGCTGATTGAAAAAAAACTGCTAAAAAAAAGCAAAATCGGACATCGCAACAGATATATAGCAGTTGTTTCAGAGACTGAGTACCAATCTGCACAGACTGAAACTTTTCTTGGCAAGGTATATGATAAAAATGCCAAGGGGCTTGTGTCTATGCTGATACAAAATGAATGGTTATCTGCTGAGGATTATGAGGATTTAAAAAATTACTGGCAGGGTGGTGATATGAAAAATGAATGAAATCATGAAGACATTATTGTCGCTGTCTTTTTCAGGGACTGTACTTATTATAGTTTTAATGTTATTTCAGCCACTGTATAAGGACAGTATAAGTAAAAGCTGGCAGTATTATATATGGCTTGTAGTAATTGCACGTCTGTTATGTCCATGGACGCTTGATATAAGTCTTAGTATGCCTAGTATAGATATATTTCCGAAAATAGTGTTTAAGAGTGAGAAAACTGCTATAGACGTGAAAGAAACAGCATCAGATATTGTACAAAATGATGTAAATAAAATTTATGCAGATAACACTTCTGACAATGTTTCTAAAGTAGCAAATTCTACAGACAATACAGAAACGCCATTTATCCAGTTTTTACAACCATTATCTGATGCCCTGCATCTTATTATAGAAAAGATACATATTATCTGGCTTGTTGTTGCACTGTTTTTGTTTATGCGCAAAATCACTATTTATCAGAGCTTTGCAAGATATGTCTATGCCAGCAGTATTCCTGTTAATGATATAGATAAACTGGAATATTTTGGGAATACAATAGAACAAAGTCATGTAAAAGGTACGATTGGTCTTTATGTAAATGATGTTATATCTTCGCCAATGATTATAGGATTTTTTCATCCACGAATTATTATTACAACGGCTATTTTGTCATCTGAAAACAGTTTTCGTTATACGATATTACATGAACTGGTGCATTATAAACGTATGGATATGCTCTATAAATGGCTGATACAGATAGTTTTATGTCTGCACTGGTTTAATCCTTTTGTATATCTTATGGAGCGTAAAATTCGCCAAGTATGTGAACTCTCCTGTGATGAAAGGGTAATAAAGAAACTTGATGTTGCTGCAAAAAGAGAATATGGAGATACTCTGTTAGATGCCATACATACAGGCGGCTCGTACAAAAGTATTCCTACATCTGTTACTTTAAATGAAAGTAAAGAATTATTAAAAGGAAGGTTGGAAGCTATTATGAAATATAAAGAAAAATCAAAATTTACCAAAGCAATTACAGCTATATTGACAATTTTATTCTGCACTAGTGCTGTTATCATTAATGTGTATAAAACACCTTCTACTGCTAGTGCCAATGTTGGCAGCATTATTTATGAAAATGGCGAGTATTATATTATGGCGAAAGGTGCATCTGAAGCAGATAAACCGTCTGGAGGTGTTACAGATGGCTCTATTGCTATAACTATTGTACGAAAGGATAGTTATACAACGATTTCACCATTTAGCAATATGACAAAACTTGTAGATGAAGTTGAAAGTCAGTGTAAATATATGTTAAAGCATGAAAATGGCAAAAAAGAAGATGCAGATATGTTTATGGAAGCTGCAAAGGAAATTCAAAGTATAGGTCAATCTGGACAAAAACATTTCCCAAAGTTAAATAAAAAATCTGTAACACTTCAAAAGGGCAGTGCGTTTTCTTTAAAGATGATAAATACAGATAAAAAAGCCATATGGACATCTAGCAATGAAAATGTCGCTGTCATAGACCAAACTGGCAAAGTGTCTGCAAAAGAAACTGGCAAAGCAAAGATTAATGCAAAAATTGGAAATATTATATATAGATGTAAAGTAAAGGTAACAGACAAGGCAGCAAAGAAAAAATATGCAAAAGATTACAAAAAGAAAGGGATTATTAAAAAAAGCAGTGCATATTATTACAAAAACAAACGCCTCCGTATTTTTATGGATTTAAAAACTGACAATTCTTTTGTATATTTTAAGTATGATGAAAAAGGAGAGGTTGACCTATGTGTTAGGCGAGCAGAGAATGGTTCTATATCTAAAGTCGAATATATGACCTCAAAAGAGGCTGCTAAGATACTTGATGATATGGATATTATTGATAGTACAGAATATGGTACTCCAACATCAGTCTATACTTATAAAGAGGCTTCTCGTGGCAATAAAAAAGACGCAAAAGCATATGCCAAGGTTACACGTATGTTAAAGGAAGAACTTCCTGACAGCGTTACGAAAATAATAAATTCCTGTAACTCTGATAAATGGTATCTAGTCAGTAGAAATGGACGTAAGTATATTTATTATGATGGTCTGCCATATAATTATGCATTTAAGACAACTTTAAATACAAGTGGTGTGAAAGTAAATGTATATGATATGGGTGCACAGACTGGAAATTATGTGTTGCTTGAAGTTAAACAAAAACAAAATAAACCACTAAATATTTATTATAATGACTCAAAGATTTCATATAAAAAGATAACTGCAGATACAAAATCTGTATAACAGATACATATCTAAATATTATACGCATGGATGCATATGATAATTATCTGCTTTTGGTAAAATGCATCCAATGCGTTAATATGGTTTTAGACCAAAAAAATTAAATATAATAAAAAACAGCCAGATTTATTTCATGGTATCTGGCTGCCTGTTTGTTCTAATTCTGAAATTTTATTTGTTCTCCTTTAATAAATGGATATCTGATTAATGCATTTCCATTTAAATCTTCGTTGTGCATTTTTATTGCTGAAATCTGATGATTTTCATATGTCGTATAATAATAAATTCCTTTATCTGCATTACAACATGAAGTATAAATTGTAAATTCATATTCGCCATCTTCGCATTTACAACAGCCTCGCTGTTGGTCTACAGAACCAAGGATATGAAAAAACTGGCTTATGCTTTCATTTTCTGAGCTGCCAGATTTGGAGTTTAGTTTTACAAATGATGCTCTGACAAATCGTGACTGTGATGACAAATCCCCTGGAAGCCCCAATGCTCCCATGCCTCTACTGTAAGTATGCAGATTTATTTTGTCCGAAAACTGGTTTTTTGGTGGATTAGGTGATAGTGCCATAAAGTTATTTAAGTTCAACATCTGTTCATTAAACGGAGGGTTGTTAGTGAGTATGCCAACGGGATTGTCATAAACCTTAATACCATCTGATACAGATTCTACTGTAATTGAACTGTTTTTATCTGAAATTATCCAGTGTAGTTGTGCTACTGGAAGTTCTTTACTAAACTGCCTATTTGTAATATTTGTTTTAGAAAGCAATTCTTTAGCTTCTTTTACTGAACTACACTGCGCTATTATCCATAGTATAAATTCAAACTGTGCAATATTGTACATTCCCCTTATTTCTTCTCTGTAAACAGCATTGCCTGGAAAGTTAAGTCCTGCCATGCAAAGCCCTTTTTCATTACAAGCATCATAATACAGTGGATAGTTGTTTAAAACATATGCGGTTCCAATTATTGCATAATGGGAATCCATATTACCTGCATTATAAAAATGGAGTGGATAATTACGTGGAGTAATTGTAACTTCTTCAACATATGAGTATGTGTAATCGAGAGTACGTCCAAAATAAAAATCATTTGTAGTATAAGTTGCTGCTGTACACATAATAAGTAGTACCTCCTTAAGGATTTATATACATATATAGCACTTTTTTATATTTTGTGCAAATTTTTTTTAAAAAGATATTGACAAAATTAATATTTTGTATTATTATATTAAGCAGTTAATACAATAATACAGTAATACAAAGAAGGGAGGCAATAGTGTGGAATGGAAGTTTAATAATGAAGCTCCAATATACCAGCAGATTATGGAGCAGATAAAGGCAATGATTGCAACAGGCGTTTTAAAAGCTGGTGACAAGCTTCCGTCAGTGCGGGAACTTGCAGTTTCAGCAGGTGTTAATCCCAATACTATGCAGAAAGCTTTGTCAGAACTTGAGCGTGATGGGCTGCTTTGTTCAAAGCGCACATCTGGAAGGTTTGTATCTGATAATCAGGAAAATGCAGATATTTTGCAGGAGGCGATGATGATGGAGTGTGTAAAGGCTTTTATTGAAAACATGGCAAAACTTGGATATTCAGTAAAGGATTGTATAAGGATTATTGAAAAATACGAAAAAGATACTAAAGATACATCAGAAGAGCAGAAAGCATAATTCTTTACAGAAAGGAAATAGGATTATTATGGGAAATATTTTAGAATGTCACAATGTGACAAAAAGGTATGGAGAAAAGACAGCGCTTGACTATTTGTCACTGTCTGTTGAAAGTGGCAGGATTACAGGGCTGCTTGGCCCGAATGGAAGCGGCAAAACTACACTTATAAAGATAATAAGCGGGATTCTTTGTGCCAATGAAGGGGAAGTTTTAGCAGGAGGGAATAAAATAGGCATTGAAAGCAAAAAGATAGTGTCATATCTTCCAGAACGCCCATATTTTTCTCCTGGTATGAAAGTATCTGAAACTATAAAATTCTTTAGTGATTTTTATGAGGATTTTTCAGAAGATGCAGCAGTTGATATGCTTAATACACTTAATATTAGTCCAGATGCTAAGATAAGAACTTTGTCAAAAGGCAACAGGGAGAAAGTGCAGCTTATACTTGTTATGAGCAGAAAAGCAAGATTGTATCTTTTAGATGAGCCGATGGGTGGTGTTGACCCAGCTGCGAGAGACTTTATATTAAAGACAATCCTTGCAAATTACAATGAGGAAGCAGGTGTGATTATTTCAACACATCTTATAAGTGATGTGGAGAAGGTACTTGATGATGTCATATTTTTAAAAAATGGCAAAATGGTGCTTCATAAGAGTGTGGATGTTTTAAGAAGCGAGAAAGGCAAATCTATTGATGCATTATTCAGGGAGGTGTTTGCATGTTAAATAAACTGGTTAAATATGATTTAAAAGCAGGCAGACGCATATTTGGCGCAATGTATTTATTTATAATGATATGCGCAGTTATTGCAAGGATAATGGCTGCTTTAGGCGGCATAGAAAGCATGGATTCAAACGGTTCTGTCTTTTTCTATTTTTATGCAGGTTCATTTTTTCTTATGATACTTAGTATAGTTGTTTCATGCACTATAACCGTTGTATGGATTATACTAAGATACAGGAATAACCTTTTGCGTGATGAAGGGTATCTTATGCATACACTTCCGGTCACCCCTGTAAGTCTTTACTTTGGCAAAATGACTTCATCAATAATATGGTTTCTTGCAGATATAATTGTAATATTTGCTGCATTTATAATTTCAGGGTTGCCAAAGGTGCTTGGCATTGGATGGGATGATTTTGTGCGGTTTAGGATTAATATGGGAAAATCTGTATATTATATTAATGGGTCTATATTTATACTGTTATTTGCAGTTCTTTTATTTATAGCGCTTTATATGACATTAGCACAGATTTTTGCAAGCCTTAATATTGGCTATGTTCTGCCATTTGGAAAAGGCAGCAGCAGGGATTTAATGTCAATAGTTGTTTATATCATAACATATATTATAATGCAGATTATAGGATTTATTACAGTCGTGGTAACAGCATTTATAAGTATTGGACAGTCGGGATTTGAATTAATGAACGAAGAAGCATTAATACAGTATGTATATGGTATGTTTGGTGCATGTATGATAGTTTTTATAATAATTTCATTTATATATAGTACTATTTCTATAAAACTGATGCAGAAAAAATTGGATTTAGAATAATAAAGGCAGAAAAAGCAAAGTACAAAACGCAGAGGATATCATATGTGGTATCTTTTGCGTTTTCTGTTGTGGGATACATAAAAATGTGATAGAATTAAACAAAACTCAGACAAAAAGGAGGATGCAAGGTATGGTAGTGAGTTTCCTTGCTGTTTTATTATGAAAAAAGAATACTCTGATTTACTGGAAGCTGTCAATGCACAGAAAAATTTTAAGGCTGTAATATTTGATATGGATGGGCTGGTTTTTGACACAGAACGAGTGTTTATGGAGCAGCTTGCTGTTGCTATGAAGGAAAGAGGTTACAACCTTTCACGTGAGGTATATATAAAAACTACAGGTACAACTGGCAGCACTTTAAAAAACATTATGGTCGCAAACTATGGTGATGACTATCCATTAGAAGAATGTGGGAGTATTGCGCAGTCAAGGCTTGCAGTGATTGCAGAAACAGTAGGGCTTAATGTTAAGCCACAGATACACGAACTACTGGAAATGCTTAAGGATAAGAATATACCATGTGCTGTGGCATCATCTACAAACTCTGAACATGTCAAAAAATACCTTGGTCACTCAGGACTTTTGGACTATTTTAGTGAAATAATTGGTGGTGAGATGGTTCTACATTCTAAACCTGAACCTGATATTTTTCTTATGGCATGTGAAAAGCTTAAAATTGCACCATCAGCGTCACTTGTATTGGAAGATTCAGAGAACGGGGTAAAGGCGGCTTATACCGCAGGAATACCTGTAATATGTATTCCTGACTTAAAAGAGCCTGACAAAGATGTTGTAAAGATGGCAGCAGCAGTAGTAAGGAGAGGTTAAGATTTACAAGTTTTTAATATACAGTTGCATGAGATTATCTCTAACAGCATAAACGCAGCGATAACAAGTGCAGCTGCTGTAAATATAATTAACCCAGCGGACAGTCCTGTAGTTATAAACTGGCGAAGGCATATTACAGCGAGTATGGCTGTTATAAAAAAAGCTAGTGCACCATATACCCTGAAAGTTATTATCTTCTGGCGCAACCACTGGTTAAATTCTGCCTGTAAATACACATTTTCATTATACTCTGCAACCGTAATGCGGCGTAAGCTTAGAAAGTTTGTCCGTGACAATTCCCTGTAGTGTGATATAGCACTATCTGCTTCGCAAGATTTATGCAGAACATATAAATATCCTGTCGTTATAAACGAAGTAAAATGACTGCTGTATATAACATTGTGCACACCTGATACTGATAATATGGCAACAGTAAATATAAATACTTCAAATAAAGAAAGATTGGCGGCAGGGAATTTACCTGGGTTTAAGTATACTAATAATGTCGAAACAATAACTATAATAATAGATATAAAACGACATATGGCATCGAATACAAATATTTTTGATTTTACATTCTGGATATTGTTCTCGATACATTTAAAAAGCAGGTTTCTTGTATAGCCTTTTGTAACAGCGTTGTATATAATTATAATAGCAAAAAATACTATTGATACAGAAAATGAGACTGGGTTACTAAAAGCTTTTTCCACGCCTGTAAAATAGAGGTATGTGCATTTTATAATGCTCCAAATAAGCAGATAGTAGGAAAGTTCAGATAACATACTAAGAATATAGTATACGGAAAATAAGGGCTGGCAATGCCGCAGCATATCTTTAGTATAGCGTGCAATGCTGCTGCCAGCTATTTTATTTATGGGTATATTATATTTTTTTGCATTATCAAAACGTATTTTTTCTATTGCTAATGTATTTTGTATATTCTCTTCTGTAATGAAAGAGTTGGCTTCTTCTTTAAAGTTTTTTTTAAATTGCTCATATATGGCATCGTAATCATTGTTCATATTTATCTCTCCCATGTAAGCTGTACTAATATAAATATAACATAAACACATGGATTTTTCTATAGCTGGTGCAGAACAAAATATGCTTTGTCCTGCACTCGTATATACTGGCAGAAATAGAATGCACTTATTTTTTCATAAAAGCTTTCATAAGCTCAAACTGCTTCATCTGTGCAGGAGTAAGTTCCTGTAAAAATATCTGTGTCAATAAATCATTTTCTTCTTTAGTAAAAGAGATATTGTTCTGTTTTAACTGCATATTCCAATTTGTAATTATTGGAAGAGCGTCATTGATATTTTTTCCATTCAGGGAATTAAACAAAAACTCTACCATTGTCCGTTTCCTAGCATCCATTCCAAGGAATGCAGGGTTATTTTTCCAATTTGCCAATATTTCTCCTTTCTGCACTTAAGTGCCTATGAATTTCCCATAATGCCCTGTATCTGCTGGAATGCTGTTTTTTGCTCAGGTGGAAGCTGTGACATAAGAAATTCCATCATAAAATTTTTTCCTGGAGACGCATCTTTATTAAAGTTGCCACTGAGTGAACCAAGCCCATTAATAAGCTGGAATAATATACTTAAAGGAGTAGAATTATTATTGTTAATTTCAGCAGCTTCAAGCATATCAGGATGTGAATTAGTAAATTCACGGTAGCTTTTAAACAGCTTATCAGCATGTATAAAATTCAGTAAAACCTGTATAGTTTCAGATTCTCTCTTGGTACAGTATTCACGTATATTCATAAGCATTGCTTCTGGGTCTGGCATAAAAGGCTCACTTTCTTCACCATCAATGCTGCTTATACTTATATCTGCTGATGGCGGCTGCATTGCAAGGCTTATAAGTGAATTTGCCTGCAATAGTATTTCCATTGCATGCCTGTTTTCAGGCGCCACATATGGAAGGGCTGCTTTTAGCATTGCGATGTGGCGTTCCCGTTCGTTTTGTATTGGCATAAAAACCTCCTAAAAGATGTTTCTGCTATAATCTATGTCAATGCAAGTGCATTTATTACAATAAATGTGCTTGACAAATATATTCGGCAAGTGTAGAATATATTTAAATATTCGGCAAATGTAGAATATATTTAATACATAGTTCTTATACACAAAGAACAGAAAGGGGTTTTTATGAAGTATAAAACATTGCCAAATTCAGAGTTGGAGTTAATGGTAATTATCTGGAAAGCAAACAAGCCATTAACTCGTATGGAAATTGAAAAATGTCTTCCAAAAGAGAGACAGCTTTCTAAAACGACTGTTTTATCTTTTTTATCCCGTTTGGAAGAAAAAGGATTTGTGAGGACAGAAAAGCAGGGACGGAACAACTATTATTTTCCGCTGATTAAAGAAGAAGAGTATCAAAGGCAGGAAGGGAGTTCAGTTTTGAAAAAGTTGTATGATAATTCTGTTAAAAAGTTCGTAGCTTCTTTATATGATGGAAAGAAGTTGTCTAAAGAGCAAATTGACGAATTAAAAGATTATTTGGATAGTTTATAAGGAGGATTCAGTATGGAAAATTTTTTTGAAGGACTTTTAAAAATCTCTGTAATTTGTGCAGGAATTATTTTGCTGATTGCTCTGATGTCTCCATTGTTAAAAAAAGGGCATACGGTTTTTTGGAGGTATATTCTTTGGATTGTACTCGGAATACGACTGGCACTGCCATTTGACTTTAGCGTATCAGAATATGCAGTTTTACTACCATCTTTGGATATTTGGCAGGAAAATGAAAATATTCAAAAGAAAGGAGCTGCACAACAACAGGTTTCTGATGATAGCATAAAAATGATAGTTAAAGACAGTAGTGAGAAAAATACTTCAGGAGAAGTTGTGTATAAAGATTTCCCGACCAGAGAAAATGAAACAGAAAAAAATTATGTTAATATGCCTTCAGATAAAAAGATAGAAAAAGAAAACATTTATCAATTATTGATTTGTATATGGGCATTTGTTGCAGCTTTTCTTTTTTTAGTCCAAATGGGAAGTTACTTAATTTTTTACATGAAATTAAAAAAGACAAAAAGATTTTTACAGAAAAAAGAAAAGATTCCTGTTTTTTGTTCTGAAATTGTGCAGTCACCTATGTTGATAGGTATATGCAGACCGCAGATTATCTTACCAAAGCAGCACTTTACGAAGGAACAGATTGAATTTATACTAAGCCATGAATTTACACATTATAAAAGAAAAGATTTGGTTGTAAAGCTTTTATTGGCTTGGTGTAGGACACTACATTGGTTCAATCCGTTTGTTTATTATATGGAACGACGTGCTGAAAAAGATATAGAGCTTTTGTGCGATAGTCAGGTAGTACGCAATTTTTCAAAACAAGAGAAAAAACAGTATAGTCAAATGCTGTTAGCATATGCATCTGGACATGAAAAAGGAGGCAGTTGGTTATGCGTTAGTCGCTTTTCTGAAAAAACTCATACGCTAAAAGAGAGATTTTCTAATATATTTTCTAGTACAGGCAGAAAGAAAGGGATTGTAATTGCAATGACAGGGATAGGCGTGGTGTTATTTGCCAGTTTATTTTTGGCATTAGGAATGCAGAACAAGTCTGTGGACATTACTTCTACAGATGAAAACAGCCCAGTTGATTTGGCAGAGTCAAATAATGAAAACAGTCTAGTTGATTTGGCAGAGTCAAGTAATGAAATAAAAATGCCAGAACTTTCTTTGAAAAAAGCAGCAAATATGCGTTATGGTGCTGTATTTCCACAGTTGATTTATGCATCTTCACAAAGAGCTATTTTATATGATTACTGGGGAATGATGATTTATAATATAGCAGAAGAAAGGATTGAGCAAATTTTAGATTTACCAGCATTAAATCTTGAATATATTCAGGGAGAAACCGTAACAAATATCGAAGTATCGGAAAATGGAAGCCAGATTTTATTGTATAACAGCCCAGATACGAAAGAAAAATTCCTATATGACATTGATAAGAAACAGCTTAAATATACACAACAAGAACATTTAGAACATATTTATAATGATGTTGTTGTATGGGGAGAAAACCAGTATGCTGTATTAAATACAACATCAATAGCGTATTTTAGTCAAGACTCTTTGAAAACCAAAAAAGGAAAGGCATTTCACAGTCAAGATATGATGGGACTCTCTCTGGTTATAAAAAACACCAACTTAGGGGAAGCACAAATTTATCCACTTTTTAAAGAATATTATGAGGCACAAGGTAAAACTGCTTTTGCTTATTGTAAATATAAAGATGTAGAATGTCAGGTAATTTCAAAAAAATATCTCTATGAGGATGAACAGGGATGGAAATATTATCTGGAACAGGATAAGGAAAAAGAGAGCCGCATTCAAAAATTTGCACCTGTTCTTAATCCACTGCTGCTGGTGCGCCGTAAAAACGAGAAAAGGCAGGTTTTAGAAGACTTGATTATACCACAAATGGTTTCTTGGTGTCCAGTTATATTTGTAGATGGTCGAATCATCTACCAAGCAGCTGCAAAAGCAAAGATGGGTGAAGTAAAAGACCCAGTTTTAGTAAGCATAGCTTTGGATGGGAGTGACAGAAAGACCGCAGATGATATTCTTTATCATGATTTCGATAATTTATGTGAAGATCAGGGATGGATATATTATGCAGGCTGGACAAATGACAATGCATTTCCACAACCTTTATGCAGGATATCGGCAGACTTTCGTACAGGTCCACAATTTGTACGAGATATACCAGGCAGGTTGATTGGGGTAGAAGATGGGATTGTTTACTATTTGACAGATAGTTCAAAAAAAGCAGGCATATACTGGTGTGATTTAAAAACAGGAAAGGAACAGATTTATGACAAATGGGGAGTACCCGCTGAGGACTTTTCCTTTCTTAACAGCCAAGAAATACGATTTATAAAAGATGGGGAGAAAGAACCAGTTTCTGGGAGTCATCTAATTTTTTCTTATAAAAATCAGGATGAAGTATATACGACAAATATAGAATTCCACAATGCCCTTGTAATGCTGTTTAAAGAATAGAGGGAATATCCTTAAAAAACAGGCGGTATTATAATGTACCAGTATAATAACTTAAAAATTATTGACTATATAATAACTTTTAAGTATAATAAATAAAGAAGAGGGGGACAGTTGTTTGTATAAGATATATTTTTATAAAGACAGGAATAATAAAGAGCCTGTATTAGATTATCTGAGAGAATTATCCAGTAAGAAAGATAAAGACAGCCGTATAAAAGCAAATAAAGTCAATGATTATATTGAAATTTTGAAACAATATGGTACACAGGCAGGAGAACCATATATAAAACATCTTGATGGTGAAATATGGGAAGTAAGACCATTAAAAGACAGGATATTGTTTGTTGTATGGCATAATGGGAGTTATGTATTGCTCCATACATTTATGAAGAAAACACAAAAGACACCTAAAAGAGAAATAGAACAGGCAAAACGTGAACTGGCAGATTTAAAAGAAAGGGGACTTGGCAATGGATAATAACAGTGCAATCGGAAGCAGCTGGGATGAGGTAAGGGCTGAGTTATTTACTCCAGAAGAAATAGCAGAAAGTGATTTAAGGGTTGCCCTTATAGGTGAGCTTATCAAAGCAAGACAAGAAAAAGGGATAAGCCAGAAGAAACTTGAAGAATTAAGTGGTGTAAAACAGCCAGTTATAGCCAGAATGGAAAAAGGAATTACAAACACGCAAGTAGATACAATACTTAAAGTTTTACTTCCATTGGGAAAAACTCTGGCAGTAGTACCATTTGAAAAGTAGATTATAGTAGAGTTTAATATGACCATGTAACTTTTAAAAGCTCCCGATGCAGAAAAGAAGTTATGCTGTACTAGGAGCTTTTTCATTGTCATTTATCTGATACAAAACTTAGAGTAAACTGTAAAGGCTCGTGGCTTCCACTATATAGTATAATTAGTGGACTCTGTAGATTGATTAAAAAATTTTTCTATTTATTTGGAAAGATTAAGAATAGAATGGAGAAAATTAAATGGAAGAAAATTCATTTAAGAAATATATTATTTTGTGATTGAGCCAGAGCGTGTCAGGGCTTGGCAGCTCCATGACTGGATTTGCGCTTGTTTTATGGGCATATGGACAAAGCCATTCTGCAATGTCCATTTCGCTGATGACCTTTTGTAATTATGTGTCGTATGTATTTTTAAGCCTGTTTGTCGGTAATTTTATAGACAGGCATAAAAAGAAAACAATTATGTTGGTTTCGGACAGCATTGCAGCAGTTGGTTCATTGGCAATATTGGCGTTTCTTCTTGCAGAACGTTTGGAGATTTGGAATATCTATGCCATAAATGTAATAATTGGTATAACGAATGCTTTCCAACAACCTGCATCCGCAGTAGCAACGGGAATGCTCGTGCCAAAAGAAAAGATATCAAATGTGAGCGGGATGAATTCTTTTTCCAATAATCTTATTGTGGTATTTAGCCCCATGCTTGCGGCTTTCCTGTTTGCGGCGGGTGGGCTTGCGCTTATCCTGCTGATAGACTTGGCAAGCTTTGTATTTGCGTTTTGCGTATTGCTGTTCTTTATCACAATCCCAGAACAGGTACAGGACAAGATATATAGTTCCCCGTTTGCTGGGATAGCGGAGGGATTTGATTTTCTGAAAAAGGAAAAAGGCATATTATATATTATGCTGACGATGGCACTGATTAATTTTTGTTCAAGGCTGACCTACGAAAATATTTTATCACCAATGATTCTGGCAAGAAGTTCTGGGGACAGTATTGCACTTGGAATTGTAAATGCCTGTATGGGCATAGGTGGGATTGCTGGTGGAATTATTGTTTCTGTGAAAAAGGAAAGTTATCATAAAGCTGTAGCAATTTATATTTCGGCGGCATTGTCATTTCTGTTTGGTGATTTGATAATGGCAGTTGGGAAAAATGTATTCTGGTGGTCGGTGGCTGCGGTTGCTGCCAGTTTGCCGATTCCCTTTATTATGGCAAACCAGAATACAATACTATACCATAAAATTCCTGTCGCCATGCAAGGGAGAGTATTCGCAGTCAGGAATGCTATCCAATACAGTACAATTCCAGTCGGAATTATTCTTGGAGGCTATCTGGCAGATTATGTCTTTGAACCTTTTATGTCTTCTGGAAATAAGCTGGTGAGAATGTTGGAAATAGTAGTAGGAGATAGCGCTGGAAATGGTATGGCGGCAATGTTTTTATGTACTGGAATATTTGGATTTACAGTAAGCATTGTATCTTGTTTCAATCAAGAAATAAGGAAATTAAACTGATTGGTAAATATTGAAGGAGCAGGATAACCTGCTCCTTCTCATATTTACCAAGTATCTGCCATAAATATGTTT
>DESG01000103.1:0-2615 GCA_002361175.1 Lachnoclostridium sp. UBA3320 | reverse complement strand
AATATGTTTTTAATACTTTCCAAAGTCCCCATCCAGTGAGATAATCTGCTCATTATAGTTATCATTATAATTGTCTGAAACAGGAAGCTCATTTCTAGGCGAAATAGCAGGAGCAGGAGCTGCTTGGAATCCTGAATTCTGGGATACAAGTCCGCCTTTAAGACGGTATTTACCTACTTGACTTCTAAGATTCATAGCTTGATTTGAAAGTTCTTCGCTTGCTGATGCACATTCCTCGCTTGTTGCTGAGTTTGTCTGTACAACTGTTGAAACCTGCCCTATTGCTTGGTCAATCTGTGATACAGCCGTTGCCTGATTATTTGAAGATGTTGCAATATTACTGATTAATCCTGCAACTTCATCAATAGAACTTACAATCTTGTCAAGTGATTCTGCTGTCTCACTTGCAAGCTGTCTGCCATTTCCTACCTTGCGGATGGAATCTTCAATCATTTCAGCCGTTTCGCTTGCAGCGGAAGCACTTTTTGCTGCAAGATTTCTTACTTCTTCTGCTACAACTGCAAATCCTTTGCCATGTACGCCAGCACGGGCTGCTTCAACTGCTGCATTAAGCGCAAGAATATTGGTTTGAAATGCAATATCATCAATAGTTTTAATAATCTTTGAAATAGTCTCTGAAGATTCATTGATATCATTCATAGCGCCAGTCAATGACCTCATTTGCTCATTGCCATCTTCTGCCATTGTTTTTACAGTATTTACAAGATTATTAGCTGTAGTTGCTTCAGAAGCGTTTTTCTTTGTCTTTTCTGCAATTTCATCAATAGAAGCAGTTATTTGCTGTAATGCGCTTGCCTGCTCTGTAGAACCTTGTGCAAGTGCCTGACTGGCATTTGCTACTTGTTCAGCACCTATAGTTACTTGCATTGTAGATTCTTTAATGCTGCTAATTGCCTTGTTATTATCTTCAACAAGCCTGTGTAGAGCTTTTCCGAGAATGTCCTTATCACTGCGTGGTTTTACGTCTTCTGTCAAATCGCCATTTGAAATGACTTCAGCAATCCTTGCCTGCTCTCTGGTTGCATCTACTATCTGGATAAAGTTATCCATAAGCCCGCCTAAATCATCGTCAGCCATCTTATCCAGTTTTATGTCAATATCTCCCATTCCCAGCTTAGTTGCTGCCTCTGAAAGCTGTTTGACAGGTGCAGTAATTGACCTTATAATTATAGAACAGATGAAAAACAAAACAATTACACACACTATATATATTCCAATCATCAGTATATAAGGAAGTGTATTTATCTTTCTTGTGATTTGTTCCAATGATGTATCAGCTTCAGAAACCAGTGAATTCATAAATGTATGATATGATTCTTCTGTTTTATTTCCTACATTTAAATTGTTGTTTTCAAGTTCACTTTCTGCGCCTGCTAAATCACCTGCATTAACTAAAGAAATAATTGTATCCGTAGAGTCTTTAAATTCAGTTATGTTTGATATAAGGCTTTGGTAGTTATCAGCAACAGTCTGGCTGAATTCATCAATACAATCATTAATAATCTGGAACTGTTCTTCAATTACACCAAAGGATTCTTCTATTGAAGCGATTTCTTCTTGTTGCTGTTCTTTATCGTCTTTATATACACATACAAGATCACGTGAATCCACTTTTACCTGTTTAAAGTATCCAAACATATTACTTAATGCAAGTTTTCTGTCACCATATACAATATAATGTCTACTTGATGTGGAATTAGTTATTCGCAACGTTTTTATACTAACAAGAACTATTAATAATGAAAATATTAGTGCAATAGTACTAAATAATATTAATTTGCTTCTAACTGACATATTTTTGAAACTAGTTTTTTTCTTCATGTTTACACTCCTCCGTCATTATATTTTATTTACAATATTTTATAAAACGTTTTTTGTCTTTTCAGTTGTCATCTTCAATCAATGCTTGTAAAGACTCATCTTCAATTAGTTTTTCTGGGTCTAAAAGCATCTTTACTGTATTTCCAGTTCTGGCAAGACCATAGACATATTTATTTTGTTCTTTATTCCGATGTGCTAGTGTTGGAGGAGGCATAATTTCACTATCTAATATAGTATCTACCTCGGCAATCTTTTCTACAATCAGACCTATCGTGGTAGATTTTACATTAATAACGATAATACACGTCCTGTCTGTATAATCTTCTTGATCCATTTTAAATCTCATACGGACATCAATAACAGGAATAATCTTGCCACGCAGATTAATCAGACCTTTTATGTAATCTTCTGCTTCAGGAATAGATGTAATTGGCTGCATTACAATTATTTCATTTACATAACTGATGCTTATACCATAATATTCATTTGCCGTCTGGAACGTCATAAACATTCCTTTTTGAGTATTTTCTTCTTCTAACTCTTCTTCTGGCAATTCTTCCTTGATATTTTCTGCCATTGCACTGATGCTCCTTTCTTAAATTTTTATATATAGAAACAATACCATTATTGACTACTAATGTCAATCTATATGGTTTTCCATAGCAATAAAAACTATATTTTATTATAGTTCTTCTGTCAGTATTTGTCAATATCAACACTTACCTTTCCATTACTTGGTAGGTCAAAGCAGGTAACAGTTCAGATACCCCTTA
>DESG01000004.1:6231-13524 GCA_002361175.1 Lachnoclostridium sp. UBA3320 | reverse complement strand
AAACTGAATATCGGTAAGGTTTTTTGTTTGGACAGAAAATTTTCTATTTATCAGAGCTTTGGCTATGTTTCTTGCGTTGTTTCATTTTATACTGGAAGGTTTCCTGTTTTGGATAGGTATAACGCCATTCGTCATATTCCTCCCTGCTGATTTCACCGCTTTCCAGCATGGCAGACTGTTTCTGCCACGCCCGGAGCATGGTGTCTACATCTGACAGGAGAGGCGTGATGTCATGGTCGAGGGAAAGGCAGACTTCTCCCTCTTTTTCAGAGATTTTGAGTCCGTATATATCTTCCAATGCAAAGAGAGTGNNGCAAAAACTTGTTTTGCATGAACAAGTGGAAATGAAGAAGCCTGTATTTATGCGAGTTTCAAGCAAATTTGTTTAAGTATTGGCAACAATTTGGCAACATTTTTTTACATCACTCACTAAATAATTACATCAATGGTATAAGAAAACCTTGCTGATTTTCAGATATAACAACTAAATATCGGCAAGGTCTTTTTATGCTTTCTTCTTTTTCTGTTTTTTCTTTTCTTGTTTTTCGATTTTCTTTAATTCTTCTGTAAGCATATCACTGACCGCTTGTGAGGGAACTTTCGCCCAATGTTTTGAGGTATCTGGTTCAGGATAATTGTAACGCCATTGGTCGTACTCTTCCTTGGTAATCTCGCCCTGTTCCAACTTAGCAGCTTGTTCTTGCCATTCATGAAACATATTGAACATAGACGTATAAATTGAATAGTCAGACTTATCAAGACACAGACAGATTTTTCCATCAAATTCACTGATTTTTAGTCCATACATATCTTCCAATGCAAAGAGAGTGTGCATAAGCCCAATGTAAGTATCAATATCGGGTACCATAAGAGCGTGAGGACTTACATTAAAAATATGCGCCATTTCTTTTACAAGGTCATGCTTCGGTGTTCTGGCTTCTGATTCGTACTGTGCCATGCGGACATCAGAGGTATTTCCGAGAAAACCAAGGAGCTCGCCTAATTGTTTTTGTGTCATGCCTTTACGATTGCGGAAAAAGCGGATACGTTTGCCAATTGCCATACTAAAACCTCCGTTCTATTGTGTTGGATTCAGTATAACATGGCACAACAGAAATAGCAAGAATAACTTAAATAAAAAAAGTTAATATTTTTTAAAAAAGCACTTGACTTAACGGAATTTATTTAGTATTATAACAATACAGCTTAAACAAAAAAAGTTAATAAGTGAAAGGAGTGTATCAAAATGACAGAAAAATCATTTATGACAGTGGAAGAAGTGGCAGCAGAATTAAGAGTGTCAAAGTCAAAAGCCTATCAGATTGTAAGAGAGTTAAATGCAGAAATGCAAAAGCTTGGTTATCTTACTGTAGCAGGACGTGTAAACACTACATTTTTTCATAAAAAAGTATGTTACAGCGAATAGAAGGGAGATGACTTAGATGGCTGTATATAAGGATAATGCTACAGGAACATGGCGTGTAATCTATCGTTTTACTAATTGGAAAGGCGAAAGAAAACAAACACAAAAGAGAGGTTTTGCAACCAAGCGTGAGGCACAGGCATGGGAACATGAGATAATGCTTAAACAGGGCGCAAAGCTTGATATGACTTTCGGCAGTTTTTTTGAAATTTATGAATCTGACAAAAAACAGCGTGTAAAGGAAAGTACGTGGGAGTCAAAAAGTCATGTAATACGAACAAAGATTTTACCATACTTTGAAAATCGCAAAATTGCGGAGATTGAGGCAAAGGATGTAATTGCATGGCAAAATGAGCTAATGGCATACCGAAACGAGAAATGCAAGCCTTATTCAGCAGATTATTTAAGAACGATACACGCACAGCTTACCGCAATTTTTAATCATGCAGTAAACTTTTACAATCTGCCTTACAATCCAGCAAGGCGAGCAGGAACGATAGGAAACGAAATACCAAAAGAAATGAATTTTTGGACAAAGGAAGAGTATCTTAAATTTTCCGAAGCAATGATGGACAAACCACGCTCTTATTATGCGTTTGAAATGCTTTATTGGACGGGAATCCGTGAGGGTGAACTACTTTCACTTTTTAAATCTGACTTTAATTTTCAAGAACAAACAGTCACAATTAGCAAGACATTTCACCGTTTTAAAGGACGTGATATCATTACAAGTCCAAAAACAAAAAAGAGCAACCGCACAATTAAAATGCCTGCGTTTCTCTGTGAAGAGATGCAGGAATATATCAATATGTTGTATGACATTAAGCCAGATGAACGTATATTTGCGTTTACAAAATCCTATCTTAATCATGAAATGGAACGGGGAGCGAAGCAGGCAGGTGTAAAGAAAATCCGTATACATGATATTCGTCATAGTGCAGTTTCACTTTTAATCAATATGGGGTTTTCAGTATTGGCGATTGCGGAACGTATGGGACATGAAGCAGAAAAAATAACTTATAGGTATGCACATTTGTTTCCTACAGTACAGACTGAAATGGCAGAGAAGCTTGAAATGGAGCGAATGACAAAGGAGGATTAGTAGTAATGAAAAGAATACTGGATTATAAGGGAAGATGGCGTAACCATACGGTAGCATTCCGGGTATCTGATGAAGAAGCAAAACTGCTCAATAATCTGGTTGCATTGTCGGGTTTAACAAAACAGGACTACATTACAAGACGGTTATTATGCTGGGATGTTGTAGTGCAGGGCAATCCAAGAGTTTATAAAGCATTAAAAAATCAGATGGCGGCAATTTATGAAGAATTGAAACATCTGGAAAGCGTAAGTCCAGACAATGACGAACTACTCTATACGTTACAGGTAATTGCTATCACATTAAACGGTCTAAAAGGAGAAAATGAATGACAGGAAAAAAGAAAACGACTGCTCCTGTATCATCTGTTGGCGCAGATGAGGAACAGCCTATTAAAAAAAATCGTACTGAAATTATAACAAATAAGAAACCACAAATCAATCTGCAAGCCACGACTTTTTATGATTTTAATACAAATTGTCAAGAAAAAAGTAAGCGTAGTGATGAACTTCAAACTGTTTCCATGACGGAATTGTACGATACAGTTTATCCATCAAGAACACCTATTGTTGACGATTTTTTGTATAGTGGTACTTATCTTTTTGTAGGTGCACCAAAGGTTGGAAAGTCTTTCTTTATGGGTCAGCTTGCCTATCATGTAGCAATGGGACTTCCGCTGTGGAATTATTCAGTCCGCAAAGGAACAGTATTATACCTTGCTTTAGAAGATGATTATGCAAGACTTCAGCGACGACTTTCTGTCATGTTTGGTATGGAATGTACAGATAATCTATATTTTGCAACACAGGCAAAGACATTGAATGAGGGATTAGACAAGCAGTTAGAGGAATTTTTAAAAGAGCATAAAGATGCAAGGCTAATTATTATTGATACTCTCCAGAAAGTGCGAGAAATTGGTGGTGACAGATATAGTTATTCCAATGATTACGATATCGTGACAAAGTTAAAATTATTCAGTGACAAGTATGGTATCTGCTTATTGGTAGTTCATCATACACGTAAGCTTGAATCTGATGACAGCTTTGATATGATTTCTGGAACAAATGGACTGCTTGGCGCAGCAGATGGTGCATTTATCATGCATAAAAAGAAACGAACTGACAATTTTGCTGTGCTTAATATAGTAGGACGTGACCAGCCAGACCAAGAATTAATAGTAGAGTTTGACAGAGAGCATTGTATTTGGAAATTCAAAAAGGCAGAAATGGAATTGTGGAAGCAACCACCAGATTTAGTATTAGAAGCAGTGGCAGCTTTACTTAGTCCAGAGATGCCAAAGTGGAGTGGTACTTCTTCTGAATTACTTGCGGCATTGCCAGAACTTGGATTGAAGCCAAATACTTTATCAAGAAAGTTGAATTGCTGTAAAGGACGATTACAGGAAGAATATGGCATTAAATATGACCAGCAGCAAAGAACTAGCGACAAGAGAACTATTTCGTTAAAACTGATTCAAGAGGTCGAATGACGATTATGACGGTAATGACGATATTTTCATGTATGGGTCTGGTAGCAAAAATACCGTCATAATCGTCATTATCGTCATTAGAAAGGAAAATACATGAAAAATATAATGATTCCCTATGCTTTATTTGTACTACTGCTTCGCTGTCATCTATTGGAAGATAGTAGTTGTGTAAATGAGATTAAGCAAAATTTAGAAGAAAAATTAGATTCTTTAGTGCGCCATGAATTGTATACAAAATACAAGACCGCACCTACACAGGAAGAACGAGAAAAAGCCAGACAAGAATATCTTAACAAAATAGGAATATCAGACGATTTTCGCTGGTAGATGTTTCATTGATAATAGACAGGAGCGTGACACGCTTCTGTAATAACAGATAATGAGAAAGGTGTGATTTTATGATAATTCAGCCAGAATGGGGAACACGAGATGTAAACAAATATTTTTATGAAAATGAAGCTCGAAGAATTGTGGCACTTAATGAAATATTTGGTGATATAGAACTGACTACGGCAGAAATGCAGACATTGATATGGTTATGTGGATGGGATGAAAGCACGTTAGAAAATATACTTTCTGCTATCCGAAAAGCCATAGCAATGAAAACAAAATAGCCACTTCGTCCATAAGGACGAAAAGGTTTTGCCCTCGGCAGAGCGCAAAGGCATCTTTTGATAGAGCGAAGCCTGTCAAAAGTGCTTTTGCGTTACTTTCGGAGAAAGTAACAAAGCCTGTGCCTAACGGCACACAATATGATAGATAAAAAATAGAGAGGAAGGTGCGATATCATTGGAGAGAACAATCAGCGGTATGATGGGAAAAGGTTCTATCAATCATAATACTAGAGCTTTCAGTGCAAAAAATGTAAATAAGGAACGGAGCAAATATAATATAGAATTTTGCCATACAAATATTAAAAAAGTGTACCATGAATTATTTGACGAGGCATTAGAGCGTTATAATGCAAAGCAGAAACGAAGTGACAGAAAAATTGATAACTATTACGAGAAAATAAGGCAGGGAAAGCAAGAAAAACTGTTCCATGAGGTAATATTTCAGATTGGCAATAAAGATGATATGAATGTGAAAAGTGCAGATGGGCAGATTGCAGAAGAAATTCTAATAGAATTTATGCAGGAGTTTCAAGGAAGAAATCCTAATCTATATGTATTTTCAGCACATTTACACATGGATGAGGAAACACCACATCTGCATATTGACTTTGTTCCTTTTATCCGTAATAGTAAACGTGGACTTGATACAAGAGTTTCATTAAAGGGTGCATTGGCAAAACAGGGGTTTAAAGGCGGTACAAGAAGCGCAACGGATTGGAATCAATGGATAGAATCAGAGAAACAAGAGCTTTCAAAAGTTGCAGAAAGGCATGGAGTGCATTGGAAACAGTTGGGAACACACAACAAGCATTTATCTATATTTGATTTTGAAAAGCAGGAGAGAATAAAAGAAGTTGCGGAACTGAAACAGATCATTTCTGGCAGTAAAGAGGAATTATCTAATGTTCTTCATCAACAAATAGCGGTAGAACGGGAAATGAGGCAGATACGGAAAAAGGGTGAAGCGATCCAGCAGGAAGTATCAGAACTTTCCACTACAAATCTTCTTTTAAAAGAACAGACGGAAATACTGACAGGGGATAAGGAAAATCTGCTGTCTGAAAATGAAAAATTGGAAAAACAGCAGAAAAAATTACAGCGAGAGATTGCAAATATGGCAGACACCAAAATGACATTGGAACGTAATATATATGCTTATGATAAAGATGCCAAATGGCGGTTGCCAGAGCCAGGTGTGTTAATGAGTGCAAAGACTTATCGAGAAAAATACGCAATGCCACTTGTAGAAACGCTGAAAGACACTGTAAAAATCCTTACAATAAAATATGTTAATTTTATGGAATTAAATGAAAGAGTAAAAAAACAAGCAAATGATATAGATTTTTATAAAAATAAAATACAACAGCAATATTCAAGAATTGAATTATTACAAGAAAAAGCAGATGATTTAGAACGAGTAAAACAGTATGTTGGAGCTGATAATGTTGATATAATTGTAAGAAACACAAGAGAACTGGAACAAATTTCACAAAATGGTAAACAGTATAATAGGGAATATGAAATAAGCAGATAAGTGTGAATAGGAATTTGCAACTTTTCGGTGGGAGTAAAAGCTCTCCACTGAAAAGTTACAAGTAAACAAAAATATTTTCAAAATATGTAATTTAATTAAATTATGTATTGACAAACACAGAAAAAAGGAATATTATTAAAACGTAATTTAGTTCAATTACTTAAGAAAGGAAAATCAGATGAAAGAAAAAGTTTTGAATGAGATTGTACAGTTTACATCAGGTAAAAATCTTACACGAATAAAAAAGCAAACAGATGAATTATATACCCAAGATGATTTTGAAAAAGATTTACACAGTGTAAATACATTTAAAGAAAATATCGGATGTATTATAAATTTAATAAAATCAAAGTGTTCTCCGATTTCGGAACAGACAGAAGCGAAGTGTATTACATCGAATTTTCTAAAATGCGATTTTGACACGGGAAAACTCTATTCCTGGTATTTCTGCTATCAGTTTAACGAAGGAAAAGGCTTTGAGCAGCAGATAGAGATGTACCATCAGGGGACAACCCTGAGTGTCAAGAAACTGAACATCAAGACGATCGGAGAACTGAGAATTGCTTTGCCGGATATAGAAAAGCAAAGGACAATCGGTAATTTATACAGGCAGTCGATGATACAATATGATCTGATGGTAAAGCAGGCAGAGGATATAANNCAATTTCAATACAGACAGAAATGAAGTGTATTACATCAAATTTTATTAGATGTGATTTTGATACTAAAAAAATTTATTCTTGGTATTTTTGCTATCAATTTAATGAGGGAAAAGACTTTGAAAAGCAAATAGAGATGTATCATCAAGGAACAACCTTGAGTGTCAAGAAATTGAATATAAAAACCATTGGGGAACTAAAAATTTTTTTGCCAGATATAGAAAAGCAAATATTAATAGGTAATATATACAGGCAGTCAATTATACAAAATGATTTAATGATAAAGCAAGCAGATGATATAAAAAAATTCACGATGGAATTAATATGCAGAATGGAGGAAGATTAAATATGAGTAAAGGGAAAGATTTATTGCAAGTGTTGTGGGATGGTGCAGATGTACTCAGAGGAAAAATGGATGCCAATGAATACAAAACATATCTTTTGGGATTGATTTTTTATAAATATTTATCGGATT
>DESG01000004.1:0-5959 GCA_002361175.1 Lachnoclostridium sp. UBA3320 | reverse complement strand
TTTTTTATAAATATTTATCGGATTCATATTTAGCAAAAGTATATGATCTTCTTAAGGATAAAAGTCCAGATAGTCTTGAAGAAGCACAATATGTATATGAAGAAGCAATGAAGTCAGATGATGCCAAAGATTTATTGGCGGAGATAAAAGAATCTAAGCACTATACCTTAGACCCTGATATGACTTATATAAGTATGTTAAATACAATAAAAAATAATTTATTTAATAGAGAAAAGCTACAGGCAGCTTTTAATCGTATAGAAGAATCTGATGAATTATTCAATGGTTTGTTTGCAGATGTAGATTTATATTCAAATCGACTTGGCACTGGCGACCAAAAGCAGAGTGCAACTATTGTGGAAGTTATTAAGGCATTAAGCGATGTAGATATTATTCATACAGAGGGAGATGTACTTGGTAGGGCTTATGAGTATATGATAGGTCAGTTTGCATCTGAAACAGGTAAAAAAGCTGGTGAATTTTATACACCGCATGGACCAGCACAAATTCTCTGTAGGATTGCAATATCTGGACAGGAAGAAAAAAAAGGATTACAAGTATATGACGCATGCATGGGTTCAGGTTCTTTGATGCTTAGTTGTAGGAATTATTCAAAAGAACCAGACTATATTAAATATTATGGTCAAGAACTTATGCCATCAACTTATAACTTGGCACGCATGAATATGTTTTTACATGGAGTCCTGCCCGAAAACCATCATCTTCATAATGGAGATACCCTTGATACAGACTGGCCCACAGACGAGGAAACAGAGTTTGATGTTGTAACAATGAATCCACCATACTCGGCAAAATGGTCTGCCGCAGAAAAATTTAAGCAGGATGAAAGATTTATGGATTATGGTGGGAAACTTGCACCAAAATCAAAAGCAGATTATGCTTTTTTGTTACATGGTTTCTATCACTTAAAGCCAACTGGTACGATGGCTATCGTTCTTCCACATGGTGTTTTATTCAGAGGTGCTGCAGAGGGAACAATCAGAAAGACTCTTCTTGAAAATGGCTCAATATATGCAGTCATTGGACTTCCTTCAAATATGTTTTATAATACTTCCATTCCTACTTGTATTGTGGTATTAAAAAAGAATAGAGCAGAGAGGGACGTATTATTTATTGATGCCTCTAGCTTATATGAAAAAGAAAAGAAGCAAAATGTTATGCACAAAGAGCATATTGACAGAGTGCTAGAATTGTACCATGATAGGAAACCTGTAGATAAATTGGCTTATCTTGCATCTTTTGAAGATATAAAAAATAATGATTATAATCTAAATATCCCAAGATATGTAAATGCCATTGATGAAGAAGATGAAGTAAATCTTATGCAGCTTTCTAAACATATAAGAGAAACCGACAAAGCTATTAAAGCTGGAAATGATGCACTGCTCAATATGCTTGGAGAATTAACATTTACAGATGCTGATACGAAGAAAGCTGTTGAAGAATTTGTTAATGTTCTTAAGGAGGTGTAATAATGACAGATATACCTAAAGTCAGGTTTAAAGGATTTACTTGCCCATGGAAACAGCGCAAGTTAAGACAAGTATCCGAAAAAGTTACCCAGAAAAATGGTGATATGCAATATATAGAAACATTTACAAATTCTGCAGAATATGGAATTATTAGCCAAAGAGATTTCTTTGATCGTGATATTTCAAATATTAAAAATATTGATAACTACTATGTTGTGGAAAATGATACTTTTGTTTACAATCCTCGTATTTCAACTTCAGCACCTGTAGGACCTATAAATAGAAATAAACTTGGCAGAACTGGCATAGTTTCTCCTTTATACACGGCATTTAAAACACATGACATTAATACAGAATATTTGGAATGGTTTTTTAAAAGCAACTGTTGGCATCAATTTATGTATTCTAATGGAAATTCTGGAGCAAGATTTGACAGACTTTCTATAAATAATACCATATTTTTTGATATGCCTATTCCAGTACCCGATATAAAAGAACAAAGAAAAGTGGGAGCTTTCCTGACAGAACTGGATAATTATATTACATTTCATCAGCGAAAATGCGATGAAATGAAAGAATTGAAAAGATATATGCTAAAAAAGATGTTTCCACAAAATGGTAAGAAAGTTCCCGAGATACGATTTGCAGGCTTTACTGATTATTGGGAACAGCGTAAGCTATCAGAGATAGCTGATAAAGTGATTGAAAAAAATAAGAGTAATGAATTTCCTGAACCATTTACAAATTCTGCAGAACTTGGAATCGTCAGTCAAAAGGATTATTTTGATCGGGAAGTTGTGAATCAAGAGAATCTGTATGGATATTACGTAGTCAGAAATAATGATTTTGTTTATAATCCGAGAATTTCTGTTACGGCTCCTGTAGGTCCAATTAATAGAAACAGACTTGGCAGAAATGGTGTAATGTCGCCTCTTTATACAGTTTTTAGAACACATGGGATAGATAATCTGTATTTGGAATTTTATTTTAAGACAGCAAGCTGGCATAGGTTCATGAAACTTAATGGAGATTCAGGAGCAAGATTTGACAGGTTTACAATTTCATCAACAAAATTCATGGAAATGCCAATACCGTTTCCGAATAAAGAAGAACAAAGAAAAATTGGCGAGTATTTTGACAATCTCGACCACCTTATCACTCTTCACCAACGTAAGTGTGATGAGTTAAAAGAAGTTAAAAAGTTTATGTTACAGAATATGTTTCCACAGAAAGGATAGGATAGATTATGGCTGAATTAGAATCAGTATTAGAAAAGCGACTTATAAACCAACTCTGTTGTGATGAATCTCAATGGAGATATAGACCTGATATCAAGACAGAGAATCAGTTATGGAACAATTTTAAATATATTTTAGAACAAAATAATAAAGCAAAACTAAATGACATTCCTCTTAGTGATTCTGAGTTTGCAAAGGTTAAGAATGACTTATCTCATGCTTCGTTTTATGATGCAGGGAAATGGTTAGTCGGAGAGAATGGTAAGGTATATATTCATGTCCAACGAGGAAATGAAACATTGCATCTCATGGTAATGGATAATGAGCATATAATTGGCGGTTCAAGTGTATATGAAGTTATTAACCAGTATCAAGCTTTTAAATCAGGTGATGTCGAGGACGACAGAAATAGGCGTTTTGACGTGACACTTCTTATCAATGGTGTTCCTTTAATACATATTGAACTTAAAAATAAAGAACATTCATATATGGATGGATATCGCCAAATCAAAAAATATATTGCAGAAGGAAAATTTCATGGCATTTTTTCTAATGTACAGATGTTTGTTGTAAGCAATGCTGTTGATACAAAATATTTTTCTGCTGCAAGAGATACGGAGTTAAATAAGAAGTTTATCATTGGGTGGCTGGATAATGAAAATAATCCTGTTTGTAATTATATAGATTTTGCAAAAGTTGTTCTTAAGATACCAGAAGCACATGAAATGATTACAAGATATATGGTTCTTGACAATGATAAGAAAAAACTGTTAATCCTGCGCCCATACCAAATCCATGCTATTGAAGCTATGAGGACAGCTTCAATACAAGGAAAATCTGGATTTATCTGGCATACAACTGGTTCTGGAAAAACTATGACTTCATATAAAGCTGCAAAAGATCTACTGATAGATATCCCAGTAATTGAGAAAACAATATTTCTTATTGATAGAAAAGATCTTGATGAGCAGACTAAAATGGATTTTCAATCCTATGCAGAGAATGATAAGATTGATGTAGATGATACTGATTATGTAAATTCCCTTATAGAGAAGATGTCGGATGACAATCGACAGATGATAGTAACGACCAGACAGAAAATGCAGATTATGATAAATCGTCGTTTGAAAGAGGGAACTGAAATATATAATAAGATTAAATCACTTAATGTTGCATTTGTTGTGGATGAATGTCATAGGACAGTAACTCCACAAACGAAAAGAATTGTTGAAAAATTCTTTATTAATTCTTTATGGTATGGTTTTACAGGAACACCTATTTTTGATGAAAATAGCTATGAACTGAAAGGTGATTTACCTCAAACCACAAAGCAGCTTTATGGAGAATGTCTGCATAGTTATACCATTAAAGAAGCCATCCGTGATGAAACGGTTTTAGGATTTATGGTAGAGAATCTTGGAGTTAAAAATCGAAATGCTGACAACGATAAAAAATTGTATGAAACAGAAGTACATATGCGAAAAGTATTGAATGTTATTTTGAATCAGTCATATGAAAAATTTGGTATGAAAAATGGCAGAGGCAAAACTTATGAGGCTTTATTGACAACTGATTCAATAGCAAGGGCACAGAAATATTATGATTTACTGAAAAATGTAAAAGAAAGCAATGACGAATTAAAAATTAGCGATGATGTATATAGGGCACTTCCAGATTTTCCTAAGTTTGCCATAACGTACTCGTTGTCAGAAAACGAAGAAACATCTGCAATCAATCAGGATAAAATGAAGAAATCGTTAAAAGATTATAACGATATGTTTGGAACTAATTATAAAATAGAAGCTATTGATGCTTATAACAGCAATCTTAATGAACGATTAGCACGAAAAGAAAAAAAGTATCTTGACCGAAACCAGCAACTTGACTTGGTTATTGTTGTTGATAGGCTTTTAACTGGTTTTGATGCACCTTGCCTTTCTACTTTGTTTATAGATAGACCGCCTATGAATTCCCAAAATATTATTCAAGCCTTTTCACGTACTAACAGACTGTTTGATGCAAATAAGCAATATGGACATATTGTAACATTTCAAACACCAAAAGAATATAAAGAAGCGATAAATAAAGCACTTAAATTGTATTCGTGCGGAGGTGATGGTAATCCAATTGCAGAAGATTGGGATTATGTAAAAAAATCCTTTTCAATATCCATAAAAGCAATTCGCAATTTGGCACAGACAACTGAAGATATAGCTATGATATCAAGAAAGCAAAAAAAGATGTTTATCAATCTTTTCAGAACCCTAGATCATGATTTTGCACATTTGAAAGCATTTTCAGTATATGAACCCAAAGTGCTTGACGAGTTTGGTTTTTCTGAAGATGAATATGAAGATTATGTCGCAATGTATAGAAACATAATGGAAGAATTAAAAAAGTCAAATGATAAGCTAGAGTCTGGAGAAGAACCTGTATGGGACGATTATGATTTAGTAGCTTATAGTAAGTTACGAATAGATTTTGAGTATATTGTAGAATTATTGCAAGGAGTTGTAGAATCTTTAGAACGATCAGAAAGCAATTTTGACACAGCCAAATTTGAAACTAAAATAAAAACTATCAAAGAAATTATAGCTGAATTTTCATCTGGTAATCCTCAATTAAGTGCATTGCTTAAACAGGTTGTAGCTGAATTTGAAAAAGACAAAGAAAAATTTCTGGGACAGGATATTTCCGTTATCGTTAATCAAATGCGTCACGCTGTTATTAATGAGGAGATTAAAAAATATGCTCAAAAATGGTATTTATCTTTTGAAGATGTCAAATATGAAGTGTTTAATTTTAAGGACTGCAAACTTGCAAACGAAAATAAGTTAAAGGACAGTGCAAATTATGCAGCCTATAAGAAAGAAAATAATAATGCTTTGTCTAAATTGAAGTTCAGAAAAGCAATGATTGATGAGTTTAAAAATGCATTGATGCCAAAAATCGCTCCATTAATATAGTGTATTTAAGACTTATGCAAAAGATTTGTGATTCAATTATCAAAGGAAGAAATAAAGTAGGAATATAGTAGCTATTCGTTTAAAGAATACTAAATTTGACGTTTCTGATGCAAATATTCAAATACCAATATGTTTATATGCAAACATCAAGTACTGATTTTTTGATGAAAAATTTAAAGCAAATATAAAATTATATGTAGTCAAAATCAAAACATATAAAAATTTTTTATAATTATGGCACATTCTAAGAAAATATAAAAAC
>DESG01000063.1 GCA_002361175.1 Lachnoclostridium sp. UBA3320 | reverse complement strand
TTCAGAACTGATAAACTTCGCCCATAAAAGCAAATCGTCACTGTTTTCCTTTTTAAGATTCTAATGCTAACACATCTCTTAAAAATATCATATTTTTGCCCCTGTTTAGCATCTGAACTGTTACACTAATAAAACCCTGCAAATATAGATGCCATAATTACTGTTACAAGTCCCGATACAGCGATAGACAAACTGCTCATTGCGCCTTCTGTTTCGCCAATTTCAAAAGCTCTTGCTGTACCAACTGCATGGGCTGACGAACCTATTCCTATGCCAACAGCAACTGGCTCTGTTATGTGTAACAATTTGCACACTGGTTCAGCAATTATATTGCCTATTATTCCAGTTACAATTATTACAGCCACTGTTATTGTAACGATTCCACCAAGCTCTTCTGACACGCCCATTCCAATTGCTGTTGTAATAGATTTTGGAAGAAGTGTCACATATTGCTCATGTGTCAGGCCAAAGAGCACACTCATTACAAGCACACTTCCTACGCTTGACAACACACCTGATATTATTCCTGCTGCCACTGCTTTAAAATTTTTCTTTAATATTGAAATCTGCTTATAGAGTGGTATTGAAAGACAAACAGTAGCTGGTGTAAGCAGATAGCTTATATATTTTGCACCTTCGTTATAATCTTTATACTGTATACCTGTAATTTTTAGTACAACCATTACAATTATAATAGCGATTAAAAGAGGATTAAATAATGCAGATTTAAATTTTCTTTTCATAAATAGTCCTACACCATATCCAGCAAGACTTAAAAAAACACCGAAAAATACAGAGTTACTTAAAAAAACGCCCATATCTTTTTATCTCCTACAAATCTTTTCTTTCAAGCCTAGCAACAAATTGTGTCACCTTTCCTGATACAATCATTACTACTACTGTAGACACTACAGTTATCACTGTTACTGGCAGCAGTACAGGCTTTAATACTCCCCAAGAATCTAAAAGCCCAACAGCAGCTGGTATAAACATAATAGGCATTATCTCTATTAAAAAATCTCCCACATCATCGACTTGGGATGGTTTTATTATTCCTGTACTAAGCGCAATAAACATTATTAACATACCATATATACTTGCTGGCACTGGAAGCGGAATTACCTCCTTTAGCACTTCTCCAGCAAATGATATTGCAATAATTGCCAAAAATTGTTTTAAATATTTCATTTTTCCTCCACACCAGACAAAGCTGTTTTCTGACATTTAATTTTCCATGCCAAACAGCTCTGACATTTTCTCTTTATCAGTATCGCTATAATATCCATACTGAAGAATTTTGTAATTATCAATAAGGCTTGCCTGCTCCTCTGTTTCGTCTGAATTATATTTATGCCAGTGTCCATCCTTATCTATAAAGCCATTTACATTCATAGCAGGTATAGTTTCTGAAACTTTTTCTACATACTTGTTATACAATGGCAGCTCTATGCCAGCCTCTTTAAGAAGCAGGTTTTCAACAAGGTTATTGCCAATAACAACATTGTCGCCTTCTTCAATATCATAGTTGGCCCATAATACAAAAGGTGTTGCATAACGTTTTTGAAAATCGTCAAGATTCCATTCGCTCTGTGGCTTGCCAAGCAATTCTTCATAAAATCCTGTTTCTATCTGTGGCCAGTGGTCTCCAAACATAAATATAATAGTTGGCTCTTCTTCTTTTTCAAAATATTCAATAAGATACTTAAACGCATCATCAGATACCTTGGAAGCTGACAAAAATTCTTTTGCCTCATTATAATAAGAGTCTTTGACATAGACAGGTTCATCCCAGTTAGTATTAGTCTGATATCCTCCATGATTTTGTATAGTCATATCAAATACAAACATTGGAAAAGATTTGTCACGATTTTCATAAAGCTCAATAATCTTTTTATAACTTTCTTTATCACTTATATATCTTACATATTCGGGGTTTTCAAAGTCATCAATCGTAATAAATTTGTCAAACTTCATACTTTTATAAGTGTTAGTTCTGTTCCAATTTGCACCGCTGCTAGGATGTATTGCATTACATGTATATCCAAGGCTTTTTAAATACGAAGACAGCGAATATGTTGATTCGTGCATAAACTGTTGGTATACATTGCACCCACTTGGGAAAAATGACATGGTATTGCCTGTCATCGCCTCAAATTCTGAATTGCTTGTACCAGCTCCAAATACTGATACATAGTCAAGTCCCTTTATAGTATTTTCTTTCATACTGTGAATATATTCTAAGGGGTCACGGTTATAATTAACACTTCCGACAAGTGAAAAGTCAGCAAGGCTTTCATTCATAATCAATATAATATTTGGTTTCTTTCCATTAAGCGTTGTACAAGTTTTAAAATCACTATTAGTCATCATAACTTGACTTTGTACTGGCTCTGTCTCCTCTTCTTGAGTTGGCATATCTTTTATGCTGTCAAGTATATCTGATACTTTATCATGTGAATATCCTGCTGGTTCAGACACTTTAAGATATCTAAGATTTATAAAAAAGTTCATATAAAACCCATTTGTCTTACATGAAGCAACTTTATTCCACACACTGTCTTTTATACCACATATCTCAAGCAAATCTGTACTGTAGAGTACAAAAAGTATTAAAACTGATGCTATAACTGGTGTACATCGCCTTATAACTTTCTTATACATTCCAGTCTTAACAGTCTTTTTCTTAAATCTTATTATAAGCATAATCCATATGATAAACGCAGGTATCATTATAAATTCAGCAGGTGTAAATTTTAAAGTATATGTCGATGCAACTTCTGTAGCTGTAGCAAGTCCAAAAATATCTGATGGAAGAAGTGGTGTTCCTCTTACATTTAAGATAAAAAGATTGCCAAGGCCTATTGGAAAAAGTATTATATCCATTATAAGCATTGCTATACTTATATTGCCAAAAATTGCAAATAAAATAAACTGCACAGCTAAAAGAAGTATCCATGTAAAAATCCATATATTGGGATACATACCTGAAATTGTGTCATTCATTGTTTCAAGAATTATAAACAGCACAAGTGGGTTAAGCACTGTAATAGCAATTCTTATATTTTTTTCAACTTTTGGTTCTGAAAGACAGTAAATAGCAAAATTTCTTATACTAAATGTCTTTTTATGAGAGTGTTTTATAGAATTTTTCTCTTTTTCCATACGCTTAAGTTGTTTTAAGCGTTTTTTTCTGTATATTGCAGCATAGTCTGTTACATGCTCAAAGCAGATAATAAATATTATCACAAATTCCAATATAAGGATTATAAGCGGATATATCTGTCTGTATGAGTATGTATACGATATATTCAAAGATTTTTTACGTGTCTGCATCTTTAGTGTAGACATATAGGTGTTTGGATCTGTTCTGTTAGTAGTATTTAAAGTTGGTATAACAGCATATGGAGAATTTGGCGAGCTGCATGTAAACCTAAGACAGCACACAACTCCTTTAGGTATAGTAACAGTGTGTTCCATATTGACAACATATGTCTGATTAGGGGTTATACTATCTACATCAATATTGGTTTCATATACAACATTATTGTTTGCGTCTGTCATCTGAATTGTAACAGTGTCTCCAGTATTTTCCCTTTCAAATGAAGCAAAGCTTAATATAAATTGCGAAAGGACAACTTTTCTCTCGAAACTAAACTTTTGTCGTATAACTTCTTCATTATCTATAATGCCGATAACACTGCTGTTGACATTACCTGCCTCTGTAGTTACAGTTTGTCTTGAAACTATAGAGCCTGTGACAATATATTGCAGTGTACAGATAAATACTATAATAACCGTAAAAAAAGCAATTCTCTTTTTATCAAATTTAAAATATTTATATAACATCTTAAAGACAACCCCTTTAATACTTTTTAAAATGTGTTTATATCATACATTCTAATTATAAAATT
>DESG01000023.1:2546-9322 GCA_002361175.1 Lachnoclostridium sp. UBA3320 | reverse complement strand
CTTGACAAAGTGGTCCACTTTACCTGTTTCTGCTGCTGTTACTAGATTTCCTGGCAATAAGCTAAAGCAACATGCGATAGCTAACATCCATGAAATAATCTTTTGCTTCATTTAAAAATCCTCCTTATTAAAATATTTTTTTACTGCTTTAACTCCTGAAACATTATACCACTATTGTAAAGAAAATTTTCCTTAATTATATTTTTTCTGCCTTAATTATGTTTTGTAAAAAAATACGTTAATAATAAAAATTATAATGAAATAATAATGGCACAAATATAAAATATATCTGTGCCTTAAATATTGTTCTTATTTATTATTTAAAAAGTTTAACAGCGTTATTTATTTCTTTACGTGCGGAGCTTCTTTTAAGATCTGAATAATCAAAGAATATAAAACCATCAACTTCTTCAGTATCTCTTGCGTATATTATTTCTCGTTTTAATATTGTATTGCTGTTAGCCCAGCTCTTATCACCTATAGAGCTTGCCTCTTTTTTGCTTATACCAGCTCGGTAAGCAGCAAGACCAATATAAAGTTTTACACTGTCATCTCTTGTTATATCCGTCCATTCGTTTAATGTTTTTTTGAATGGACATGATGGATGCTTGAATGACCAGTAAATCTGAGGGCATATGTAGTCAATATAGCCAGTATTTTTCATCCATTTTTTTACATCACAGTAGTAATTGTTTTTAAGATATAGATTGTCAATATTGCCAGCAGGGCTGATGCCAAAGATGCAATTATCATCTGCTTTTTTTATGGCAGAATACACTTTTTTAATTAGAGTAGAAACATTATTGCGCCTCCATGCAACTATGCTCATCGCATCTTCACCATTTCTTTTACATTTTTTTACATAAGAGTTGTACTCTGGAGCATCAAAATTCTTTCTATAATCTGCACCAAGGTAAGGATAAAAGTAGTCATCAAAATGTATTCCATCTACATTATAATTATTTACTATTTCTTTTACTCCATTTGTTATAAGGTTTTGTACTGTAGATTTAGCTGGATTAAAATATAACTGCCCGCCGTAATTTAGCACATTGCGCCTTAGTGAAGGTGAATTGGAATTGCGCCATTTGTATGCATATGAAGACTTTGCCAGTGCTGAATTGCTTGTAGTATCTTTTGTGATGCGGTATGGATTAATCCATGCGTGTATTTTAAGTCCTGTATTATGTGCTTCTGATACCATAATAGAAAGTGGGTCAAAGCCTGGACTTTTTCCAATCTTGCCTGATGCATACTGTGACCACGGAAAATACTCAGAATTATACATGGCATCTGAGAACATTCTAACATGGACAAATACAGTATTAAATTTGTCTTTTTTACACTGAGCAAACATATTTTTTATTTGTTTTGTAAAAGATTCTCTTGTATAACCTTTGCTTTTATAATCAAAAAAAGAAATCCATACTCCACGCAATTCTTCATCATCAGTGTATTCGTCTGTATCATCATCACTGTTATAATCTGTTGTAATGTCAGTGTTTTCTTCTTCTGTATCAGTTTCTATATCAGTTTCATCTGTGTCAGCTTCTATATCTGTGTCTGACACTGCTTTTGCATTATTTGAACGGTTATAGACGCAAAAGACAAACAGAACACAAGATATAAGTATAAACGATGTCAAAGCTGTGAGAATAAAGTTTTTATTTTTTTTCATATAATCGCCCCTCTTAAGAAATACTATTGTTTATGCTTATTTTGATATTCCAGCGATGCACTTATAAAACCTTTAAAGAGCGGATGTGGCCTGTTTGGACGTGACTTAAATTCAGGATGTGCTTGGGTTGCAATAAACCAAGGATGGTTTGGCAGTTCACACATTTCTACAATTTTCCCATCTGGTGAAAGCCCTGAGAGTAGAAGTCCTTTCTTAACAAGTTCATCACGGTAATAGTTATTAACTTCATAGCGATGTCTATGTCTTTCGTGAATTGTTTCCTGTCCATATAATTTATATGCTTTGGAAGAGTGGTCAAGTACACAAGGATATGAACCAAGTCTTAATGTACCGCCAATATCTTCTATACCGTCTTGCTCAGGCATTAAATGAATTACAGGGTGAGTGGTCTGTGGGTCAAGTTCTATACTGTGTGCATCATTAAAACCAACTATATGTCTTGCAAATTCAACTATTGCAAGCTGCATACCAAGACATAATCCGAGAAATGGTACATTATTTTCACGAGCGTACTGTATAGCTGCAAGTTTTCCGTCCATGCCACGGTCGCCAAATCCGCCAGGAACAAGTATACCGCTTACGTCACCAAGTACTTCTGCAACATTAGCAGGGTTTAGTTCTTCAGAAGGTATCCATTTTATATTTACATTGCATTTATGGGCAAATCCACCATGTTTAAGTGCCTCTACTACACTAATATATGCATCATGAAGTGAAGTGTATTTTCCAACAAGTGCTACAGTCACATCTTTGTCAAGGTGTTTAATATTTTCAACCATTGTCTGCCATTCTGTAATATCTGGCTCTGGGCAGGCAAGATGAAGTTTTTCACATACAACATCTGCAAGATGTTCTTTTTCCATTGCAAGAGGTACTTCATAAAGGGTTTCAACATCTAAGTTTTGCAGAACACATTTTGTAGGCACATTGCAAAAAAGTGCGATTTTGTCTTTAAGGCTTTGCTCAAGTTCGTATTCAGTTCTGCACACAATTATGTCAGGTCTTATTCCCATGCCTTGCAACTCTTTAACGCTTGATTGAGTAGGCTTAGTTTTCATTTCGCCTGATGCATGAAGATAAGGAATTAGGGTAACATGTATAAGGATAGCATTTTCATATCCAATATCATGCTGAAACTGACGTATTGATTCAAGGAAAGGTTGGCTTTCGATATCTCCGACAGTTCCGCCTACTTCAATAATGGCAATCTGTGTTTCTTTACAGCCATCATTACGATAGAAACGATTTTTAATTTCATTAGTGATATGTGGTATAACTTGGACAGTTCCGCCACCATAAACTCCACGTCGTTCTTTATTTAGCACAGACCAATATACTTTACCCGTTGTTACATTGGACTGTTTTGTAAGGCTTTCATCAATAAAACGTTCATAGTGCCCAAGGTCAAGGTCTGTTTCTGCACCATCATCTGTAACGAATACCTCACCATGTTGTACAGGGTTCATTGTGCCTGGGTCAATATTTATATATGGGTCGAATTTTTGTATTGTGACACTATAGCCACGCATTTTAAGTAATCTTCCAAGTGAAGCAGCAGTTATTCCTTTTCCAAGACCTGATACAACTCCTCCTGTAACAAACACGTATTTGACTGCCATTTAATTTTCCTCCTTGCATTATGATTTTACCAATATTTTTCATTATACCCTATAAACTATACCATGTTCAATCATTTTTTTATAAATTTCAGACATAATTCACAGTATAATGTATTGATTTATCTCAAAGCTAGTTTTATAATGTGTAAGTATTATAATCTTTAGAGGGAGATAAAGGAGGCGAAGATTTGGACAATAATAATAATAACCGACAAGACCCCAAGAAAAATCAAAATAGAAAAAATATAATAATATGCCTTGTAATTGCACTTGGTATGTTTCTTGTTTTTTCTTTTATGAACAGCCAAGTAGAAAAAGCATCAAATAGAGAGATAACATATGACCAATTTATACAAATGCTTGAAGATGGACAGGTCAAGGAAGTAGTTCTTTCATCAGATAGAATTAAGATAATTCCTGTGTCTCAGGGCAGTACTCTTTATGAAATTACTTATTATACGGGCGTTATATCCATGGATTACAATCTTGTGGAAAGGTTAAATAATGCTGATGTCAAGTTTTCAAGAGAAGTATCAAGTGGTACATCTAGTATTTTATATATGGTAGTTACTACACTGCTGCCTATACTGCTTTTATGGGGTGGACTGTTTTTCATATTCCGTATGATGTCTAAAGGCTCAGGCGGTGTTATGGGAGTTGGCAAAAGTACTGCTAAGATGTATGTCCAAAAAGAAACAGGAGTTACATTTAAAAATGTTGCAGGGCAAGAGGAAGCTATGGAGTCTCTTACTGAGCTTGTAGATTTTCTTCACAATCCTCAGAAGTATTCTGATATAGGTGCCAAATTGCCAAAAGGTGCTCTTCTTGTAGGCCCTCCAGGAACTGGTAAGACATTACTTGCCAAAGCAGTTGCAGGAGAAGCAGGAGTGCCATTTTTTTCACTGTCAGGCTCAGATTTTGTAGAGATGTTTGTAGGTGTCGGTGCATCAAGGGTAAGAGATTTGTTTAAACAGGCACAGTCAATGGCTCCATGTATTATTTTTATTGATGAAATTGACGCAGTTGGAAAAAGCCGTGACACACAGTATGGAGGCGGCAATGACGAACGTGAACAGACATTAAACCAGCTTTTATCTGAAATGGACGGTTTTGACAGTTCTAAAGGTCTTGTAATACTTGGAGCTACTAATAGACCAGAAGTACTTGACAAGGCACTTTTAAGACCTGGACGATTTGATAGAAGAATAATTGTAGAAAAGCCTGACCTTAAAGGCAGGGTTGACGTACTTAAAGTACACGCTAAAGACGTTCTTATGGACGATTCCGTGGACTTTGATGCAATCGCATTGGCAACAAGTGGTGCTGTTGGTTCTGACCTTGCAAATATGATTAATGAAGCTGCAATTATGGCTGTAAGGGCAGGAAGAAAAGCAGTAAGTCAGTCTGATTTATTTGAGGCTGTTGAAGTGGTAATAGCTGGTAAAGAGAAAAAGGACAGAATATTAGGCAAGGAAGAGAAACGAATAGTTGCATATCATGAAGTAGGTCATGCGCTTGTCACAGCACTCCAAAAGGATGCTGAACCTGTTCAAAAGATTACGATTGTGCCAAGGACTATGGGTTCTCTTGGCTATGTAATGCAAGTGCCAGAAGAAGAAAAGTATCTTATGAGCAAAGAGGAGATACTTACACGTATTGTAACGCTTTTTGGCGGCAGAGCAGCAGAACAGCTTGTATTTAATTCAATAACAACAGGTGCTTCTAATGATATAGAAAAGGCTACACAGCTTGCAAGAGCTATGGTAACACAGTATGGCATGACTGAAAAATTTGGTATGATTGGACTTGAATCCGTAGAGGGCAAGTACCTTGACGGTCGTACAGTGTTAAATTGTGGTGATGCCACAGAGGCTGAAATAGATAAAGAAGTTATGAGGATTCTTAAGGAATGCTATGCTAAGGCAGAGAAGCTTTTATCTGGTGACAGAAATGCACTTGACAGTCTTGCAGAGTTCCTTATTGAACATGAAACAATTACAGGTAAAGAATTTATGAAGATATTCCGTAAAGTTAAAGGTATTCAAGAGCCTGAAGGGGACAATTATGACATGCTTGTGCTTGATGTTGATGGCACACTTGTCGGCTCAGATAAACAGATATCAGACAATACAAGAGATGCCATAATTGATGCACAGAAACGTGGTAAAGTAATTGCTATTGCTTCAGGGCGCTCTATCGCAGGAATAAGAAAAACTGCAGCAAATATTTCACTCGAACAGTATGGTGGTTATGTTATTGCTTATAATGGAACTACTGTAGTAAACTGTAAGACAGGAGAGTGTATTTACAATCAGATGGTTTCACCAGAGCTTATAAAACCAGTGCTTGAAGCTGCTAAGAAAGTGGGTGCTGCAATAGTAGTCTACAATGATAATACAAGGGAAATGATATCTGGCAATGGTTTGAATGAGTACTTAAAGATTGATGCACAGGCATGTGATGTTATAATACGTGAGGTAAATGATTTTGCAAAAGCAATTAACTTCCCATTTAATAAGTTCCTTTTAAGCGGCACGCCTGAGCATATGGCAGAAGTTGAGAAAATAATGGATAAAGAATTTGGAGATAGACTTAACGTATTCAGGTCTGACCCATATTATGTTGAACTGCTTCCAAGATATGTAGACAAAGGAGTTGCAGTTGAAAAACTTGCCAAACATCTTGATATGCAGCGAGAAAAAGTAATTTGCATAGGTGACAGTTATAATGACTTGCCAATGCTTCGTTATGCAGGAATGGGCGTTGCAATGGGCAATGCACAAAAAGAAGTAAAAGACATGGCGGATTATGTCACAACGTCCAATGATGAAGATGGAATTGTAAATGTTATAAAAAAATTTATGACATCAAAACCTGTATTAGAAGATGGCAAGCTAGAAGATGATAAAATAGAAGAAGCAGATAATAATATAGATTAGAACTAGAGCAAACACTAAGTGATTCAATTTGGCAGGAAACAATCAATCTCCTGCCAAATTTTACTTTACATAGTAAGCATTTTAGCTTTTCGCCCTGTAAATTCTGTATAATATTTAAAACCACATGATTTTAATATTTCTGGTACTTTGTCAAAACTAAATCCTAAATGTTTTGTTTCATGTGCATCTGAGCCAACTGTTATAATCTCTCCTCCTAATTTATGGTAAAGCTTTAGAATTTCTTCATGTGGGTTTGTGTGATTTGTGCCGTATTTTAAGCCTCCAGTGTTTATTTCAATGCCTTTTCCGTTATATATAAGAACCTTAAATATTTCTTCTATTATGTCAAGAAAATCTTCTGCTGTTTTAAGGGAATATGCGTCATCATGCAAGTTATCTTTGCGTAGTTTTTTCATATATGGAGTATATCTTGTAATATAATCAATATGCCCATAAACGTCAAAGTCTGCACTACTTTTTACATTTTCAAGGGTTGCTTCATAGTATTTTAATATGGCA
>DESG01000023.1:0-2292 GCA_002361175.1 Lachnoclostridium sp. UBA3320 | reverse complement strand
AACTAAATGTGTAGAAGCTATTATAAAATCAAATTTATATTTATTGACAAGTTCTACACACTGATTTATAACATTTTTTTTCAGTCCTAGCTCAATACCTCTTCGTATACATATCTGTGGGTATAGTGCTTCAAGGCGTTTCATTTCGTTAAAGTATGCAGGCATATCAAGCAAAAACTCTACTTTGCCATTTTGTGACGGAAAGTCATAGTCCATATGGTCTGTGAAGCATATAGATGAAAATCCAAGCTCTATAGCTTTTGTAAGCATTGGTTCCATAGGTGTACTGCTGTCTGTTGAAAATGCTGTGTGTACATGATTGTCAGATTTTATCATTCCGCTGCCTCCTGTATTCCGCTTATATCTGTTTCGATTGTCATTGAATAATTAGTGTAGTAAACTACAAATCCTGGTTTGCTTCCGTTTGGCTTTTTAATATGCTTTTTCTGAATATAGTCTATTTCCGCCTTGCCTTGTTCTCTTGCTTTAGAATAGTATGCCGCAAGCCTCGCAGCTTCTTCAAATGAACGGTCAGGAAGTTCTTTTCCTTCAGTTTTTACTATAACATGTGAGCCAGCACTTGCCTTAGCATGAAACCACCAATCGTTACCTGTAGCAATTTTAAATGTAAGTTCATCATTTTGGTAATTGTTTTTCCCGACAAATATATCAAAACCATCTGAAGAAATATAGTGAAGAGGTTTACTTTTAGCAGTTTTTTTATTGCCTTTTCCTTTTTCGGCATAACGCTTTATATAACCAAATTCAGAAAGTTCATGTCTTATTATTGTAAGGTCTTCTTCTTGTCTTGCAATATCAAGTGCATTGCTAATTGATTCAAGGTGTGAAATTTCCTGCTTTGTCTCTTCAAGTTGTATAGTTAATGCTTCAAATGTGCGCTTTAATTTGGAATATTTTTCATAAAAACGCTTTGCATTTTCAACTGCACTCATATTTTCATCAAGTGGTATAGTTATTTTTTCATTTGTGTAATAATTGTCGCATGTAAAACTTTTTTCTCCGCCTTTTAATTCATATCCATATGTTGTAAGAAGTTCGCCATATACTTTGTATTTATCTCTTTTTTCTGTATCTTTTAACTGCCTTGACTGTAAATCATATTTCTTGTGTACACGTTCTAGTGCAGTATTTGTTATTTTACGCAAATCATATGACTTTTGTCGTATGCGAGAATGTACTTCTTTGGCTGAATAGTATGAGTAAAGCATATAACTTACACTGTCACATTCTTTTACAGTATACCTGCCATCATCAGTATACATAGAAAGCGGTATACACGAAAACTCAACAGGTACATCTTCCTTATAAATAATATTCGGTGTAAAGCTTGCATTTTTCACTTTTTCCATAATTGTTGTAAAATTTCGGTACAAGTGAAGTCTCTCCATCTCAGTAAGTTCTGCCGTATTTTTTTTATCAGAAAGTGAGGAAATATATATAAGTTCATTGGACATAACAGGACTAAATCCTGTAAGTGAAGTGTATATCGCTTTTTGTATTTCCATCGGCTTTAAAAGTATCTGCTCTGTAAATTCTTTTTCTGTAATAGTAAATGGGTCGTATTTTTTTTGTGTATCTGGTATAAAGTAATCTCTCCCTGGAAGAACTTCTCTTACTGAACTTACAAGAAGTGAAATATGTTTGATACTATCTATTATTTTATTATTATTGTCACAAAAAATAATATTGCTGTGTTTGCCCATAAGCTCAATTATAAGAAACTTTTTGCACAAGTCTCCCATTTCATTTAAATGTTCAAGTTCTATGCGTATTACACGTTCAAGTCCTATCTGTTTTATATCTGTAATTTTGCAGTTGTTAAGATGTTTTCTTAAAACCATACAAAAAACAGGAGCAGATTTGGGTGATGGCTTGTTTTCGTCACTTAGGTATATAAGTGGCAGACTTGGATTAACTGACACCACAAGCCGTTTTTGAAAGCGTTTTGTGCCGCTGTTATCACTTATACTCTGTTTGATAGTAAGCAAAAGCTCGTCTTTTTCAGGCTGTGCTATCTTGGTGATGCGTGCTCCATTTATTGTATTTTTAAGCTCGTTTACAAGAGCTGCTATAGTAATTCCATCTAATGCCATGTAATTATCCTCTTTTTCTATTTTTATTAAATATGATAACAATTATATTACTTCGTTTATAACAAAGCAACCATTTTTGATTAATTTATCTGAATGTTTAATACTAGAATTTCTTGCATTTATTCTAATATTGCTATATAATATTATTATTCAATTTCAGTAATTAATATTTTTTATA
>DESG01000020.1 GCA_002361175.1 Lachnoclostridium sp. UBA3320 | reverse complement strand
AAAAAGTACACTTTTTGACACACTGTATTAACTGTAAAGCAGTAGATATTACATAGATGTTGCATATAATCTATAACTTTACGCATTAATATATTCTATCTGCTTTACAGTTATTTTTACATACAAAAGCACTATCATTTACAATTATGTTTTAAACTTCGTATATTGATATGCGAAGTTTGAGAAAACAAGTATATGTAAGAAAGAGAGGTGTAATCTATTCTAAAACCAGTGCTTAAAACTACAAAACTAGTTTAACTAATTAAGAATCTAACAGTTTGGCATATACTGGACTATAATACAAAATATGCCTAAAAATAAAAAGGAGGGTGCAAGGCATAATTCTTTTATTGCTTAAAGATATAGAATTTCCTTGCTAATTGATTATGAATAAAAAATATGGAAAGAAAGCTATTGCAATTATATTATCTCTTGCAATGGTAATCTCATTATTCACAGTTTCAGATTTAAAAGTTGCATCAGCCGCCACAAAAAGTGTTGGATTAAAAACTACTTCTAAGACATTATCTGTAGGAAAATCATTTAAACTAAAATTAAAAAACAACACTCTTGGCTGGAAAGTAAAAAAAGCTGTTTCAAATAATTCAAAAATTTGTAAAGCAGTAAATAAAAAAACATATGTAAATTTAAAAGCACAGAAAGCAGGCAATGCAAAAATTGTAGTTACGCTTTCCAGAACAAATAAAAAAGGAAATGCAAAGATAAAGAAACTGACTTGCAAAGTAAAAGTTAAAGCAGTAAAAAAACCAACACCGACAAAAAATACTCCAACAGAAACACCAGTGGAGACACCAACAGAAGCACCAACACCGACAAATGCACCAGCAGAAACACCTGCACCATCGCCAACAACACCAGCAAAGACAGAAACATCTAAAACAGTAAGTACACAAAGTGAGTTGGAATTAGCTTTAAAACAACCATCTCTTACAAGCATTACTTTAAAGACAGATGCAGCAGAAAAATTTACCGTGCCAGAAGGCAGCTATAAAAACGTAGATTTTACTGTAGATGCGCCAAAGGCAGATGTAGCAAACAGCGGTCAGTTTAAATCTATTACAATTCGTGCAATTAAACAAGATACATATGAGGAACTTACATCAGGAAATATAATTACGGTAGAAGCTACCGTTTCACGTATTGTAGTAGCTGTAAAAGCTGTAGTAGAAAAAATCATTTTCTCACAGCCAAAAGCAGATGTAAAACTACAAGTACGTGGAACAGTAAACGAAGTAGGCTTTAATGCAGCTGGTGTTAATGCACAAGTATCTGCAGAAGCAGGAAGTTCAGTAGGAAAAGTATCACTTCCAGCACAGGCAGACAGTGCTAAAGTCACCGTTCAAGTTAAAGGTAAGATAGACAATGTTAATGTAAATGCACCACAGGCAGACGTTAAATTCGTTGTAGATGGTACTATAGGTGACGTAGCACTCGGAGCAGAAAAAGCTACTGTATCTATGGAAGTCAATAATGCTGGTAAAGTAAATAATGTTACAGCATCTAAAGATACAAATGTAAATGTATCTGGAACAACATCATCATCAATTCCAATGAAATTATCTGATAATGCTACTTTAACAACATCAATAGCCGTAACAGTAGAAAGCTCAGGAAATAATACTGTTTCCTTAAATCAAGGAGCAGAAAAAAGCAGCGTTAAGATTACAAGTAACTCTGCTAATGTAAAAGTAGATAACCATGCAAATGAAACAATACAGGTTACAAAGACAGACGGCACAGCAGTTAATGTATCTGCAAACGGCGGCAGCCAGACTGTTCAATCTACATCTACAAGCACAAGTTCTGGTAGCTCAAGCAGTTCTGGTAATTATAATTATAACTATATACCATCAGGAGGAAACTCTAGCAGCAGTGCAACAGCAACACCAACAGTAGCACCAACAGTCGCACCGACAGTTGCGCCGACAGTCGCACCAACAAATGCACCGACAGCTACACCAACAAATGCACCGACAGCTACACCGACAAATGCACCAACGGATAAGCCAACAGCTTCACCAGAATCTACACCTACTGCTTACAGCATTACTGTTTCAACATCAACACCAGCAAATGGAACAGTTGAAGTTAAATCTGAATCTGGTACTACTATTACTACTGCTAAAGAGGGTGATATAGTTACACTTACTGTAACCCCAGATGATTTTTATAAAGTGGGTGAAGTAACGATAACAGATAGTAACAGTGCTAATATTACAAAAACTGAAGTTTCTTCAACTGAAGATGCCACAACTGGAGTTAGCAATATTAAGAAATATACATTTATTATGCCAGCAGCAAATGTAACGGTAACAGCAGCTTTTACAGAAAAGAAAATATTTGCTGATACACCAATAACAATAGCCGCTTCTGACCTTAATAAAAAAATTGAAAATTTTATGAGTGCATTTTATAATAAAAATGTAGAAGGAGGAAATGGTGTAAATTTACTGCCAGAAACAGGAGCAAAAGAAATAACTATAGCTAATGATACTAACAACACACTTGAGAATAGAAAAAAGGTATTTAACGAAAACTGGTGGTATATAATTCCATTGAGTAATGAATTAACTGAAGACGAGAAAAGCAAACTCGCAAATACTAATAATACTGTTGAATATAATAATGGTAATGCTAGTGACGCTTTATCTAAGACAGAAGTAAAAGTTAGTGTAGGTAACTCTAACTTTATTATGGGCGCAGATTATAAAATAGATGAAACTGGTCTTAAAATTTCCTGTGCATATATTGCAACAGCTGACAAGGTTACAGTAACAAAAGGTACAGCAACAATGAAATTTAATATTAATTTTGGCAGTGAAATAGGAATTGAATCTAAAACTGTAGATGTAACTATAAATAACTTGAAAGAACAATTACAAGTTGAACTAGAACCACTAGCATCAGATTCATCAGATTCAAATTTTAAATTGACAAAAAACAATGACACAGATACATATAAATTAGATATAATTAAGAATGTAACCAAGGAGGATAGGTATAAGAATTATAATATTTTCATAAAAATTACACAACCTAATGCAAGTGAGGGAAAAAATGTCTATATAACAAAGAAAAAATACTATGATGAGGATATTTCTAAAGCTTTGCCTTCATATGGTTTTACAGAAAGTGATTTTTCTAATGAGGAAAAATTTTATTATTATCTACCACTGAAAGGTGAAAGCTCAGCTACTAAAAATTTTGAATATTATATTTCGACAATAGACTGTTCTAAATATGCTCAGTTAAAGTTTGAACAAACATTTCCAAACGACTCAACAGATAACCAAGAAAACAACGCCAATAGTGGCGGAAGCAATACTAATACTACTGAATAAAAACATACCTTTTCCAAACTAATGTAAACTACCGCAGACTTTTATGGTCTGTGCCTTTTATGAAAAGTTCACTAGATTAAATTATTAGAAATAATAATAAGCCAACAAGTTATACTAGATATATTATAACTTGTTGGCTATATGTTAAAAGAAATATCTCTATTATTTCAAATACTGTAACTTTACTTGTCGAAAATATTGCTCGCATACCGTCTGCGACTAATAAATGTACGGCTCGAAAATTCTAGCTTTATCCTTAGATGATAAGGCTATTTTATTTTTATCCTGTTTAAGTATATAAGCTTTTTTAGTTTGTGGCTTGCTTCTTGATATTTTACTTGCACACTGTTGAATCAAGTAGTATTATTGCATATATAGCATATATAGCCCAAACTTTAAGATGCGCAAAAACTGCGCAGGAATGTGAGGAAAACATGCATCGTTTTTTAAGAGCCATAGGCTTTAACAACATTACTACACAACAAGAAATGAAAAAGCTGCTTGGCATAATTATGGATAAGCCAAGTTGGACAAAGAAAGTAAAGTATTCTAACGGAAATATATATACAGAAATAACTAAAGAATTTGCTGCGCATACAGGTATTACTATACGTGGTGAGTATGACAAACTTGGTTTTTTCCATCTTGAACATTATTTTCCATACTGTGAAAGTATGCTTGTCACTTCTCATGAAGATGTAACTATAAATCACAGAGTAGATACAAGTGCTTTTACAGGAATGTGTGATGACTACCGTCTAGGCATTTCGATGATTTTTTATCTGCAAAATGCTGTGGACTATCTTCATCTTGCTTGTCCGGAAAACACACCGTGTAAAGCAAAATTATCACTTTCAGGACTTTCTTTAAGCGGCATTATTATTCTTGGAACTGAACAGAATAAGGATGCGCAAGAGAAGAGAAATTTAAGGACACATATACGTAATCAACTTATAGCTAAAGCCAAGAATGGCGACCAAGATGCTATTGACAGCCTTACAGTTGATGAAATAGATTTAAGTACACGTATAAACAAACGTATCAAAACAGAAGATTTATACAGCATCGTTGAAACAAGTTTTATTCCATACGGTTCTGAATCAGATAATTACTCTATACTCGGAACGATACTTAACTGGAGCAGGGCGAATAACCCTTATACTAATGAAAACATATATGAATTGCTTATAAACTGCAATGATGTTGTAATGAATATTAGTATTAACAGCAAAGATCTTGTAGGCGAGCCTATGGTAGGCAGGCGCTTTAAAGGTACTATATGGATGCAGGGACATGCGGGATTTTTACGTATATAGTTATGCTAGGTTCACTCTAAGAAGTGGGTGCGTAATTTACATGAAGATTGCATTTCTTTTGTGGCTGTGTGCCTCTTGCAAAGTATTCTGTACGTATATAAGAGCCATCTTCTGCGTGTGGGCATGTATCCATACTTGCAAGAAGTCCTGATTTTGTGCATATTTGACATGATACAATATCCTCGGGCTTCTTAAACTTTTGATATTCAAGATTCTTTTTTTTATGGACTCTCTCCATAATGTCTTTCCACATTTTCTTATGATAATCTCCTGAAGGCTGCGCTGTATTAAGGTCATAGCCAGACCATATACCAGCGGTGTAATATGGCGTATAGCCTTCAAACCAAAAATCTGTGTTATCAGATGTAGTTCCTGTTTTACCTGCCTGTGGCATCTTTATATCATCAAACTGTGCTACTTTGCCTGTGCCTTTAGATATAACATCTTCCATTGCATCTGTAAGAAGCCATGCAGTAGACGCTTTTATAACTTTTTTAGTGTTAGGTTTTTTCTCTAAAAGCACTCTGCCGTTATTGTCTATTATTCTTGTATAAAACACTGGTTCTATATACGTTCCGCCATTTGCAATACTTGCATAGGCAGCAGTTAGTTCAAGATTAGTCACACCGTCTGTAAGTCCGCCAAGTGCTGTAGGAAGCTGAATATCTGTGTATACTTTTCCATCTTCTGTTTGTTTTTTATCTACCAGTGTAGAAATTCCAAGGTTTAAAAGATAATCAAATCCCGTCTGTGGTGTGACTTTTTCAAATATTTTTACAGTTACTGTATTATTGGATAAAACTATTGCATCTCTTAATGTTATAAATCCCCTGTGTCCTGTGCCTTCCCAGTTTCTTATCTGAATATTAGTACCTGGATATTTATATGGTGCATCTTCTTCGACAGTGGCAAGTGTCATGCCGCAAGTATCAAGTGCGGGCAGATACGTTGAAAGCACTTTAAATGTCGAGCCTGGCTGTCTTTTTGAAAGCGTTGCTCTGTTAAATGTTCTGTCTGCTGTCTTTTCACCACGTCCGCCTACAATAGCCTGTACATAGCCTGTAGATTGTTCAAGCAATACAAATGATGTCTGTGGCTGTTTAATAAAATTAATACTTTCGCTTACAACTTCACTTCCATTTTCAGTGATACTGCCTTTAAAAGCTTCTATATATTTATTTGCATTTTTCTTTTTTTTAAAATAAAGATTTATTTCTTTGCCTTTGTTGTCAGAATAAAATGACTTTATGTCGTTTTCTGTATATGCAGATATTTCTCCTGATGGATTTTTCACTGAAAGACTATAGGACAAGTATTTTACTGTATTTTTGGGATAATAACTATCATCGTTAATAACACTGTCACATATATTTTGTATTTCATTATTCTGGCATGAAAATATCCTAAGCCCTCTTCTGTACACAGCATTATAAGCTTGTGTTTCTGTGTAGCCAAGCTCTTGTTTAAGGTCTTTTATTACACTGTCTATAACTGCATCTACATAATATGAATTAACTGTGCGTTTTTCTGAAATCTTCTTTTCATTGACATCTTTTATAAAAGAATAGATATCATCGCCAAGTGCATCTTCGTATTCATCTTCTGATATATATTCCTGTTCAAGCATAGCTTTAAGTACAAGCTTTCTCCTTGCTGCGTTATCTTCTGCATGATTGATTGGATTATATTCTGTAGGGCTTTGTACAATACTTGCAAGCACAGCTGCCTCTGACACTGTAAGCTCTGATACAGATTTATCAAAGTACCTTTTGCTTGCAGCTTCAACTCCTAAAGTGTTTTGCCCTAAGTTTATTGTATTAAGGTAATATTCAAGAATCTGGTCTTTATCCATATTGTTTTCCAAATTAATCGCAAGACACTGTTCTTGTATTTTACGTGTTAGTTTTGCAGATAGTGAAGTTTCGTTGCCTCCACCAAATACTTGGTTTTTAAGAAGCTGTTGTGTAATGGTACTTGCTCCTTGCTCAATACCTCCACCGCTTATAACACCTGAATAAAGAGCTCTTAAAATTCCTTTTAAATCTATTCCCTTATGCTCATAAAATCTCGCATCTTCAATAGCTACAAATGCGTGCTGTACACACAGGGGAATTTTGTCTATATTGACATATATTCTGTTTGCATCAGAGCCTACGAGGGTCTGTGTAACATTGCCATCTGTATCATAAATAGTAGTTGCATATCCCGTTGGCATAAGTTCTGTTTCTGAAAGTGAAGGTACACTGTCAATAAGACCTCTAAGTACACCAGCCATACAAAATGACAGGATAAGAAAAGCTGATGCAAGCAATAATACAAGGAAAAAGATACTGTACAAATGTATTCTGTTTAAAATTTTATTTTTAGAAGACGCAAGCTTTTTAATTTTTTTATTTATTTGCTGTTCTCCATAATTCATAAAGATGCCTCTTTTACAATGCTATTTACGATAGATAATGTCTGTCCTTTTTGGACCGTTTGAAATCATACGAATAGGCACACCTATATGTTCTTCGATAAATTCAACATATTTGCGGCAGTTTTCTGGAAGTTTATCATATTCATCAATTCCACTTATATCACAATTCCAGCCTTGAAGTACTTCATATACTGGCTTTGCTTTAGCAAGTTTTGCTGTTACAGGAAAATCTTTAACTACTTCTCCATCAATCTCATAGCCAGTGCACACAGGTATTTCTTTAAGATAGCCAAGACAGTCAAGCACTGTAAGCACTACTTCTGTAGCACCTTGTATCGCACAGCCATAGCGTGTTGCAACTGCGTCAAACCAGCCCATACGCCTTGGACGACCTGTAGTTGCACCATATTCACCGCCATCACCGCCATGCTTTCTTAGTGTGTCTGCTTGTTCTTCGTCAAGTATCTCACTTACAAATTCACCTGCTCCTACTGCGCTTGAGTATGCTTTTACAACTGTGACAATTCTTTTTATCTCATATGGAGGTATTCCAGCTCCAACTGCCCCATATGCAGCGAGTGTTGATGAAGATGTAACCATAGGATATATGCCATGGTCAGGGTCTTTTAATGAACCAAGCTGTCCTTCAAGAAGTATGTTTTTGCCTTCTTTAATCGCTTGGTGCAGATATGCAGATACATCACACACATAAGGCATTATCATATCACGATAACTATGCAAAGTATCAAGCAGTTCATCTATATTAAGCTCTGGTTTGTTATAAAAATATTTCAGCATAACATTTTTCTTTACACAGATTCCTTCAACTTTTTCTCTTAATGCTAAATCATCCATAAAAAGCTCTGATACCTGAATGCCAATTTTAGCATATTTATCTGAATAAAATGGTGCTATGCCTGATTTTGTAGAGCCAAATGACTTACCGCCAAGACGTTCTTCCTCATATTCATCAAATGCTATATGATATGGCATAAGAATTTGTGCTCTGTCAGATACAAGAACTTTAGGTTTTGGCACTCCTCTTTTTACAAGCTCATTTAATTCATTAATCAGATATGGAATATTTAAAGCTACTCCATTTCCGATTATATTAACTGTATGATTATAAAAAACACCTGACGGAAGCAGATGGAGAGCAAATTTGCCATAGTCATTAATAATGGTATGTCCAGCATTGCTTCCTCCCTGAAATCGAACAATAATATCTGACTCCTTACCAAGCATATCTGTAATCTTACCTTTGCCTTCATCACCCCAGTTAGCTCCAACAATAGCTGTTACCATAATTTCCTCCATTCCGCCGCATAATACGGCAAATTTAATATACTACTCAAGTACTTTCTTTATACTTATAGAATTATCTCTTGACAAATCATAAAATCTATCCTTAACTTTTACAATAGGTTTTGACAATTCTTTTTTATTAATCATTATAACTCTACCAATTTCACCAGTTGAAAGCTTTACTTTTGCATTGACAAATGATTGTGCAGCTCTGTCAAGGAAAGGAAGCAAATATTTTACATCATATTTTACAAAGCCCTCTCTTTCAAACATATGCATAACATCAAACGGACATATTGCCTCACGGTAAACTCTTTCAGATGTCATAGCGTCATATGTATCAGCGATTGCAACAATTCTTGCAAATTCCTCTATCTGGTCTTTCCTATATCCGCCAGGATATCCGCTGCCGTCGCACCTTTCATGATGACGCATTGCAACTTCTGATATACGTGGGTCAAGATTGTTAATTCCATTTAAAATATTGCTTCCATGGAATACATGCGTCTTGACTATATTGTACTCAGACACAGAAAGCCTGCCTTTCTTCATAAGAATTTCTTCTGGTATTAATATCTTACCTATATCACAAAGCAGTCCTGACAATATAAGTACATCTAGTTCTTCATGTGATATATTAGGATATACAATCCTGCCAATCATGTTACTTAACAAAGATACATTCATACAATGCACATATGTCGTATCATCATATCCTCTCATGCACTGTAACATATCAAAGATATGCATACTGTTTTTGCCCTTTGCAATAACAGATTTGACATCAGCAAGTAAAAGTTCTGTGTCAATTTGATCATTATTTGTTACGACATTATTAAACATACTTTCTAAATTATCAACGCTATTTATAAATGTAGACTGAAATTCTTTAAAGTCAGGAGTGTTCTTTATATGGCTGTAATATTCTGTCTTAATGCCAGTTTCTTCTTCTAAAGAGCCCTGCTCTAATTCTTCTATTATTTCATCATCATAAATTTCATCGTCTAGAATAACAGCATCTGTTTCTATTCTGACTGCAAATATAGAGTGGCTTCTTAATGCATCTATAATTTCGTCTGTAAGGACTGTTCCTTTAGGAATTACAAGTTGTGCATCTGATGTATAGACATCAGCAGAAACTACCATTCCAGCCTGTGCCTTTGTTGTTAATATTCTTTTACTTCCCATAGCACACTTCCCCCTAATCTGGCTGTACGCCTTATAATAATTTTGTTATACATTAATTTCTGGTTTTATGCCTAAAATGTCTTTATTATTATCAAGAACAGGTACTACAAATTCCTTTATATATTCTTCAGTCTGTGATATGGCACGTCCTATATATTTTGAAGTATGCATAGTGTTTTTAAGCTCTTCTTCATTCATAGGAAATTTATCATTCTGTGCAATAAGCTGCAAAAGGTTGTTTTCTTTTCCGTACTTTTTAACATTTTCACCTGCCTGCATAGAAAGCTTTCGTATCTCTTCATGAAGCTCTTGCCTATCGCCGCCTGCTTTGACTGCATCCATCATAATATTTTCTGTCGCCATAAAAGGAAGCTCAGACATAAGATGTTTTTCTATAACTTTATCATAAACAACAAGTCCATCTGTAACGTTTAGTACTAAATCCAGTATGCCATCTGTTGCAAGGAATCCCTCTGGTATACTTATGCGCTTATTGGCAGAGTCATCGAGTGTTCTTTCAAACCACTGGCAAGCCGATGTATACATCGCATTGGTTACATCTGACATAACATATCGTGCAAGTGATGTAATTCTTTCGCATCTCATAGGATTTCTCTTATAAGCCATAGCAGAAGAGCCTATTTGATTCTTTTCAAATGGTTCTTCAACTTCTTTCAAATGTTGTAGTAAACGTATATCACACGCAAACTTGTGTGCACTTGCTGCAATGCCTGCAAGTACATTTAACACTCTGGTATCAAGCTTTCGTGAATATGTCTGTCCTGATACAGGAAAACATTCATCAAATCCCATCTTCTTAGCAATAATATTGTCAAGTTGTTTAACTTTTTCCTCATCACCATCAAAAAGTTCCATAAAGCTTGCCTGTGTGCCCGTTGTGCCTTTTGAGCCAAGAAGTTTTAATGAATCTATAACATATTCTAAGTCTTTTAAATCCATCATAAATTCCTGAATCCACAGTGTTGCACGCTTGCCTACAGTTGTAGGCTGTGCTGGCTGAAAATGTGTAAAAGCAAGACAAGGCATATCTTTATATTTAAGTGCAAACTTTGCAAGCTTGTCAATAACATTGACTAATTTACTGTGCACAAGTTTAAGTGCCTCTGACATAACTATTATATCTGTATTATCACCAACATAGCATGAAGTTGCACCAAGGTGAATTATCCCTGCTGCATTAGGACACTGCACTCCATACGCATAGACGTGTGACATAACATCATGGCGCACAAGTTTTTCCCTTTCTTTAGCGACATCATAATTTATATCTTCTGCATGTGATTTAAGCTCTTGTATCTGTTCTTTTGTTACAGCATATTCTCCCTTTTCATTCTTTAAACCAAGTTCATTTTCAGCCTCAGCAAGTGCAATCCACAACTTTCTCCATGTTTTAAACTTTTTGTCTGGTGAAAAAATGTACTGCATCTCTTTGCTTGCGTAACGTTCTGAAAGCGGACTTGTATATCTATCATTATTCATGATTTTACCTCCATATAATATATTATTTTTCACAATCTCCTCGTATATCCTCTTTAGGAGGCTCTACAGGATATTTTCCTGAAAAACACGCACTACAGTAATCCAATTTATTACCTGTAAGCTCACCTAAGCGGTTTATGTCAAGATAGCCAAGTGAATTAGCACCTATAAGCTTACATAGTTCTTCAACAGTATAGTTACAAGCAATAAGTTGGTCACTTGAAGGTATGTCAGTTCCAAAATAACATGGATATAAAAATGGCGGTGAACTTATGCGCACGTGCACTTCCTTTGCGCCTGCATCTTTTAACATCTTAACTATACGTGCAGATGTAGTGCCACGTACAATAGAGTCATCAATCATTATAACTCTTTTGCCATCTACAACATTTCTTAATACATTAAGTTTCACCATAACACTCGATTCTCTGGACGATTGCTTAGGTTTTATAAATGTGCGTCCAACATAGCTGTTTTTTACAAATGCTGCGCCATAAGGTATACCTGATTCCATCGCATAGCCCATAGCTGCTACATTGCCAGAATCTGGCACTCCTGTAACTATGTCTGCGTCTACAGAATGCGTCTGTGCCAAAATCTTGCCAGCAGTAAGCCTTGATTCATGTACACATATTCCATCTATATAGCTATCTGGTCGTGCAAAATATATATATTCAAATATACATCTTGCTGTATGATTTTTAGCCATACTCATATCGGATTTTATACCATCTGCTGTAATTGCCACAATTTCTCCAGGCTGTACATCACGCACAAATTTAGCGCCTATTGTATCAAGAGCACACGTCTCTGATGAGAGTATATAAGCATTGCCCTTCTTTCCAATGCACAGTGGTCTAAAACCAAAAGGGTCTCTTGCGCCTATAAGCTTTCTAGGACTTGCCACAACAAGTGAATATGCCCCTTTAAGTCTTTTAGCAGCTCTTTTTACTGCCTCCTCTGCATTTCCTGCTTTGAGTCTTTCTCTTGCAATAAGATATGCTATAACTTCTGAATCAATGCTTGTCTGAAAGATTGCGCCGCTTAACTCAAGTTCTCTCCTAAGCTCTACTGCATTAACAAGGTTGCCATTATGCGCTACTGAAAGAGTTCCCTTAATATAGTTAAGGACTAATGGCTGTGTATTCTCTGCAATACTTGCTCCTGTCGTAGAATAGCGGACATGACCTACTCCGATATCTCCATGCATATTTTCTAGCGAGGAGGCATCAAACACTTCATTAACAAGCCCCATGCCTTTGCGTACAGATGAATTACGCTTAGGTCCATTAGTACAACTCACAGCTATGCCACAGCTTTCCTGACCTCTATGCTGTAAAGAAAAAAGGCCATAATAAATTAAAGAGGCCACATCGTTGCCATCTAAATCATACATGCCAAAAACACCACATTCTTCGCCAAGTTCTGTCTCATTATTTTTCATTTAATTTATTTTGCCTCCTCATGCACAAGTAATCACAATTTTTATTATAACAATTTTCAGCAAAATGGCAAGGTAAAAAATATATATATTTATAATTTGAAATTTTCAATGCGCATAAACTTCACTGTAAGAATCCTTAGTACAGATGCATCTAACCGTTCCATAGATATTGTGCCATCATTTATTTTACTTAATATTTCATTATAAGCTACATCTAGTTTTTCTGGCATAAGCACTATATCAGCGCCGCCGCTTATTGCACCATATACTGCTTCTTCAGGTGTATAAGTGTCTGTTATTGATGCCATATCCATTGCATCTGTAATAACAATACCTTTAAAGCCAAGTTCATCACGCAATATTGTTTCCATTATAAGCTTAGACATACTTGCTGGCTGTGCTGTTTCTGTCACTTTGCTTACAGAAATATGCGATACCATCACAAAATCTGCGCCAGCTTCTATGCCAGCTTCAAACGGTACAAAATCATTTTTTCTAAGTCCTGTAATGCTACTGTCTATATTTACACTTTCTATATGTGTATCTCCCTGTGAAGAACCTTGTCCTGGAAAATGTTTTAAAGATGCACTTATGCCCTGTTTTTGTATGCTTTCTACAAAAGCTGAAACCATCTGAGCAACTTTAGACGGTTCTCCACCAAATGACCTTGAACCTATCTCTAAATTTAGCTCACTTGTTCTAACATCTGCAACAGGTGCAAAGTCAACATTAAATCCGAGTTCTTTTATTTCTGAACCAATGGTTTCTCCCATCTTATACACATATGATGCATCTTCGTTTTTTCCTATCTCTTCCATAGACGGAAACGCAGTTGTTCCCATTTTTTTATTACTAGCAATCCTTGCTACGTCTCCACCTTCCTCATCTACAGTTATAAAAAGTGGTATATTGCTGTTTTCTTGCAAACTATTTATAAGTCTTTTTGTCTGCTTTCTATTCGCTATATTTCGTGAAAAGAGTATAACACCACCTATATGGTATTTATTTAGAGATTTTTTCATAACTTTTGTAAATCTTTTCCATTCATAAAAATTGCCATTTCTGGTGTCAAGCAATTCAAGATTTACCACAAAAAGCTGTCCCACTTTCTCTTCAACAGTCATATTTTCCATATAAGCTGCTGCTGTTTCCATAGCTTTTTCACGGCTAATTCCTTCTGTCTCTTTATGCGTTTCGCTGGCTTCTGGGCTATTGTCAGGAACATATACATCACCACTTCCACCAGTAACAGTACAACCCATAAGGCAAATGCAAAAAGTTATACTGCAAATAATTTTTATAAATTTGTTTTTCTTCATAATAAATCGACCTCTATATATTTTGTTAAAATATGTCCCATATATTAACTATTATTGTGATAAAATTATTTTTTCATTTTTAGTAAACTGTCCAAGCCATGCCGCATAGTATAAGACTGTAAATAAATTTAACTGTCGCAAAAACGACAGACTGGAGGATATTATGAGTGATTTAGCAGCAACAAATTGTGGCGGATGCAGTTCAAGTGAAAATGGATGCAGCTGGATAATTATCCTGCTTCTCCTTTGCAGCTGCTGTGGTGGCGGCGGTAGTTTTAACCCTGGCTTCGGCGGAAGCTGTGGTGGTGAATCTGGATGTGGTTCAATAATCTGGATTTTAATTCTCCTCTGCTGCTGTGGTGGTGGATTCTAATTTCGCCAGCAAAGTAAACACTGTGTATACCAAAAGGACCAGTGCCAGCGGTACATTCCGCTAGCGCTGGCCCGCTCTAATTTATAAATGTTTTTTATAATTATTTCTTGCATCTTATACAATCTTGGTCAATCTCATAAACTGTATCATCTTCTATTACAAGACTGCTGTTATACACATTCTCTTTTCTTATATTGTCCAGCTCTGTTATAAAACATTCTCTATTATTTTCTTTATCACTAGTTTCATTAATATCTTTATATCCATAATGATAATACCTCATAATTTACCTCCATCTTTTATGTGTAAAAATCTCTACGATATTAACATATGATTAAAACTAGTATGTGTGTAGGCTAAGATTTTATCCCCAAAAAAACTTCTTCATTAAATCAAGCCGTGATGTCATTGACACCATAAGCATATCAAGTAAAGAAACAGCAACCATTGTTTCCACCACAACCACAGCTCTTGGGACTATTACAGGGTCGTGTCTTCCTTTTATCTCTATATCTTTATCGTTTCCATCTCTATTTACAGTATGCTGCTGCCGTGCTATAGATGGTGTAGGCTTTATTGCTGCTCTTAATACAATGTTGCTGCCATCGCTTATACCGCCTAAGATACCTCCTGCGTTATTTGTCTTTTTTAATACAGTGTTATTATCACTATAAAAACTGTCATTGTTTAAAGAACCAGAAGAATATGCTGCTGCAAAGCCACTTCCAATCTCTACACCTTTAACTGCTCCTATAGACATAACAGCCTTCGCAAGGTTTGCGTCAAGCTTTTCAAAGACAGGCTCTCCAAGCCCTACTGGCACACCTGACACAATGCATTCTATTATACCACCAGCAGAGTCTTTCTCCTGCATTCTCTGTAAAAGGCACTCCTCTGCCTTTTGTGACGCTTTATGGTCTGGCATATAGAGTGGACTTTCCATCATATCATTGCGAAGTTTTTGTATACTTCCATTTAAAAAGCTTTCTGTATAATTTTCATCTATTGTCACGCCGCACACTGACTTTGTATAAGCACACACCTCTATTCCAAACTCTTTAAGCACTTCTGCTGCAACTGCGCCAGCTGCAACCCTGCCAATGGTTTCACGCCCAGAAGAGCGTCCGCCACCTCTGTAGTCTCTGAAACCATATTTCATATCAAATGTATAGTCAGCATGTCCTGGTCTGTATATCTGCGATATTTCAGAATAGTCCTTTGAACGCTGTGACTTATTGTATACAACCATTGATATAGGAGTTCCTGTTGTACGTTTTTCAAAAGTGCCAGAAAGTATCTCCACTGTATCATCTTCTTTACGTGGTGTAGAATACTTTGTCTGTCCAGGCTTTCTTCTGTCAAGATATGCCTGAACCGTACTTTCATTTAGAAAAAGCCCTGCTGGACATCCATCAACTACAACACCTATGCCCTTCCCATGAGATTCTCCCCAAGTTGCTATCTTAAAAATTTGTCCAAAAACTGAACCAGCCATAAAAAATTATTCCTTTCTTGGTATATCTGTAAATCCTATCTTTTTACGTGCCTTTCTAAGTGTTTTATTAGCAAAATACATTGCTTGACTGTCATTTTCCTTAATAATGCCATCAAGATAGTTCTTATCTTTAATAATTCGCTCATATTCCATATGGATAGGTCCTAATACAGAATTGATTGCTTCTGCTACTGCAAGTTTAAAGTCGCCATAACCTTTTCCATCAAATTCTTTTTCAGCTTCCTCTACAGATTTATTAGTACACCCTGAATAAATATCAAGAAGATTACTTATACCAGGTTTGTCTTCTGAATAGCGTATCTCATTTCCAGAATCAGTAACAGCACGCTTGCATTTGCGTACAACTGCGTCTGCATCATCCATAAGATAAATACTGCCATTTGGGTTTTCATCAGACTTTGACATCTTCTTTAAAGGGTCTTGCAAGCTCATAACTTTTGCGCCTCTCTTGCCGTAAAATCCTTCAGGTACTACAAATACATCTCCATAAATTGCATTAAAACGCTGTGCAATATCACGTGTTATTTCAAGGTGCTGTCTTTGGTCTTCTCCCACTGGAACATATTCAGCTTGATAAAGAAGTATATCCGCAGCCATAAGCACAGGATATGTATAAAGCCCTGCATTTATATTGTCTGCATGTTTTGCAGACTTATCCTTAAACTGTGTCATGCGGTTAAGTTCTCCCATATAAGTAAAACAGCCAAGTATCCATGCAAGTTCAGCATGTGCTGGTACATGTGACTGAAAATACAGACAATTTTTAACAGGGTCAAGTCCTGCTGCAATATAGAGTGCAATAAGATTTCTAGCACGTTTTCTAAATTCAGATGGCTCTTGCCTTATAGTAATAGAATGTAAATCCATTACACCAAAAAAACATTTGTACTCTTCATTTAAATCCACCCAATTTTTAAGTGCTCCAAGGTAATTACCTAACGTAAGGTTTCCTGTCGCCTGCATACCGCTATATAAAACTTTCTTACCATCAATCATAATAAAACCTCTTTTCTATTATTTTCTTTATTATACTTAGAATATAGCATTTGTCAAAGGTCAATAAACTTTAAGCTCTTTCCACAGCCTATTATAAAGCTTTTCTGCTTCTTCACCGGGATAAGTAAACATCTCGCATCTTTTAAGTATATCATTATCAGGGAATATAGCATTATCTTCTTCTTTTTCTTCGTCATCTATATTATCAAGCACAGCTTTATTTGGTGTTGAATAATAGACATACTCAAAATTCTTCTGTGCAATATCATCTCTGCACAAAAAATCCAGAAACTTCACAGCTCCTTCATAATTGCTGCTGCTTCTTGGTATAATCCAGCTATCCATCCATATATTAGAACCCTCTTTTGGCACGACATATTCAAGGTCCTCATTATACTCACTAGCAAGGCTTGCTTCACCTGAATATATAACAGCAAGCGCTGCCTGTTCATTTGCCATATCGTCACGCACCTCATCTACAAGATATGACTGCACAAGTTCCTTTTGCTCCTCAAGCCTTTTAAGTGCTTTTCTTAAAACCTTTTCATCTGTTGTATTTATTGACTTGCCATCAAGGACAAGCGGTGGTATAAAACTATCTCTAACACTATTTTGCATAATTATATTATTTTTAAAACGCTTATCCCATAAAAACTCCCAGCTATCTGGCACAAAATCTAACATACTTGTATTGTAAAGTATACCTACAGTTCCCCAAAAATATGGTACAGTATACTTATTTTGTGCATCAAAGCTTTTAGAAACCTGCCAAAAATCATTATCTATATTGCTAGTATATTCCATAGAGTCAATATCAATCTCCCTTGCTTCTCCATCCTTAATCATCTTATCAAGCATATAATCAGAACAGCATATTAAATCATATTTTACTGTGCCATTCTTATATTTTGTATACATAGCTTCTGGTGTCAAAAATTCCTCATATAAAACCTTAATACCAGTTTCTTTTTCAAACTGCTCTAAAACATCTCTGTCTATATAATCGCCATAATTAAATACAATAATCTGGTTTTCTTCTTTAGCTTCTGTATTATTTCCACATGCCACAAGGTTTAACGAAAGTGACAGGCATAAAAACACTGCTGCTAATTTCTTTATAAAAATATGCTTCATACCTATACCTCACTTTCTGCTTCAAGCTTTGCTGCCTTTTCACTCTTTCTGTTGATAATAAAAAGTACAAAAAGTATTATTGCAAATATAATAGTTGAAAGTGCATATATTTCCGTCTGAATACCTTTTCTATATTCTGCATTAATCATTGTAGACATCGTATGAATACCTGGCGCTTTTGTAAAATATGTTACTGAAAAGTCGTCAAGCGACATTGTAAATGCCAGTAAAAAGCCTGACAGTATACCAGGCATAATCTCAGGCAGTATAACTTTCCACATAGCATAAAACTGTGATGCTCCTAAGTCTAGTGCTGCCTCATATGTACTTAAATTAAGCTGTAAAACTTTTGGCTGTACACTAAGTACTACATAAGGAATAATAAATGTTATATGCGCAATTAGCATAGTTCCAAAACTAAGTCCTACAAATCTTGTAAAAAGCAGCATAAGCGCAATACCTGTTACAATATCTGAATTTAAAAGTGGAATCTGTGTAACACCTATTATAAAGGATTTAGAAATTTTTTTCATATTTATCATACCTATACATACAAGTGTTCCAAGAACTGTTGCAATAAAAGCAGCACCACCAGCAAGCATAAGAGTTGTATAAAGCGCACCCATAACAGTTTCATCATGTACTAATTCCTTATATGCACTTACTGTAAATCCTCCCCATATCGCTTTGTTTCTTGCTGATGCATTAAAAGAGGAAATTACCAATAGTGCAATAGGCAGATACAGTATCAAAAGTATTAAAATTAAGTACAACTTTCCTGCTACATTTTTAATTTTTCTTACCATACGCCACTTCTCTCCTCTCCTTTGTCAAAAAACTTGTAAACTAACATACTTATAACTATAATTCCCATAAGCGACAGTGAAAGCCCAGAGCCAAGATGTACATCGGCATATCCTGAATTAAATGCCTGTTCGATAACATTGCCAATAAGGTAAACTTTGCCGCCGCCAAGCATATCTGCGATAACAAATTCGCTCATTGATGGTACAAAAACCATTGTAAGCCCACTAACTATGCCTGGTATACTTAACGGCAGTATAATTCTTTTAAGTATCACAAATCCCGTTGCACCAAGGTCTTTAGCTGCATTTATTACGTCCTTGTCAATCTTTACAAGCGCATTGTATATAGGCAGCAACATAAATGGAAAATAGTCATATGCTGTACCTAAGATAATAGCTGCTTTTGTATTCATAAGGTACACATGGTTTAATCCAAGCATTTCAAGTCCATGGTTTAAAAAGCCATTATTTAAAAGAATAAGACGCCATGCAAGTGTTCTTAGCATAAAATTCATCCACATAGGCAAAATAAAAACCATGACAATAAAGCTGTTTCTATTCTTGGAATATTTCCACAAGACCATTGCAAGTGGAAACGCAATTAAAAAACAGGCGACAGTCACTATAAATGACATCTTAAAACTAAGCCACAGTGGCTTTGCATTAACTGGGTCAAATATTGCCGAAACATTTTCCATAGTAAATGCACCATAAGAATCAGTAAAAGCATTATATACAACCATACACAATGGTATAATAGTAAACAGCACCATCCACACAATATATGGGCCTGCAAGAAATTTTGAACTTGATTTTCCCAACTTATGCACCTCCTATTCTTCTATAAATATTTCTTCATCTTCGGATTCTGGTTTATTCATTATCTGTATATTAAATGGGTCAATCCATATGCCAACCTCTTTGCCAGGCTCTACAAGCACCGTACTGTGTACAAGCCAGTCAAAATCACATGCATAAACTTCCATCTCATAGTGAACACCTTTAAAGATAGCTGATACAACCTTTCCTTTTATTATTCCTTTTTCTGGCTCTACAAGCACAATATCCTCTGGGCGCATTACAACATCGACAGGGCAGTTACTGCCAAACCCTTCATCAACGCACTTAAATTTTGTGCCAAATATTTCAACAAGACGGTCTTGTATCATAACTCCATGCATAATATTACTATCGCCTATAAAGTCAGCCACAAATGCATTTTGTGGCTCGTTATATATATCCTCTGGCGTGCCAATCTGCTGAATATAGCCTTTATTCATTACAACTATTGTATCAGACATAGTAAGTGCCTCTTCTTGGTCATGTGTAACATATATAAACGTAATTCCAAGCTCATTTTTAAGTCGTATAAGCTCATACTGCATATCCTGTCTAAGCTTTAAATCTAATGCTCCAAGTGGTTCATCAAGTAAAAGCACACGAGGTTCATTAACAATAGCTCTTGCAATAGCAATTCTTTGCTGCTGTCCGCCGCTAAGTGAATCAGGCATACGCTTTTCATAGCCATCAAGATTTACAAGTTTTAATGCATACTTAACTTTGTCTTTTATATAGTTCTTTGATTTATTTTTTATTTTAAGCCCGAAAGCAATATTTTCTTCAATGTTCATATGCGTAAAAAGTGCATATTTTTGAAATACAGTATTAAATGGTCTTTTATTTGGTGGAAGGTTAGTAATGTCTTTGCCTTCAAATAAGACCTTGCCGCTGTCAGGGGTTTCAAATCCTCCTATAATCCTTAAAGTAGTAGTCTTTCCACAGCCACTAGGTCCAAGCAATGTAAGAAATCTGTTTTCATTCATAAACAAATTCATTTCATCAAGAATAGTCTTATTTCCAAAAGACTTAGTAACCCCTAAAAGTTCAATAAGTTTCTTTGCCATATCTAAACCTCCATCCATACACGTAAAAAAATATTGTAAAATAATTATTATACAATATGTACAATTAATGTCAATATTTGTATTGTTTTAAGATTTGAGCAATTTTGAAACAACACTTTTAGTAATTACTGCTTTGGTAACAGTTCAGATACCCCCTT
>DESG01000116.1 GCA_002361175.1 Lachnoclostridium sp. UBA3320 | reverse complement strand
ATAATATTTTTATAAAAAAATATCTTAATAAAATCTTATATAGATTTAGTATATATAAACTGATATAATCATACTGGATTAGGAATTGTCTACATAGAAATGAGGTTAGATATGAAACAACAGATTGTATCAGAAAAGAAAATATTAGTGGTAGAAGATGAAAAAGAAATAGCAGAGTTATTAACACTATACCTTGGCAATGAAGGTTATGAGGTGTTTTATTTCACGTCTTCAGAAGGTGTGCTGGACTTTATAAGTGAAAATGTGATAGATTTAGCAGTGCTTGATGTTATGCTTCCAGGTTCTAATGGTTTTACCCTTTTAAGAGAGATTAGGAAAAAGTGGTTTTTTCCAGTGATAATGCTTACAGCTAAAATAGAAGAGGCAGATAAGATACATGGCATTACTCTTGGTGCAGATGACTATATAACAAAACCTTTCCATCCGCTTGAGGTTGTTGCAAGAGTAAAAGCACAATTAAGACGTGCAGGCACATATAATACGTCACTGTCCAAAGAAGAAGAATACTATAACATACGAGGTCTTGAGATATTTCCTGAAAGACATAAGGTAGTGCTATATGGCGAAAATATTGAACTTACTCCTATGGAATTTTCTATTTTGCTCTATTTATGTCAGCATATAAATCAAGCAGTAACATCAGAAGAACTTTTTGAGCAAGTGTGGCATGAAAAATACCTTGGCAATAACAACACAGTTTTTGCACATATTGCAAAACTTAGGGAAAAACTCCATGAAAATGCAAGAAAACCTAAATTTATTAAAACTGTGTGGGGTGTAGGTTATCGTATGGAGGACTAAATATATGGACAAAAGAGTACAATACGAAGTGTCAAGGCAATTTTTAAAACGTTTTTTATTCCATATAGTTATTTATGTATTGATTGTTTTAGTAGTTGCAGAAACAGGGTGGTTTTATTGCAATTCAAAAATATGGTATCCTGAAGAAACTTTTTATACAATAATACATTTCATTCATTATAATTTTGCGTCAGTTTTTTTATTTACCATATGCTTTGGAATTATAGTTATTGCATGTATTCATTTCTTTGCGATTGCATCAATGCTTGGCAGGATAACACAGGAAATAGGTAAGCTTTACTCTGGCAATACGAAATCTGTAAATCTTCCAGCACAGCTTAAAGAGATGGAGAATCAATTAAATCAAATTATGGCAGATATAATTAAAAGCAGACGTGAAGCAGATGAGGCAATACAGCGCAAAAATGATATGATTGTATATATGGCCCATGATTTAAAGACACCACTTACATCTGTAATAGGATATATCACTTTAGTAAAAGATGAAGACAACCTTCCAGATAGTATAAGGAAAAAGTATCTTGGAATCGCAATGAAGAAAGCAGAACGTTTAGAAGACCTTATTAATGAATTTTTTGAAATTGCAAGATATAATTTTACTCAGATGGTACTTGAATATTCAACAGTAAATTTAACTATTATGATTCAGCAGCTATTATATGAATTTAAGCCAGTATTTGCGAAAAAGGGGTTAGAATACATCACTGATATGGAAGAAGACATTGTAATTTCTTGTGATGTCGAAAAAATGGAGCGTGTATTTGACAACCTTTTTCGCAATATTGTTAATTACAGTTATGAAAATACAAACATTACTGTTTTATTAAAAGATACTGGTACAGGCAGTGTCCAGTTTGTTGTTGAAAACCATGGAAAGACAATACCTAAAGAAAAACTGCAATGCATATTTGAACAGTTTTTTCGCATGGACAGTTCACGTTCCACAGAAGCAGGCGGTGCAGGGTTAGGACTTGCCATTGTAAAAGAAATAGTTACTTTACACAATGGCACTGTTATTTGTGAAAGTGAAAACGAGAAAATAAAGTTTATACTGAATATCCCCATAAATTGCGTACCTGTGACATAATGGTATCAATATTCCATGTCTTATTGCTGTTTTCTAAGCTATTAGGGTCTCGCACAATTATATTTCCATTTTTATCTGCACCAGTAAGAACTATAAAATGTCCTGTAGTTGTAAAATCACCAGGTCCCATACTGCATATAATAGGATTACCTGAGTATAATTCTGACAAAATGCTGTCTTTTTCAAAGTTTACTTCATGATAAGACAGCCCTATTTTTTGTGCACCATCAGTCATTAAAGACCATGAAGAACCTGAACCTTCAACATAAAATCCATTGGCATCTGCCATTTTTGCAACTCTGTATGGATTCCACTTAGTGCTGCCAGACAATCCGCACCGTACCATGGCAAGACACGTAGGTCCACATCCTGTAATGGCTATAAAGTCATTGCCATACTGCTTGTAGCCCCATCTTTTGTCCCATTGCAGGAAAAGAGGTATTTCTCCCTTTGTAACATCTTTTTTTATATTAATAGCTTTTTTACTATTCTTGTACTTTGGGTAATTTTGTACAAATTCTTTTGTTTCAGGATGCTTGTCAAAAAGCTCTATAAGACTTTCAGGATAGCCTTCTGTCTTAAAGGTATTTATAAGTTCTTTCTTGTCATCGTCAGAAATTTCACTGGTAATACTTTCATATTGGCTTGTGGCATTATCAAGGTTGTTATGTTCACTGCCAATTAAATCAAAAATAATGTCTGCTAAGAATTTTGCAATGATAATGCATATAGTTAAAAACAGGAATAATATAAATAATCCTATAATTCCACGGGAATTTTTCTTTTTTCTTCTTCTCTGTGTCATATATTTGTACCTTCCTTTATTTATATAGTTATAGCGTTGGTATTTGGTATTGGTGTTGATATTTGTGCTGGAATTGAAATATATTTTATCAGATAATTTAGAGATATCTTTCAAGATATTCTTATGAAATACTTATTTTTTTCTTAAACTATTCTATCAAAAAAAATATATTAAAAAAGACCTCTATATCATTTAATTCATATAGGGTCTTAGATAGTCTTATTTTGAGGCAAGCGAAAACCGACCTACAAGTTCCTTCATACAGGCTGCTTCGGCAGAAAGCTGCTCGCTTGCCGCTGCGCCTTCCTCAGCAGTAGCACTGTTATTCTGCACAACCATCGCAATCTGATTAATGCCCTCTGAAACCTGCTCAACCGACTCTGACTGCTCATTGGATACTATTGCAATATGGTCGATAGCCTCAACCACAGACTGGATACTGGTTACGACATCTTGCAGGACATCTGCCGTATTTTGGGCAATTTCTGTACCGATACGTACTGCGTCCGTAGAATTTGCAATAAGGTCCGATGTATTTTTAGCCGCCTCTGCAGATTTACCGGCCAAATTACGAACTTCCTCAGCCACAACTGCAAACCCTTTTCCTGCGCTGCCTGCTCTGGCTGCTTCCACTGCCGCATTCAGGGCAAGTATATTTGTCTGGAATGCGATATCGTCTATAGTCTTAAGAATCTTTGTAATCTGCCCAGAACTGGTCTGAATCCTTTCCATGGCTTCTACTAGGTTCTGCATCTTCTGATTACACAGCAAAACTTCTTCGCCAGCCTGATGTGTTTGACTTCTGACACTCAGCGCCCCGTCTGCCGTATCTTTTACCTCCTCGGCAATCGTGCTGATCTGAGATGCCAGTTCCTGTACTGAGCTGGCCTACTCTGTAGTTCCCTGGCTAAGTGTCTGTGCGCTTACAGATAGCTGTTCACTGGCACTGGCCACTCCCCTTGCAGACTGGTTAACCTGACGCATGGCATCACTCAGCCCAATTCTCATATTGCGCATGGAAAGTAAAATATCCTGAAAACTGCCAACGTATACATCTTCATGCTTTGTGTGAACATCCAGATTCTGATTTGCCATTTCATTAAGAAGATAACTAATATCGTTAATAACGGTACGCAGTCCCTCTACCAGAGCCTCTGTAGATCTGACAAGCACACCTGTTTCATCCTTATTTGTAATCCTGGGCATCGATGTATCCAAATCGCCCTCTACAAGCAGCTTCATCCGATTAACACAGGCTTTCATCGGTTTGCCGATATTAACAGCCAGCGCCAGTGCAACAATAATGGAAAGCAGTATGGAAATCACAATCACCCCTATAATAATAACCATCGCATCCCTCGTAGATTCCAGATAGTTGATCTGCGGGACAGTCACTGCAATGCTCCAGCCGTCCGTACCTGGCACAGGTGCATAGGCCGCAAACATTTTATCTTCTCCGTTTATGTAGCTTCCAAATCCATTTTCTCCCTGGCGCATCCGTGCATGAATCGCCGCCAGTTCCTGCAGCCCGGCATCGTTTTGCGCTTCCTCTTCTATGTTTTGGACAGTAATCGTATCAAGCGTAATATCAGCAATCGTGTCGCC
>DESG01000092.1 GCA_002361175.1 Lachnoclostridium sp. UBA3320 | reverse complement strand
AACTGCTTTACCACTAGACGTACAAAATACCATTCCGCTTTGGATATTATTTTCACGAATATATTCTAATAAGAGTTTCCTAAGACCTTCTGGAATAAGTGCTTTTCTTTGTTTTCTTTTGCAGTAAATATCTACTTCCCCTTTTTTTACACTTTCTGCTGTTATAAAAACAAGTTCACTGATTCTAAGCCCCATAGAACACAAAGTCTGAATAATCATAGCGAGTCTTTTCTTTCCTTTATGCCATGCTGCCATTACAAGTTTTCTGTATTCTTGCATTGACAAGTCAATCTTTTTAGATGTAAAGGCATCGTTTTGTATACGGTAAAGTTTTACATTAAGCCCATACCACCCAAGATAGTCAAATAACCTGTTGGCTGCTATAAGAAATGAATTTATGCTAGTTAGTTTATATTTCTTTCCTATCCTCAAATCTTCTTTAAATTCAAGCATTAATCTTTTTGTAATTTCCCTCCCATCAGCATAGACCATCAATTTTCTGATATCACAAATATACTTGCTTATAGTTGCTATGCTTTTTTCTTCTTCAATTAAATATTCCTTGTACTCCTCTAGTATCTGTTCTGTAATAATGTATAACATATATTTATCCTCGCTTTCTGTTCTTTTAAAAATATCCTTTAATAATATTAAGCATAGTACATTTACATATTGCAAGCTTTTTAAATAATACTGACAAATTTGCGTAAAAAAACGGTCATATTCTTTAAAAATGACCGTTCTTTTCAAATATAAATATTTACACATTTATTCCTTAATATTGCTTTAATACTGATTATTTATTTTTACATCTTACATTTTACTTATTTTGTATGCCTGCCCAGTTTCATCACTAACACATATGCTGGCGGAATATTGCGCATTTCAAGCAAGCACCCTGATAGCCTAAAATACTGCTCAAAAAATTTTCTTTTTACCATGCTGTATTGAAATGTAATAAAACGTCCTTTTCTTCCTATTGCTTTCTGTGTCTCTTTAAGTATAGATTCAGATAAAGCAGAAGGTAGTGATGCAAATGGCAGACCAGAAATAATATAATCAGCATGTTTAAAGCCAAGTTTTTTAATATATTTATTTACGTTTTCTGCGCTGCCTTCTATAATGTAAACTCCTGGCTGATTCTCAAATTTCCCTTTAAGCATCTTGTAAAACAGATGATTCTGTTCAATTACAATCAATTTTGTTTTCTTGTTTTTACGCTTTACAAGCTCTTTTGTAAAAACTCCTGTTCCTGGTCCGTATTCTACTATGCAATCAGCATTTTGAAAATTTACAGGCAACATCATTTTCTTTGCAAGAAACTTCCCGCTTGGGGCAATAGCTCCAATTCGCTTTGGATTTTTTAGAAACTGTATTAAAAATTTCAACATTTTATCCTCCTAGACCTCTATTGCCGCTGTTATACGTTCTGTCATCTGCTCCTGTCCCATTATATGCACTATCTGCCACAAATCAGGTGTATTGGCACGCCCTGTAACCGCAATTCGCACGATTTCAGCAATATCAGATACATTGCCATTATATTTTTCTGGCTCTTTTTTATATGCTTTCATATCAGATGCAAAGCCAAATTTATCTGCAATAGCCTTTAATTTGTTAAACCATGCACTGTTGTCATCATCATGGTTATATGTTGCAAGATATTCTTTAAGAATATTATGAACAGTTTTTTTATCTATAGTTTGATTGCCTAGTTTATCTCTTTCTTTCTGTCCGTCTTCCATATCAAAGAAATAAGCTATTAGTTCAAATATTTGTCTTGCATATATAAAATCTTTTCTTCTGCGTTTCATGCCAATGCCCATATAAAGCCTTAAGATGCCAAGCATCTTTTCTTTATCTGCAAACCATATATCACATTTTTCTGGCTCATGTTCCACTGCCCATTCATGCAAAAAATTATACATTTCATATTCTGAAAGACATGAAAGCTCATTTTTACATATATTGTGAAGCTTGTCTTTGTCAAATAACGCACCTGACTGACTCATTTTATCAACTGAAAATGGAAAGTCATTTATATCTTTGTCTGGAAATTTTTCGTGCCATTCTTCAAAGTTAGAGTTAAGCAGTGTAAGCAGATAAACTTTCATACAGTATGGATGGTAGCCATCTTTTCTATAGTAGTCAAGTGAAAGTTCTGGGTCTTTTCTCTTAGAAAGTTTCCTTTTGCCGCCAGTCTCTTCATCAAACTTCATAAGATGTGCTGTATGTCCATACTCTGGCATTTTAAAACCAAGGATATTAAAAAGTTCATAGTGTATTGGCACTGATGCAAGCCACTCTCCGCCCCTTATAACCATAGTTGTCCTCATAAGGTGGTCATCTATGGCATGTGCAAAATGATATGTTGGCACGCCATCTTTCTTTAAAAGTACAATATCATGTATATTTTCAGGTAGTTTAATCTCTCCTTTAATACAGTCTTTAAATGTAATCTCTTTATCTGGGCTTCCTTGTGAACGCAGTCTTATAACATATTCTTTCCCTGCTTTAATATTGGCAAAAACTTCTTCGTATGACATATTGCGGCATGTTGCATATTCACCGTAATATCCAGTAAGAATTTTTTTAGCATCTTGTTTCTGTCTTACTTTTTCAAGTTCTTCTTCTGTACAGAAACAAGGGTATGCAAGTCCTTTTTCAACCAATCTTTTGACATAAGCATGGTATATATCTACCCTTTGCTGTTGAAAGTATGGTCCATATTTGTTATTTTCTGCATTTTCATCAAAGCCAGCGCCCTCATCAAATTCTATATTAAAATAGCGCAAAACATTTATAATAGTTTCAACAGCCCCATCTACTTTACGCTTTTCATCTGTGTCTTCTATTCTCAAATAAAATACTCCATTTTTTTTATGAGCAATTCTTTCGTCAGCAAGTGCACTGTAGAGGTTGCCAAGATGTATAAAGCCTGTAGGGCTTGGAGCCATACGTGTCACCTGTGCTTTTGATGGAAGTTTTCTATATGGGTATTTTTCTTCATAGTATTCTGGTGTATTAACTACATCAGGAAATAATAAATCCGCTAATTTTTTATTGTCCATTGTTTCTCCATTCTGCCTTAAAGGCTGTAGATTTTAATATACCAAGCAATTTTGTAAAATATTCTGGAAGTGGTGCTTCAAATTCTACATACTCTTTTGAAGATGGGTGTATAAAACCCAATGTTTTGGCATGAAGCACCTGCCCCTCTAATTTAAAAGGGCACTTTGCAGGTCCATAAAGATTGTCGCCAAGCACAGGATGTCCAATACTTGCCATGTGCACACGTATCTGGTGGGTGCGTCCTGTCTCAAGGTGACATTCTATATAAGTGTACTTATTATTAAGATTATCAAGCACTTTATAATGAGTTATTGCATTTTTGCCATTTTTTACACCTGCTGCCATTTTCTTTCTGTCAACAGGATTTCTGCCTATTGTACTCTCTATAGTTCCTTCTTCCTCTTTTAAATGATTAATTACTATTGCATGGTATGTCCTTGTTATGGAATGTTCTTTTAACTGTTCTGCTAGACATCTATGTGAATTGTCATTTTTACAAGCAACTATAACTCCTGTCGTATCTTGGTCGATTCTGTGTACTATTCCTGGACGCATAATCCCATTTATACCAGAAAGTGAGTCTTTGCAGTGGTATAGCAGTGCATTGGCAACTGTTCCTGACAGATGTCCTGGCGCAGGATGTACTACCATGTGTTTAGGTTTATTTATTATAATAATATCATTATCTTCATAAATTATATCAAGTGGTATGTCTTCTGGCTCTGTTATAGTTTTCTTTGGTTTAGGTGTTCGTACTATTATTATATCAGAAACACTTATTTTATAATTTGACTTTTTGCTATCGCCATTTACAAGTATATAACCATCTTTAATTTGCTTTTGTATATGTGAACGTGACATATCAGGAAATTTATTTTTTAAAAATTTGTCCAGACGCATATTTATTTCCTGTTCGCTTATATGAAGTTTTTCATTACTGATATAGCTCATCTTTTTTCACCTTTTTTGTTTCTTGGTTTAAAAATTTCCAAGTCTTCATCCTTATAATAAAACATTATTAAAATTGCTCCTAACACAGCAGCTATAACCACATAACAATCAGCAACATTAAATATAGGAAAATCAATTAGTTCAAAGTATAAAAAATCAATAACATACCCATTTAGTATTCTATCTAACATATTGCCCATTGCACCTGAAACAATAAGTATTAAAATTATACTCATAGGAATATATCTTTTGGTAAATGGTATTTTTATATATGCCGCAATTATTATTATAAGTATTATTGAAGTTATAAATAACAGAAAAAAACGCTGGTTTTGAAGGACACCAAACGCAGCGCCGTGGTTTTCAAGGTATAAAAAACGAAAGACACCATTTATAACAGGTATCCCATCTGTTCCTTTAATGCTTAAAGCGGCAAGCTTTGTAAGCCTGTCTGCCGCAAATAGTATTATAAATCCAGCTAATCCAAATACATATTTTCTCATATTTAAAGTTTTAAACTCCCAGTTGTAAGTGCCTCGGCCATCTCATAATCTGTGACATCATTCTTTATTACAGCATTGCCTATGCCGTCAAGAAGTATGAATTTTATTTTTCCAGCATCCATTTTTTTGTCACTTTTTGAAACTTTTATTATATCTTCAGAGCTTAAATCTTTTACAGCAAGCGGAAGATTTAGAGCCTGTAACACTTTACACGCTTTTTTATATTCACTTTCATTTATCATTCCACGGTTCATAGATATATATAATGCAGCTGCCATTCCAACAGATACGCACTCGCCATGTAACATTGTAAAGTTTTTAAGTTTTTCTATTGAATGTCCCAGTGTATGCCCAAAGTTTAAAACTGCTCTCTCGCCTTTTTCAAGAGGGTCATTTTCTACAACAGCACGCTTGATTTCACAACTTCCTGCAACTATTTTTTCAAGTATTACAGGGTCACGTGCATTTATTTTATCGTAGTTTTCTTCTATAAATTTAAAATATTTAATGTCACGTATAAGACCATGTTTAACAATTTCACCAAAGCCTGAATAATACTGCTTGTCAGTGAGCGTTTTAAGTGTGGAGATATTCATATAAACAGCTGATGGCTGATGAAATGCGCCAACCATATTTTTATATCCTCTAAAATCAACACCTGTCTTACCTCCTATACTGCTGTCTACCATTGCAAGGAGTGATGTTGGAAGCTGTATTACACGTATGCCTCTAAGATATGTTGCAGCAGCAAATCCTGTAAGGTCGCCTGTGACACCTCCGCCAAGTGCAATAAGAGTATCTTTTCTATCAAAGCCTGCCTTTACAAGTTTTTCATATAAATCTGTTACAGTATCAAGATTTTTGGACTTCTCTCCTGCCTCAAATACAAACGAAATCGCCTCTAAAGCACAGTTTTTGACAATATCCATAATATCATCTAAGTAGAGTGACGCCACCAAACTGTCAGCAACTACACAAATCCTATGCCCTTTAGTGTCAAGTTTTTGTAAAACACTAGACAACTCTTTAAAATCATGCTCTATAGTTATATTATAAATAGGATTCTTATCATAATGTACTGTAATTATACTGCCCATAATTTCTCCTTCTTTACTCTGTATCAATAAATGTAAATCCACTTTCAGTAGCCGATGTTTCAGGTGTTTTAGAAACTTTATATTCACCATTATTCCATGAGAATTTTTCTTTTGGAACAGTTAATTCATCTTCTTCTTTTGCAGATACATTTAGATTAAATTCTTTTTTTTGAAGAAAATCAAGCTGAGATAAAACAAGCTTTTTTAACTGCTCTCGGTAATCTTCATATTCCTGTATAAGTTTAAGTGATTTTGCTTTTATAGCATCACATTCCTGTTTTGATGCTGCCTGTATTCTTGAAGCATCTGCTTTTGCATCTTCTATAATGCTTTCTGCATTCTTTTCTGTTTCTTTTGTAATACTGTCAGCTTTTTCTTGTGCTTCTTTTACCATGCTGTCAGCTTTTTCTTGTGCTTCTTTTACCATGTTGTCGGCTTTTTCCTGTGCTTCTTTTACCATATTATCAGCCTGTATTTTCGCTGTCTCTTGCGTTTCAGAAGAAGTCTTTTCTGCAAGAACAAGAGCTTTTTGTAAAGTATTTTCTATTTGTTTATAATACTGTATGCCTTCACTTAAAGAAGCTATTTTATCCTGTAAATCTCTATTTTCTCTAATAATTTCTTCATAGCTTTCAGCCACAGAAGCTAGAAAGTCATCTGTTTCTGTCCTATCATATCCTCTCATTGACGTCCTAAGCGTGTGGTTCTGGATATCAACTGGTTTAAGCATTTTTATATCCTCCTTTTTCCTTATATGTATTGCTGTATAGTTATATGATAACGTCCTTTCTTTGTCACGTATTGCTGCATCTTTACTTTATATTTTCCATATCCTCTTATAGAAAGAATATCACTGTCACATACAATTTTAGAATTTTGTGTACATATTCGCCCATTAATATACACATTCCCATCCTTTATAAGAGAAAGGCATCTAGACCTTGACATTTTAACAGCAACAGCAGTAATAGCATCTAAGCGCATAGAAGGAACACTTCCTAGTATGTCTTTATATTCTTGTGTAAGTGATAGGTTAGTACCATCAACAGACTCTGTTATAACTGATGTATGGCGTACTTTCGTAATATCTAAAAACAGAGGAACTTTATCTATACAACAAAAAATATATCCTGTATAAGATTTTTTGTCATCGTCTTTTTTTATAACAATATCTCCAATCTGGTTTCTCTCAATGCCTATACTCATCACAGTTCCAAGAAAGTCCCTGTGAGACAACACATCACAAAACTTTTTATTAACAGGAGTTATTCTTACACATCCTATCGGAAAATCTTCTTCTCTAACTTCTTGATATCTATTATCTGGCAGAAAACATACCATCTTTCTTTCTGCGTCATTATAGCCACCAAAAATGTTTACATAATCTTTTAATATATTTTTGGAAATATTTTTATTTTCAAACAGATTATATATAATTTCCATTTCATTAAGACTTAAAAAATTGCTAAATACAGGCATACTACGCTTATTGGCAAGATTGTACATATCTTCAAAATGGGCATAGATTATCTGTTCTTCTTTTGTCAAATCCATCATTATACCTCCATAAGGTATGAGCATATATTGCCCAAATAAAATAATACTATCAATAAAATATATGGACTTATATCTGTTTTAAAGCATTTAAGTACAGAATATTTTACTATTTTCTGTATGGGCATAAGTGCGGGCATAGTTAATATATCTATTAAACCTTTAAAAGCCATACCAAATGGAAGCATATTTTTTATAAGGTATAAAAGAACAAATATTTCCAAAATCATGAAAAATATATTTAAACAATATGCTATATAGTGAAGCATTGCCTAAAACTCCTTATTCAACGTAGGAATGTTTATTCCTTCGCTGCTTGCTGCCACATTTTTAATGTAATCTCCTGAGATGTCAACGCTCTTTGGTGCAAAAATAAATATATACCTTGATACCTGACGCATATTTCCTGTAATGGAATAAATACATCCCGATATAAAGTCCATAATTCTCTGTGCTTCTACTATATCTATTCCTTCTAGGTTGACGACAACAGGCTGCCCACCTAAAAGGATTTCACAAACTTGCTGTGACTCTCCAAAATTAGCAGGTTTAACAATATTGACTTCAAAGCCACTTGATGAAGCTGAATGTATTGGAACTACTTTGCTTGACGTATTCTTTCTAGCATTAAATGAAGCTGGCTCTTCATAGTCAGTGCTATAATCTTTCTGTGAATATAACTTCTCTTCCTTTTTTTGTTCACGCTGCATACGCTTTTCCTCACGCTTTAGCTCTTTTTCATCATAGCTATCATACATCTCATCATCATCATAATCGTCTTCATCTGTTAATTTTAAGAAATTCATAAACTTATCTAAACGGCCAGCCATATAACATCCTCCATTCCTGCGCTTATCTGGCAATACCATTATACCACAATATTTCTTTCACCAAAAATTGCTGTACCCACCCTTACATGTGTTGCTCCTTCTTCAATAGCAACTTCATAATCATTGGTCATTCCCATTGAAAGAATATCCATGGAAACATTATCAATGTTTTTTCGGCTAATGTCAACAGATAAATCTTTTAAAGCTCTAAATATCATCCGATTATTTTCGGCATTTTCGACAAAAGGCGCTATTGTCATAAGCCCTTTTATATGGACGTGTGAAAGTCTTGATATGCTTTTTACAAGTTCTTCTGTCTCTTCAAGGTTTATACCTGACTTTGTAGTCTCTTTTGCAACATTGACTTCTATAAGCACATCAACATCCAGTCCCTTTTTTTCACAATATGCATCAATCTCTTCTGCAAGATGAAGCGAGTCAATGGAATGAATAAGACATGCACGACCAACAACATATTTTATTTTATTTGTCTGAAGATGTCCTATAAAATGCCATGAAATATTCTTAGGTAATACATCATACTTTTCTTTCATTTCTTGTGCCTTATTTTCTCCAAATTCTCTTATGCCATATTCGTATGCTTCTTCTATAAGCCTAACTGGCTTTGTTTTACTTACAGCTATAAGCGTAACACTGTCAGGGCGGCGTCCTGACCTTTCACATGCTGCTTTTATCCGTTCTTCTGTCTTTGCAAGATTTTCTTTAACCATCTTTACCTCCTAATAAATTATCTCATCTTCACTTATTATGCTAGGGTTTAATATAATATGGTCATATGTTGAAAGACCATATTTAGTATCTTTTGATACAATTGAATATTCATCATTAGAATAAAGTTTCTCAATACGTCTAAATTCACAAAATCCCTGATTACAGTTGTATACGCCATCAAGTTTTGTAGTTTTTTCAAGCTGCATTGAATTTTTCCCATGTGTTATTGTAGAACCTGCTTTACAAATAGAGGCATTAATATACACATTGTCATTTTCTGCTTCATAGTATGTTCCAACAGATTTAAATGTCCTTTTCTTTGTTCCATCTTTTCTATATGTAAGAACCATTACACCTTCGCTTCCACTGTCATCATCTCTAGTAATATACTCTTTTGGAATTATATAAAACTTTTTTTTAAAAATCGAAGAAATAGGAATTTTTAACCCATCTGCATTATTAAATTCTATTTCTATATCAACATATCTGTTTTCAAGATAACGTATCATGTATTTGTCAAAATCAAGCTTTGCATAATAAGACGAATCTATTATAAATGTAGAAACCTCTGCTGTTGTTTTAAGCCCATCTTTTTTAAATGTGACAGGTATTGTTGTCTTATCATAAATTTTTTTATACTGTTTGTCTGACAGAGGAAGTACCACAGACCATTTTTCACTGTTTACAAGTTTATAAACAACATTTCCTTTATCAACAGAACCTGTAGTTCTAAGCTGTGTCCAATTATCAGTCATGTTTTTAAAATTATCTTTTGTAATATTGTCTATTGACAAATCTTCTAGTCCGTCAGAACAGAAAGAAATAATACCTGGCTGCTTGGCTTTGACTAACTCAAGTGAAGAAGTATCTTTTTTCTTCATAACCTTGTCAAGCTGCTCTAAAAGACTTACCGTAGTCATTTTAAGCAGAGTATTGTCTATATTGTATTTAAAATTAGTAACACTGTTGTATTCAGACAGGTCAAAATTTTGTCGAAAGCTTGCTATATCATTCCTTATTTCTCTTGTATCATCATCTGAAAGAGATATATTGTCTGATTCAATGGCCGAAATATCACCAGCAAACTGACCTGTTTCATCAATTGAATATACAACTGTATTAGCTCCTATTTTAGCTCCTTCACCTACATAGTAATTGACAAATCCATTTTTCTTTGTCTTAACAACTGATTCATCTCTTACTATAACTCCTCTTATAACTTCATCGTCTGCAATTTTTGTGTCAGTAACTTCATATATTGATACATGTTCTTTTGTTATAGATTGTATAAATAAAATAAGGAGGCAAGCTGAAAAAATAAGTAATATAGCTCCTGCCAAAAAATTCTGGCGGCGTTTCATTTTCACAACTTTTTTCTTCTGTTTGCGTGCTGCCAAGGCGACACCTCCCCAAAAGCATAAATTAACTAAATTATTATAAACTTAAAAAAGGGGTTTGTCCACCCCTAGGAAAGTTTTCACAAATTTGACATAAAAAGCTACTGTTCCTGTTTATGGCTAAATAGCAATATTTAACATAAAAATATTACATATTTTTAACTTTTTAGGTAATGCTTAGTATTGTAGGATTCTATTTTAATTTAAAAGGAGGAATTTACATGAAAATTCTTGACTATCTCCTGTTGACGCTTGTTATAATTGGTGCAATCAACTGGGGACTTATAGGCTTTTTGAATTTTGACCTTGTGCGTGTTATATTTGGGGATATGTCCCTTTTATCACGTATAATATACGCTGCTGTTGGTATAGGCGGTCTGTACGCAATAAGTTATTATGGACGTATTCATACAGCTAACGATTAAAAACATTTTTCTTCCTGGTCCTATACACAGCCATGCATATATTAGAATATGTTCTTTGTTGCATGGCTGTGTATTTGTTCCTGTATATTTACTCCATATCCAACAGATAGTTCATCTGACGGTAAAGGCTGTATACATCACTTGCGTGCATAATAACCGAAATATAATTGTTGCCGTCTGGTCCTGTTGAATATAATATAAGGTTTGAACCAGCCATCATAGTAGTACCAGTTTTGCCACCAGTCACCGTAACTCCTTCTGGTGGTACCTCTGTTTCTGTCTCTGTTTTGTATTTTACTGTTGATGTAAAATACAATTCTTTTTTATTTCCATTAGCATCTTTGAATTTTATCTTAACGCTTCCTCTGTCTATAATATCTATAAATTCAGGATAATCTGACACAAGTTTATTAAATACAAGATATAAATCATAAGCTGTTGTATAGTGATTATCATCATGAAGCCCATGTGGATTGGTAAAATGGCTGCCAGAAGCTCCAAGTTCTGCCATTTCTTTGTTCATAAGTTCTGAAAATACTTCCACACTTCCAGAAATATGTTCTGCAACTGCTATACCTGCATCATTGCCAGAATATACTATAAGCGCATATAAAAGCTTATCTAATCTCACTTTGTCGCCTTCGCTAAATCCACACAGTTTAGCACCGTATTCTGTTATATGTGATGCATTGTAACTTATTGTAACTATATCATCAAGCTTTCCATATTTTAATGCAACAAATGCTGTAACAATTTTAGTAACACTGGCAGGATACAGTCTTTTATAAATGTCATGTGCATAGAGCATCTCATTGGTTTTTGTATTTATAAGGAGTGCTGCATCCGCTGGAAGGTTTGTATCTTTTTTCTTCTGTTTGTTTTCTGGTATTACACAGACATTCTCTGAAAGATAGTCTTGGCTGTACCATTCTGTGCTTGCCATAAGTTCTGCATTTACAGGAATATTTAAGTTGTAATCTGTAAACAGTTTATCTGACGCTTCAGTGCATCCGCTTAAAAGAATCACAGAAACTGTAAAAAGTGCTATAAACCTGTGAAATAGTTTCCGTCTGCAATACATAATAAATAATGCCTTTCACTATTTTTTCTTGAAAACTTCACGCCATTCAAGGTCTCCTCTGTCAAGTGACTTTATAAGCAGTTCCGCTGTTGCAAGATTTGTTGCAAATGGAATGTTATATGTGTCACAAAGGTGAATTACATTGTTTACATCAGGTTCATGTGACTTAGGAGATAATGGGTCTCTTAAAAAAATAACTAAATCAATCTGGTCATGCTCTATCTGTGATGCAAGCTGTTGCTCACCTCCAAGATGTCCTGCAAGATACTTATGGATATTTAAGTTAGTTACTTCCTCAATAAGTCTTCCTGTTGTTCCTGTTGCGTAAATACTGTGTTTGCTTAAAATACCCCTATATGCAATACAAAAATTCTGCATAAGACTTTTCTTGGCATCATGTGCTACCAATCCTATTTTCATCTTATCACCCCTCTTATTTTTAGTAACTAATACTACATTGATGTTTTAAGATTTGTTATAAATCTAAGTCCAAGTCTATATCTTTGGCAGAATCACTTCCAAATGAATGGCGCATAGTAAATCCAAAATTACTTGTCCTTGCGGGTTGTATGCCTATGTTCATTACAAACCCTATCCCAATCATAGAAGAGATCATCGAACTTAGTCCATTGCTTATAAATGGCAGCGGCAAACCTGTATTTGGAAAAATTCTTGTCGCTACACATATATTGGCAAATACTTGGAACATAAACATTGCAGCTACTCCAAGCGCAATCATCCTCCCCAAAAAATCTTGTGCTTTTTTAGCTACGGTAAAACATTTAAATATTATTACTGCAAAAAGCAATAATATAAGACAGCATCCTAAAAAACCAAACTCTTCCCCAATAACAGACCATATAAAATCACTTTCATTAACTGGTATCGGATTATATAAGCGTGATGCTCTATCGGCACCGCTATCCTGAATAAATTTCCCATATAACTTACCAGAAGCAACTGCATTTATGCACATATTTTGCTGCCAATTAAGCTGGTCAGGGTCATTGTCAGGATTGAGCCAAGCATGTATACGTTTATACTGATATCCTCTCAAAATAAAATTTCCTGGCTGTTGTACATACCAGAACAATACTAAACTGGCTGGTATGCCTGTAACAATTATTGGCGTTAATATCTTATACGCTGTACCCGCTGCAAAGACAAGAACTATCATGATAAATACTATTACAAGACTTGAAGACAAGTCTGGCTGTGTAAGAATCACTACAACAGGCACCATGGTTGTAACTACAATTATAAATAATGTACTTATCTTGTCAACCTTATTCTTAAATTTTGTATATAAAACAGCAATTGTAAGAATTAATATAATCTTCATAAGCTCAACTGGCTGAAATGAAGGAAGTGGACCAATTTTAATCCATCTATTTACGTCTGTGTTATTATCTGTGCCAAGCGCAGTATGTGTAGCAGCAGTCAGAAATAAGCCTATTATATAATATATTGGCACAAAATTGCATATAAAATGATAATCAATTATTGATAAGATGGCTACAATAAAAAGACCAATTCCAAGACCTGTAAGCTGTCCTTTCATCAAAGTTGTGCCAAGTTCCTCGCCTCCTGCAAGTTTAACACATAATGTGCCAATAAAACAAACAGCTATAACAACACATAAAAGAGAAAAATTATATTTTTTCCAATCATACTGTTTAATACGTTTAATCATTCTAATCTAACACTCCTAGCTTTTACCTACGAAAAGGCCTTTTATCTTTTATAGGAATACTTGCAAGCACAGCATTGACTGTGCCGCCTGATTCATCATCAATTTCTGTTCTTGTAACTTTTATATCAAGCCCTTTAGTATCTATATCCACATATTTTGAAATAACCTGGATAATATCATTTTTCATCTGTTCCATCAGCTCTGGTGAACATACAGCCCTATCAGATGTAATTGCCAATTTGAGGCGGCTCTTGGCAATATCACTGCTGCTTTCAGAGCTTTTAAACCAATTTGACAAAAAGCCCATAAATTTCCTCCACTATCTCTTAAAAATCGATGCAAATCTCTGGAAAAAAGACTTTGTTACTTCTAAATCCAGATAAGGCACGTCTTCACCAAGTATGCGCTTACTTATGTTCATATATGCCTGTCCCGCCTGGCAGTCAGAACCAGTAAGGGGTTCTCCATTATTTGTAGATATAACAATATGTTCATCATCAGGTACAATCCCGATTAAATCAATAGCAAGTATTTCTACTACATCATCACTTGACATCATGTTACCTTCTTTTACCATATCAGCACGCAGTCTGTTCACAATAAGGTGAGTCTGCCCTATATCATTAGCTTCAAGCAGTCCTATAATTCGGTCAGCATCACGTACAGCTGATACTTCTGGTGTTGTTACAACAAGTGCACTGTCAGCACCCGCTATTGCATTTTTAAACCCTTGCTCTATACCAGCTGGACAATCAAGCAGTATGTAATCAAATTCATTCCTTAAATCACCTGTAAGTTTTTTCATCTGTTCAGGTGTTACAGCAGATTTGTCTTTTGTCTGCGCAGATGGCAAAAGATAGAGGTTGGGGTATCTTTTATCTTTTATAAGTGCCTGTTTAATCCGACAGTTGTTCTCAACAACATCAACCAAATTGTAAACAATTCTGTTTTCCAGCCCCATTACAACATCTAGGTTTCTAAGTCCTATATCAGTATCAATAAGTGCAACTTTCTTACCCATCATAGCAAGTCCAGTACCTATATTAGCTGTTGAGGTTGTCTTACCTACGCCCCCTTTTCCAGATGTTATAACTATTACTTCTCCCATAGTTTAATTCCTGCTACTAAAAATAGTAGCATCTCCTTTCATTTTTTATTTAAATACGATTTATAAATGTATATCAGGCATTACATTTTTGTCAAGGGGTTCTATATATATATTTCCTTTGTCTAAAAATGCTATCTTTGTTTCATGTGTTGCATTTTTTCTACGTTTTTTTATATTCTTTTCAGGATTATCAGGAGATCGTGCAATGGCATCTGCTATCCTTATTTGTACAGGATGCATATCAAGAGCTACAACAAATGCGTTGGGATTACCTGCAGCACCTGCATACACATTGCCTTGAAGCGAGCCAAGCACTATTACATTGCCTTTAGAAATCACCTTTGCACCTGGTTTTATATCTCCAATCACTATTATGCTTGTCTCAACATCAAGTACTTGTCCAGAACGCAAGTTTCCTTTGTAAAATTGTCCAGTATTACTGCTGTTTTCCTGTTCCATAAGCTTATTTTCAAGAGCCTGCCTAAAAGTTTCTTCCTCCTCTGGGTCATCTTCCACTATACACAATACTGAAAGTTTACAATTTTCATGGATTATATTTATAAGCTCCATTTTTTGCTCATCTGAAAGTTTATGTCCTTTAAAGGATATTGCTTTGTAGGCTTCGCCAAAAAATGCTGTCAAGTCGCTAAATTTGGCAGCAACATCTTTTTTCAATGTCTCATAGTCAGCATCAGGGTTAAGAACCAGAGTTATCCCTGACTTAGTTCCTTTAATAACTACAGTTTCCCCCATATTTTCCTCCATCAAATAAATTAATCTATATGTGTCGTACTTGATTCTGGCATTTTTATAGCTCCTGAAACTTTTTTCCTTGCCTTGTCTTTTTTATTTTTATTACTAAAATAATATTTATAAACATCCCTTGCAGTCTGTGCTGCATTACTTGATGTATATCCATTTGGTATATTACATGTCACTGATATCTCAGGATTATTGTAAGGCGCATATGAAACAAACCATGCATGGTTTGGATGTGATTTTGTCTGCTGTGCAGTACCAGTTTTACCTGCCACTTGCACATTAAGTCCTGTAAACATTGATTTAATTGAACTTTGTGGTCCATTGACAACAAGATACATACCCTTATGCACTGCATCCCATGTCGAATCTGCGGCTTTTACTTTATTTCTAGTTTTTGCTTTATTATTAATAACTGTCTTGCCTTTAATATTTTTAATTTTATCAACAAGTGTAAGGTTATATGTTGTACCATTATTTGCAACAGATGTAACATATCTTGACACTTGTGCTGGTGTATATGCATTGGTGTCCTGTCCGATTGCTGCACGCACGGCATCATTACTTGCAAATGTCGGTGATATCTCAGAAATTTCAACACCAGATTTATCAGTAAGTCCAAAAAGGTCTGCATACTTCTTTAAACGACTGATGCCTCTTGCATAGTTAATGCTGCCGCTTGAAGTCTTACCACTTAACATATATCCTACAGTGTAGAAAAAATAATTGCAAGAGACTTCTATTGCTGTAGAAACGTTAAGGTTGCCATGAGATGAAGAACTCCAACATTTTGCAGGGTGATCGATTTTATCAAAAACTGTATTATCGTATATTGTTGTATATGGGTTTATAATTCCTTCTTCAAGTGCTGTTACAGAAGACAATAGCTTAAATGTAGAACCTGGTGCCATCGCCTGTTGTACTGGTCTGTTAAGCAGTGGTGAAGATTTACTCTGCATAAGGAAAGTATTAAAGTATTCTGAATCTACCTTATTTGCCATTTTATTATTATCATAACTTGGATATGTCACCATAGCTTTTACCTTGCCAGTGTTGACGTCTGTTATTACTATTGAACCTGAGCATGGCTCAAGCCCAAGCTGACCTGGTGTAATCTCTAGTTTCTTAATCTTTTGCACAAGGAAGTTATAAGCTGACATATATCCATTTTTAAGGTTTTCATAATCCTTGGCATTGTATTTGATATTGCCTTGGTCAAACATAAGCAGACAACAGTCTCTTCCTGACAGTTCATAGTGATATATAAGATAACTGTATACCATTTTAATATAGCCTGTGTCTTCTTTTAATAAGCTTATTCCATAGTCAAGCAATAGTTCATACAGTTCTGATGAACTGTAATATCTGTCTCCTATATCTAATCTACTTAGATCAATCCAATTTTCAGATATTGCATACTGTAAGTAACGGCTTAAACTAAGCTTTCCAGCAGCATATTTCTTATATGTCTCATCTAAAGTATCTATCTGGTCTTTAAGAACTACACCTTCATTTTTTAAAAGTTCATAGAAATAGTCTGTAAATTCTGCCATATCGTCAGATAAACTGCGTGATGTAACCATACTGCCAGTTTTTAATATTCCTCTAAGCTTATTTATTATAAACTTAGACTTTTGTTTATACTTTTTATGTGTACTTTTTTCAAGTTTTGAAGCATTCTTATCTTTAAATCTTGTCACATTGACAAGGTTATTCTGTATAAGAGCATTGTACACATCATATACAGGAATCTTTATTCCTGCTGCCGATTGTCCTTTTGTGCCAGCATCACCACTGTTATGCATATTCGTGATAAGTATTCCAGCAATATGTTCTTCTAGCAGATGATAACACTCCTCCTGCAAATCAGCGTCAATAGAAAGATATATATCATCACCTGCCACTGGTTCTTTCCTGTCACTAACACTTGTAACTCTTCCAACACCATTTACTGTAAGTGTTTCGCTGCCTTTTTTTCCCTTAAGCGTGTCCTCGAACGTGCTTTCAATACCAGACAGACCTATCTGGTCATCGTCCGCATACTCAGCATCTGAGTTTTCTTGTTTTAGTGAAGCAAGTTTTTCAGAAGAAATACCTCCTGTATATCCAATAATATGAGCCAAATACTTACTTTTTTTGTAGACACGTACTGTATCTTGTGTAATGTCCACACCTGGAAGCTCTGTAGAGTTTTCCTTAATCGCAGCAACAGTTTGGTCATTTACATCAGTAGCTAGAGTTATTGGAAGTGTCTGGTCAAATCTCTTGATAAATATTGCATAGCGCACTGCAAGAATCTTCATCGCAGTTTCTATGTCATATTTTTCATTATCTATTGCAAATCTTGGACTATTTATATCAGTTGAATTAATATACTCATATAGTTCTTCAGGAGTAGCATCTTTTTGTTCTTGTGTAAGCGAATCAACACCACCTTTTGCTGAGTATATCTCAGCCTTAAATCTTAAAAGATTGCTTCCCTCAACGTTAAATTCAAGCTTTCCTTTCTTGCCAACTTTTATATATGATTCTACAGAAAGACTTCCACCATTATCCTCAATAAGTTTTATAGTATTGTAAATAACTGTATTTTTTTGTGCTGATGTCAGCTCATTTGTCACATCATTTTCTGCATAAGTAACATTATATGCAAGTTTGTTATAAGCAAGCAATTTGCCATTACAGTCATATATATTGCCTCTTGAAGCTTTAATTGCACGTGTTTTTGTTGTACGCTTTATAGTTTCGTTTGCATATGTATCACTTCCTACTATCTGAAGCTGAAACATACGATTTACAAGTATGGCAAATAATAATATATATATAACTGTTATTGGCACAAGACGTGATTTAAAAAATGTCTTAACATATTCTTTAAATGTATCCCACATAAAACCCATTCCTCCTTAAGACTGTGCCTGATATGGTTTTGTACTCAAGTGTCTTCCTCTTGTTCTACTGTAATTTTGCTCTCTAGTGGCACTTCCACAGGAGGGTACATCTTCTCTTCTAGCTTATAAAGTATTTTATAGATTATTACACCAATGACAGCTGTATATACAAGCTCTGGCAATATAATATTTGTCATGTATACCAATATATTAAGTCGTCCTCTTAAAAGGAAATTAAAAATATAAAACAGCAAATTAGAAAAAAAACTGCTTGCTGCTATTGCAAATACGGGTATAATCATATCATCTTTATAATAAATTTTGTGCAAAAGACCATTTATATAGCCTGTAAGCACATATATAAGAATATAAATTCCAATCAAATTGCTGTAAAGCAAATCACACAAAATACCACATACAAACCCTGAAAACATTCCAAAGCCTCTGCCATACATAAAACCTGATGCAGATACAAGTATTACAAGAAAATCTGGAGCTACATTAGCAAATTTTAAATTTTGAAATAATGTTGTCTGTAGCAGAAAACAGACTATTATAATAATAAACATGCTGATATAACGTTTCATTTGTTCAACATCTCCTCAAGGGACTCTGAATCTTTTAACTGTGTTATTACAAGAACCATGTCAAGTTTTGAAAAATCAACTGCTGGTGTCAAGTAGCCAGTTTGTGTGATATTTGAAGAATCCTTTTTTAAATCCTTTGCATAGCCAATAAGTATACCTGGCAGAAACTTATTGCTTATCTGAGAAGTCACTACCGCATAACCGTCTTTTATATCGGCACTTCCATTAATTCCTGTTATCTCTATTAAACCACTATTTATAAGTTCTAAGTTACCACTGACCATACAGCGGTCAGAAGTCTTTAAAAATGTTCCAGCTACATTACTTGAGTCATCAATAATTGAACGCACCCTAGAATATGATTTATTGACTTCTATTATAATTCCTACAAGACCGTCACCTGCCATTACATTCATGTTGACAGCAAGACCATCATTTGAGCCTTTGTCTATTATAAATGTATTGTACCAGTTGTCATTGTCACTGCTTATAACTCTTGCTGAAACTTTCGGATATCCTGCATACTGCTCATCCAAATCATAAAGTTTACGCAAGTTTTCAAGTTCATACTTGTCCTGCTGCAAAAGCCTGTTCTCTGCCGAAACATCTTCAAGCTGTGCTTTAAGGTCATTGTTTTCTTTTACAAGTTTTTTAACCGTTGTAACATATTCTAACTGTTCTGCAATTTTTACCCCGACTTTATTTATTCCATTCTGCATAGGTGTAACCAGATTGCCAGCAATCGCACGTACTGGTTCCATCTTATCTTGAAACTTAAATGAAATTAGCATAAGTGCTGCACATGCTAACACTATTATTATAAGAATGTACTTAGGGTCTATAGTAATTTTTGTCTTTTTACGCATAGTGGTCTGTATCCTTCCATTATAGTTGCTGCATCTATTTTAACTGAGACACATAAGCAGCAGCAAGTTTTGGTCGTTCAGCAAGAAAGCCAAGACCTTTTACTACTGATACCTGTGCATCTACAGTTGTATTGGTTCTTATATTTGTCTCATTCTTTATAAGAGTGTCAAGACCTTTAATCCATGATGATGCACCTGTAAGGTATATTCCATTATGTACTATCTCCTGTGATATCTCTGGCGGCATTCTTTCAATAATAGACTGTGTAGCTGAAGATATCAAATGAAATATATCTTCTATTAAAGGGTATATTTCATTTGATGACATATACATCTCACCTGGAAGCCCTCTAACTATATCACGTCCTGTAATCCTGACTTCCTCATCTGATGGTCTTGCTGATACAAGTGTTTTTTTAACTACCTCAGCTGTTCTTCTGCCTATAATAAAATTATACCTTTTACGTATATAGTTTATAATCTGATTATCAAAATAATTGCCGCCATATGGCAGCAGTTTTGTAACAACTATACCACCAAATGAAAGAATAGATATCTCTGTTGTGTCTGCTCCTATATTTACTATAAGTATGCCCTGTGACCTTTCCACATCTAGCCCAAGCCCATATGCGTCAGCAATAGGCTTGTCTATAAGGAAAATATTTTTAGGTTTGCATTCTCCCTCAGATACTATATGTGAATAAGCATGTTTTTCCACTTTTGTGGTATCAGCTGGTACAGCAATATAAAACTTTCCACCCTTTAACTTTCTATGCCCTGAGAGAGCTGAAATCATAAAATTCCAAAGAGCAATCATATCTTGCATATCTGCAATCACTCCATGGCTTAATGGAAATGAAACGTGCATACTTGGAGGTTCTTTTTCAAACATCTCATATGCTTTCTCACCTATAGCCACAGGTCTTTTTTCTTTGCCTACAGTCGCAACGACATTCCTCTCAAGCAATATTATTCCCTGTCCTTTTTTATATACTTTAATGGTACTTGTCCCAAAGTCTATACCATAAGTCTTTTGTGACATGAAAACTCTCCTTCCTCAAAGGGTTACTTAAATGCCTAAAACTCATAACCACTTGCTTTCATACTTATATAACAATTATCTCCAATAATTATATGGTCAAGCAATGGAATACCCACCATCTTACCTGTATCTGCAAGCCGCTTGGTAACAAGAATATCTTCACGGCTTGGAGTGGGGTCTCCTGATGGATGGTTATGTAAAACTATTATAGATACAGCCCCATGCTTAATTGCGTTATAAAATATTTCACGCGGCGATGCTAAAGCAGAATTAAATGAACCATTTGACATTTCTAAATCCCTAACAAGAGCATTTCTGCCGTTTAGGATAAGAAGTCTTACCTGCTCACACTCTAAAAACTTCATTTTAGGCATAAAATAAACAGCTATCTTTTCAGGTTCTGTGCATAAAAGCTGCTGTGTTGATACTGCTGAAGACATCATTCGCTTTGTTATCTCTGTAAGGCAGCTTAACTGTATTGCCTTAACTCTTCCTATTCCACGTATTGATTGAAGCTGGTTTAAAGTCATCTGGAAAAGCCCGCCAATTTTTTTACCTGGTATGTTGTCTAAAACACGCAAGGCAAGTTCTGTAACTCGTTCTCCTTTTCTTCCTGTGCGTATAATCACTGCCAAAAGTTCTGCATCTGACAGCGACCCTACACCATATTGTTCACATTTTTCGTATGGTCTTTCACAGGTTGGTATCTCTTTCATAGTCAGATTTTTTTCGTCCATACTGCCTCCTGTCTAAAGAAAGCCCCTGGTATGCACATATAGGTTATGTTATCATAAATTGCTTTCTTTGTATATAAGGCAAGCAGTATTAACATTTATTTTTTTCGCAAATTTTTCTAAAAAAAAACTAAAATTTCTATCTTTCAACCTTTACAGCAGACATAACAAGTCATTTTCCTTTAACAGACCAGCATTTTTCATATATTGCAATGACATAGTAATCCCAAACCTTGCATGATACCATGTAAGCCCACCTTGAAAATATACTGCATAAGGTTCTTCAATAGGACCATCAGCACTTAACTCGATTGATGAACCTTGTATAAACGCCCCTGCTGCCATTATAACATCACTGTGATAGCCAGGCATTGCATATGGCTCAGGCACAACATGGCTGTCCACAGGTGCTGCTGCTTGTATACCCTTACAAAACGAAATCACTGCTTCCTTAGAACCAAGAGATACCGCTTGTATTATATCATATCTTGGAGCATTTTTGCTAGGTATTACATCAAATCCAAGTTTTTCATATATATTGGCAGCAAATATTGCACCTTTAAGCGCACCTGCGGTAACTACTGGTGAAAGAAAAAGCCCCTGAAAAAATTGTCTGTTTAACCCTAAAGTTGCACCAACTTCTTTTCCAAGTCCTGGAGCTGTAAGTCTGTAAGCACACATATCTACTAAATCTTTGCGTCCTACTATATATCCGCCTATTGGAGCAAGACCGCCGCCAGCGTTTTTAATAAGGGAACCAACTGCAATATCTGCTCCTGCTTCTATAGGCTCTACTTTTTCAACAAATTCACCGTAACAGTTATCAACCATACATATAACATCTGGTTTTATAGACTTTATAAAAGATACAAGTTCTCGTATACGCTCTACAGAAAGCGTAGGTCGTGTTTCATATCCTTTGGATTTTTGTATTGTCACAAGCTTTGTTTTTTCATTTAAAGCAGCCTTTATACCATCAAAGTCAAATAAACCATCAGGCAAAAGCTCCACCTGTCTATATGTTATTCCAAATTCTTTAAGTGAGCATGGCGGACTGTCCTTTTTGATACCTATAACTCCTTCAAGTGTATCATAAGGTCTGCCAACAGGTGATAAAAGTTCATCTCCTGGTCTTAAAATAGCAGAAAGGGCTATAGTAAGCGCATGTGTACCACATGTAAGCTGCGGACGCACTAGAGCTGACTGGGCGTGAAAAATTTCAGCATAAACATCTTCAAGAATCTCTCTGCCCATGTCATCGTACCCATATCCTGTAGATGCCTCAAAGCAGCCTGCACTTACCTTATGTTTCTGCATTGCCCTTAAAACTTTAATCTGGTTAAATTCAGCAATTTCATCTATCTTAAAAAACCTCTCTTTAAGTTCTTGTTGTATTTTATCACAAAAATAGTAAACATCTTCATCTATACCCGCCGAAATATAATAATCCTTTATTGAATCCATTATAATAACCTCCTTATCAATCTATTAACCATTATATATCAACTGCCTTTAAAAAAAAAGTAAAGTGTATGCAAAATCATGCAAAAATTGCTCAAATTTAACCACTTGTTAATAATAACTATTGTTTATTTTGTGAATTTGTATTAATATTATACTAATGTTTAAAGTATTGCCAAAAAGTATTTGTGCAATTATAACAACAGTACTATATAATTTAAGGGGGAATATTGTGTATGTTAAAAACAGTATTACAAAATTTTTTATTTATTTCTATCTCTTGTCTTATGTTATCAGGATGCGCTGCAGATACCAACAGACAAGATACTTCATCTTCTGAAACAATAGAGCAGGAAAATCCCTCTGGCAAAGAAGATATTAAACTCTCAATATGGACGGGCGAAGAAGATAAGGAATATATCGCAGCTGTTACACAGAATTTTATAAAAGAAAACCAAAATGAAGCAAATATAAGCATTGAATGGTCTCCTATGGTTGAAGGCGAGTGCCGCTCAAATCTACTTGGCAATGTACTTAAAGGGGCTGACGTTTATACAACTACTGATGGTGATATGCAGTCGATTGCTGCAGGAGGCGCTGCCTCACCAGTTGCAAATCCTGATGAAATCAGTTCTAGAAATACTAAAGCATCTGTAGAATCTGTAACCATATATAGCACAATATATGGATATCCTATAACTGCTGATAATGGCTATTTCCTATATTACAACAAAAATTATTTAACCAGCAATGACGTTAAAACACTTGACAAAATTCTTGAAGTTGCTGCAAAAAACAAAAAGAAATTTGCGATGGACTGGACATCTGGATGGTATACTTATGCTTTCTTTGGACAGACAGGCATGAAAGTAGGACTTGGTAAAGACGGAATGACAAATTTGTGTAACTGGAATAATACAAAAGGCGACATTAAAGGAGTCGATGTAGCATCAGCAATGTTAAAAATTGGCAAAAATCCAGGCTTTGAAAATACTGATGACTGGATTAAAGGCATACAACGTGGTAGTGTTATAGCATGTGTAAGCGGCATATGGGATGAAAGTGCTATTAAAAAAGCACTTGGCGATAATTATGCAGCAGCTAAACTTCCTACATATACAGTTGCTGGAAAACAAGTACAAATGGCAAGTTTTTTTGGCTATAAAGCATTGGGAGTAAACCCTTATTCTAAACATTTGGAATGGGCACATAAGATTGCTGACTATATTTCAAATGAAAAAAATCAAGAATTGCGTTTTGAAATAAGAGGTCAATGTCCATCAAATATCAATGCAGCACAGTCTGATGAAATAAAAAAATCACAGGCAGTAAGTGCAGTACTTGAACAGTCTGAGTACTCTGAACTTCAAAGAATCGGCGGAAATTTCTGGGACCCAGCTCAAGAATTTGGAACAATGATGGCAACTGGTAAAACAAATGGTAAATCACTTCAAAAAATACTAGATGAAACTGTAAAAAATATTAAGGCTTCAACATTAAGTTAAGGAAATGGAGGGATTATAATGGCTAAGAAAACTAAAAAATCTAAAGATATTAAAAATAATAAAAAAATCAAAAATACTAAGAAAAAAAGAAAATCAAGCATTAAAACATGGCTGTTTATACCTTTACTATTACTTGCAGTTCTTGTAATTTCTAATAACATAATATCAATAACGAGTTTAAAAAATGTAAACTCACAGGCAATTACTATTTCTGATAATTATCTTACAGGAATTACAGAACTTGCAGATATTCAAAGTATGGTAAAGAGTATACACAACATGGCTTTATCACATATTGTTACAGATGATGCTTATACTATGATTGAACTGGTCAATTCAATTAAAAACGATGAACTTTCATTAGATGAAGAGCTTGAAGACTATCAAAAATACGTAAACGATTCTGACATTAAATCATATGATGTGCTTATTGGCAATTACAGTGGTTTTAAAGATTGTATTGCCAATATGGTAGCATTAAGTGCTGACAACCGTAAAGCAGATGCCTTTAAAGTTGCTAATGTCGATTTAAAAAATTACTCTGGCAATGTATATTCAATAGTTGAAAGTATGGTAAACTCTTCAAAAGAAGCAGCTAATAGTGCGAAAAAAGAACTTCAAAATATATACAATTTATCTTCTACAATAAATATTGCATCTGTTGCCATGTGCATTATAGCAATTATTGTAGCAATATTTGTAGTCATTAGAAAGATTATAACACCTATTACTAATGCTGAACGTGAGCTTACTGCAATTATAAATGATATTGAAGAAAGACACGGTGACCTTACAAAGCGCATTACAATATACTCCAACAATGAAATTGCTGCACTTGGCAATGGCATTAATTCGTTTATAGAAAAACTCCAGAGCATATTTGGTATGGTGTCACAAAGTTCTAATGAAATGGACAATATAGCAGGTGAAATTTCAGAAAGAATAGTTAATTCTACTGGAAGTGTAAATGGTTTATCAGCATTTACACAAGAACTTTCAGCTACTATGACAGAAATAGGCAACAATACCAATGCAATCAACAACAATGCTGCATCTGTCAATGAAGAAGTAAATACCATAGCACAAAAGACAGTTGAAATTAATTCATATTCAAAGAAAATGAAATCACATGCTGAACATCTGGAAAATACTGCAAGAACAAATATGGAAACGACAAAAGAAAAAGTTTCACAGATACTTTTAGTTCTCAATAAATCTATCGAAGACAGCAAAAGCATTGACCAAATAAACAATCTTACAGATAATATTTTAAATGTTGCTGACCAAACTACTCTTCTTGCGCTTAATGCATCAATCGAAGCAGCAAGAGCTGGTGAAATGGGTAAGGGTTTTGCAGTAGTTGCCAGTGAAATCAGCCATCTTGCTGATGAAAGCAGCGAAACAGCAAGTCATATACAAACAATTAATAATGTTATAATAGAGGCAGTCCACAATCTTGCTGCACACGCTAATGACCTTATCGAATACCTTAACAGCTCTATAATGAATGATTTGGAGGTCTTTGTGCAAGCAGGCAACGAGTACAAACAGAATGCAACTTATATTGAAAATGTTATGGGACAATTTGAAATGAGGACTGATGCTCTTAAAGTTTCTGTTTCAGAAATAGCTGACTCCATTAATTCAATCAGCATATCTATTGATGAAGGTATAGGTGGTGTAGCAAGTACATCTGAAAATCTTAACGAAATTGCAACAGATATTGAAAATATTTCAAAAGAAATGGAACACAACCGTGAAATTGCTGGTGTTCTTAAGAAAGAAACAGAAGTATTTGCAAGCCTTTAAAGCTATAGACTTTTTATCCTTAATATGCTAATATGTAAAAAATTACAATAACGAAAGCTTTATTAAGGAGATAAAATTATGAAACTAGGCATAGTTGGATTGCCAAATGTTGGCAAAAGCACATTATTTAATTCATTAACAAAGGCAGGAGCTGAATCGGCAAATTATCCTTTCTGTACCATTGACCCAAATATTGGAATAGTTCCTGTGCCTGATGAAAGGCTTGGCGTGCTTGCGAAGATGCACAACTCAGCAAAGATTGTGCCAGCCACTATTGAATTTGTTGATATAGCTGGACTTGTAAAAGGCGCTTCTAAAGGAGAGGGTCTTGGAAACCAATTTCTTTCCAATATACGTGAAGTTGATGCTATAATCCATGTAGTGCGCTGTTTTGAAGACAGCAATATTGTACATGTTGATGGAAGTATAGACCCACTACGAGATATTGAAACAATAAATCTTGAACTTCTGTTTTCTGACCTTGAGATACTTGAAAGACGCATTGCAAAACTTGTCAAAAGTGTAAAAGGTGATAAAAGTTTAATTAAAGAAAAAGAACTTGTAGAAAACCTGAAAGCTCATCTTGAAGATGGTAAACTGGCAAAAAGCTATCAGACAGCAGACGATGAAGAAAAAGAACTGCTTGAAAGCTTTAACTTACTGACATACAAGCCAGTTATCTATGCTGCTAATGTATCAGAAGATGACCTTGCAGACGATGCAGAAAATAATGACAACGTCAAAGCAGTAAGAGATTATGCAAAAAAAGAAGGCTCTGAAATATTTGTAATTTGTGCACAGATAGAGCAGGAAATTGCAGAACTTGACGATGAAGAGAAAAAAATGTTTCTTGATGACCTAGGACTTAAAGAATCTGGACTTGAAAAGATGATACGTGCAAGTTACTCTCTTCTTGGTCTTGCAAGTTATATAACTTCTGGTGAGATAGAGACAAAGGCATGGACAATTAAAAAGGGTACTAAAGCCCCACAGGCAGCTGGTAAAATACACTCAGATTTTGAAAGAGGCTTTATACGTGCAGAAGTTGTCAGCTATAACAATCTTGTAGAACAAGGCAGCATGAATGCTGCAAAAGAAAAAGGGCTTGTACGCTCTGAGGGCAAGGAATACGTAGTACAAGACGGTGATGTTATACTATTCCGTTTTAATGTATAAAAGTGTAATCAAATATTTTTGCACTGGAGGTTTATATGGGAGCAGATATAAGATTTCCACACTTAGGAATAGAAATTGAACACCTTGGAAAAACTATTTTCATAGGAAATTTTTCTATAGCTTATTATGGAATAATAATATCATTAGGTATGTTATGTGGCTATTTTATGGCAGCATACCAAGCAAAAAGAACAAACCAAAATCAAGAAATGTATCTTGACCTTGCACTTTGGGATATCGTATTTGCAGTAATTGGCGCAAGATTGTATTACATTATATTCAGCTGGGATTATTACAGCCAAAATTTAGGAGAGATATTTAATATACGTGGTGGCGGACTTGCTATTTATGGCGGCGTAATAGCTGGCGTAATTACTACATTTATATTCTCAAGGATTAAAAAAGTTTCATTCCGTAAGCTCTTAGATACTGCATGTACTGGTCTTTTAACTGGGCAGATAATAGGACGATGGGGGAATTTTTGCAATAGAGAAGCTTTTGGAGGATATACAGACAGCCTTTTTGCAATGCAGATAAGGCAGTCAGATGTAAATACATCTTATATCACTGATGAAATGCTTAAAAATATTGTAACAATAGATGGAGTAAACTATATCCAAGTACACCCAACATTTTTGTACGAATCAGTGTGGAATATATGTGTACTTGCATTTATCCTGTTTTATACAAAGCACAGAAAATATGATGGACAGCTTTTCCTTATATATCTTCTAGGATATGGAGCTGGAAGAGTTTGGATAGAAGGGCTTAGAACAGACCAACTTCTTTTCTTTGGCACAAAAGTTGCAGTTTCACAAATACTGTCAGGACTGTTAGTTGTCTTTGCTGCAAGTATTCTTATATATAAATACATTAAAAAAAACAGGCCTGTCTGATGGACCTGTTTTTTAATTTATTTAACGTCCCGCTGGTATCTGAAGACAGCCAGTGGAACTTATGAAAAAGAAAGGTTGAATTTATTATATAACATAAAAAAGAATTTTGCAACATTTTTGCTTTATTTTTGCAATATTTTTGACAAAAATATTTTTGCTTAATTTTACATGTTATATCAAGCTTTCATTCTTACAATGCTTTCATTTGCCTTTTCGTATATTTCTTCTGGAGCTATTCCAATATTAAACTTGCCATCTTCATAAAGCACCTTGCCAGCAACCATTGTCAGCTTTACATTCTGCTTACTTCCGCTGTAAACAATATTTTTGCTAATATTATTAAGCGGCTGCATATTAGGCTGATTTAAATCAATTATTATTAAATCCGCATATTTTCCTTTTTCAAGTGTATCACAGTCCATAAGCCCCATTGCATGTGCTCCCCCGACTGTTGCCATATAAAGCACATCATTTGCGTCAACTGCCGATGCATCAGGTATAGAAACCTTCTGTAGTGCTGTTGTAAGAAACATTTCCCTAAACATATCAAGGCAGTTATTACTAGCAGGACCGTCTGTGCCTATAGCAAGCCCGATGCCAATATCAAGCATCTTTTTTATAGGTGCAATTCCACTTGCAAGTTTAACATTTGAAGCTGGGTTTGTCACAACCCATATCTTCTTTTCCTTACAGATGTCTAAATCTTCATCTGTCATATGTACACAGTGGAAACCGCCTCCACCATAGTCAAACATACCAATACTATCAAGAAATGCTGTAGGTGTCTTTCCATATCTCTCAATACATCCATCAACTTCGCTTTTTGTTTCTGAATTATGTGTATACACAGGTGCTTTATACTTATGTGCAAGTTCTGCTATACCCTCAAGGGTCTCTCTTTTAGTAGTATACTCTGCATGAAAGCCAATCTGGTATGACAGCAGCTTGTCATAGTTATTAAAATGCTTGTATTCTTCTTCAATGCCTTCAACAGTTCCTCCAAAGTCATTTATGCTGCCACATAAAACAGTCCGAAAACCGGTATCTACAGAAGCCTTAGCATTAGCCTCATTTTTCATATACATATCAAAATTAGCTGTAATACCGCTTGTAAGATACTCCATAATTGCCAGTTTTGAACACCATAAAACATCTTCTTCTGTAAGCTTTGCTTCCATAGGAAAGACTCTGTTATAAAGCCACTCCTGCAATGGAAGGTCATCCGCATACGAACGCAGGAAAGTCATTGCAGAATGTGTATGCGCATCTTTAAAACCTGGCATAACTACATTGCCACAAGCATCAATTTCCCTATCAAACACAGTTTCTTTTAAAAGTTTTTTTGCATCCTCTCTTGTTCCCACAAATGAAATACGGTCATCTTCAATATGAAGCTCACCCTCTAAAATATCTGTGCCATTTGCCATTGTAATGATTTTTGCATTGTATATTCTTGTTTTCACTATTACTTCTTCCTTTCTTAAATAAGAATTAAAACTATTATATACAATACCATATTTTAAATCAATAGCTGTTCTAAGGGAATACTTATAATAACTCTAGCTCCAGACTGTCCCTCTAAGTTCTTAAGCACAAGGCTTCCACCATGCTGTTTTACAACAGTGTCTGCAAAATAAAGCCCAATTCCATAATGTATCTTTGAACTGCGACTGCTATCTTCCATGTAAAATTGTATTTTAGCATATTTTAATGCTTCATCATTAAATCCTTTCCCCATATCGCTAACTGAGAAAACAACACTTTCATCTTTATAATAAATTTCAAACGTTATTGTTCCTTCCTGTGGCGAATATTCTGTTGCATTCAGCAATACATTAATAATTGCCCTTTCTAACAAATTTTTATCTATATAAATTTTTTCTTCACCACATCTATATATCCATTGCAATTTAATATTATTGACAAGACACAGCCTTTCTGCTTGTTCCTTTATATCCTGTGCAAAACTGTCAATGCTCGTTTCTTGAAACTCTGGACTAGCAAAACTGTCTGATTTTGTAATTTCTATAAGCATTTTTATATAGTCCTGCATCTTAAGTGAACTTTCTTCAATATAAGCTATATATTCAGCCTGTTCTTCTGTAAGACTGGTGTCATATAGCAGTTCTGCGTTTCCCCTTATAATAGAAAGAGGAGTTTTTAAATCATGTGATAAAGCAGAAATTTGTTCTTTACGCATCTGTTCTGCCTTCCACTGGCTTTCCAATGAATATTTTAATGTACTGCGCATTTTGTCCATTGCTGCCAGCACATCATTTACTTCCTTGATATTAACTGTTCCAACAGAAAAATCAAGGTTCTGGTTCTGAATTTCTTGTGCAGTTAAAATAAGCGGTGTCAGTTTATTTTTAAATACACAGCCAAAACGGATAGAAACAGCAATTACACTAGCCAGAATGAATATAACTAGACTAATTGAAAGTAATGTCTGTGGAGGCAGAAGATATTTTCTCAAAAAGGATGATGTGTATTGCGGAATAATTTTATAACGCAAAACGCAGTATTCATTTTTACGTTTTATCACTTTATAGAAGACTGCCAAAGAGCTGAAATACTTTCCATTAACAGCATCCCATGCTTCCTTTATATTATTTTCTCCCATATTTGCAGCTTTAACATTGCCATCTAGCCCAAACACTACATACTGGCATAAATCTGGAATTAAATCTTCAGTTATAGTATCAGCATCTTCTATCATGCCCTGTGCATTTTTAATCTGTTTTTCAGCATAATTTGCAGGATAGACTAAGCCAAGGTTAATTAGCACATAAAAAAAGAGAAAATCTATAACACAGATTAGTAGTATTGAAATAATCATATACATAATATATTTAAGATAAAATATGCTTATGGAGATACTCTTTTCTTTTGTGTTTACCTTTCTATCCATTTATATCCAATCCCCCATACTGTTTTTATCGGAGAATATCCTGACTGTTCTAGCTTTGCTCGGATATTTTTTATATGCATTGCTATTGTTGAATCATTGCTTTCTCTATCAAATCCAAACACTTTTTCATAAATTTGTTCTTTAGAAAATACCTGCCCTTTATTACGTGCTAAAAATTCACATATTTCATATTCTCCTTTTGTAAGCCTTACTACTTCATTGTTGATAATTAGCTGTTTTGCTGAAAGGTTAAATTCAGTATCACCAAAGGAAAGCCTTACAAAATGCTCCCTGTGTTCACGACGTAGATGTGCATTTACTCTTGCAAGCAGTTCCATCTTGCCAAACGGTTTGCATATATAATCATCAGCACCATTGCCAAGTCCATACACAAGGCTGTCTTCATCTGTCTTTGCAGTCAGAAACAGAACAGGACAGTCAACATAGTTTCGTATCCTGTTACACAAAGTAAAGCCGTCCATTCCTGGCATCATCACATCCAGCAAAATCAAATCAAAATTTTCTAATTTTATATTGTCTATATCAGCAGGGTTAGAAATAGTTTTTACACTATGCCCATCTTTACTAAGAATTTTCTGTATCATTACAAGAATAGCCTCTTCATCATCAACAGCAAGAATATTTGCCATACTCTGCCTCCTTTAAAACATTGTCTGTTATTTTCCGTATTATTCGTTACTTCTTACACCATCCCAGCGGCAAGCCCATATCCCAAATGCAGTTAGTGCTATAACTGTTGTGATAATACATATTATAAAAGCATAAATACAGTTATTTTTCATCAAATCGTAATTGGCTGTTTCTGTCAGACCTGTATTAAACTTTAACAAAAGTGAAGTAACCATTCTTGAAGCCCATGCTGCTGGAACATACATCCATATATTATTGCCAATCTCTGTAATAAGCAATGCTGATATTAAACTTTCTATTATTCCAAGCGCAGTTGTTACACCTTTGTTAAAGCGCAAAGCCATAAACAAATGTAATACATACAAAAATATATTCGCTGCTGTAATGATAAGTGCTGCTGTCCAATAAAATCCATAATCTACAATAACCAGCTTTGCAAAAAAGAACTCTGTTGTCCCAAATAAAATAGAAGCCACCAGTACAGCAAACATCCCAAATAAAACTAATAGTACTAATTTACTAAAAAATGCAGAAAGCCGTTCTGGTACAGACAACATATGTTGGAAAGACCCTGCTGAAAGCTCCTGTTCTGCAAGCATTGCACAAAACAGCCCTATAAGAAATGGAAAGCCCATTGCCAGTACCTGAAAATATGCTTCAACTTTAACAAAGTTATTCCATGGTGAAAATGTATAATAAAAGAGAAATGTTATAGCAGTTCCTATTGGTATAACACAATGTGCAGTGCGAATTTGAAGGTGCTTTGTCTTTTTAAAATCAGCCTTTAAATAACGAAAAAACATTATCCCTCCACCGCCTTTCCTTTAAAAAAATGCATCACAAGATATACCATTAAAACAAACCATATTAAAGAAACAAAAATACCTGGCAAAATAACATTTGTACTATACAAGCTGCTTCCATCTGGAACTAATAGACCATTTGGCAGTATACCAAGTATCGGACACATCAACCGAACAGGAACTGCTGCCGGACAAAGCCACCATAAATTTGTATTTGCAAGTATGGCTGTTGCACCTATTGACAGTATAAAGCATACAAAAATATCTACAAACATACCAAAACGATAGCTTAACAACATATAAAGAGGTATTTTCCATAAGTACAAAATACTTAACAATACAGCAGCACAAAGCCCTCCAACAATAGGAATAGTGTTGCCATTTAGAATATCTGCCACAGATGTTCCAATAAATATTATAAAATTTGACAGAAACAATTCAATAGAATAATAAATCATCTTTCCTAAAAGACATTTTTCTGGTGTAGCTGGCATTACAAGCATATTATAATAATTAATTTTCTCATCTTTTTTCATTCCAAGATAACATAAAACTGCTAACATGGCTGGCAGCAGTATTGTATACCAAAAATTCCATACTCCTGCAGAAAAGTTTCTGCCACCAATAAGCCCATAAACAAGGAACAAAGTAAATACTGGAAAGATAATAGATAAAATTTTTCCAAAAGTGTGTCGCATTTTTAAACTCTCAGTTTTAACAATATTTAATATAGCAATATCCATTTTCTTTCACCTCTTCCTCTCTGCACCTGCCACCTGCATAAATAACTCCTCTAGGTTTTCGCCAAATTTTATCTTGCCACTATATCCTAAAACTCCTCCCACAATAATGCCGATATGGTCTGCTACCATTTCAATCTCGCTTAAAATATGGCTTGATAAAATTACAGTAATTCCTTTTTCTGGAAAGGATTTTATTAAACTGCGCAATTCCTGTATTCCAAATGGGTCTAAACCATTCAATGGTTCATCAAGTATAAGAAGTTCTGGAGTATTTAAAAGCGCTAGTGCAATACCGAGACGCTGTTTCATTCCCATTGAAAATTTCCCAGCTTTTTTCTTTTCAGTATCTGTCAGATTGACAATTTTTAAAACCTCATTAATGCGTGACTTTGACAGTCCAAGCATTGTTGTCCTAACTTCAAGATTTTCCCTTGCATCTAAATTATCATAAAGCGGCGGTGATTCAATTAATGCTCCAATTTTCTTTAAATCATTGCGACTCCACCTGTGTCCGTCAAATTCAATCAGACCAGAATCAGGATGAATCATGCCAGTAACCATTTTTAAGAATGTTGATTTGCCAGCCCCATTTGGCCCTAAAAGCCCATACACAGAATTTTTTTTAATTTCCAGTGAAACATTGTTTACCGCTATCTGCCCTTTAAAATTCTTGCATAGGTCAGTTGTCTTTAACATTATGTCCATAACATAAATATCCTTTCTACTATAAATTATTTTATAATAAAAAGGATATCGTATAATTTTAAAGATTTTATAAAGAATTGGAATGAATTTTACTTTTTAACTGTCCTCTGTACAGTTTGCAGCATCAATGGCAATTACAAGCAAAAGCCCCATAAGTTCATCAGCAGGATTTACAATGTCAATCACATATGTGTCGCCCCAGTGAAACAGTTCTTTTGTGATATGTATGACAGCACTGCATCCGGAATATACATCATATTCCCATCCAAAGAAATCACCTTCTGCCCTCCACCCATTAAAATCAATCTCATACTTTGGCTTAAACAGCGAAAACTTTTTCTCAATTCTGCCTTGTACAACTCCGTTAACCTCTATTTCAAAAATAGGAAGAATAGTAAAAAGTCGTTCTTTGACTAGCCCTAACTCATTCTGCATATTATCGTACACATGCAATCTGTGACCAAATGATAAAAATTCAGCCTTTACAAAATACTTTGCATTTCCATCTTCGTCATACACATCATATGTATCACTCCAAGAAAATACTCTTTGTTTAATTAGTAGTCTCATTTTTTGCTCCTTTATTCACCCAGAGTACCACCACAATATGGGCAAAAATCCAACCCCATTTGCCATGGCAGATGTTTGCCACAATAAGGGCATTTCCAAAATATAAGAAATACTATATATCCAGCCAGCATACTTATAAATCCTGGTATTGCTATAAACCATGCGATTATTGTATCTTCTAAAGCTGGTACGAAAGCTACTATAGCCATTAAAAATATGCCAAAAAATATTAATAACCATCCTATAAGTTTTGTCATAAATAGATTCATTTTTACCTTCCTATCACTTAGAAATTAGAAGTCATCCATCAATGCATAAATGGAGGATTTGAATATAACTATACTTTTCTAAACATGCTTTAGAAATCAATTTCCTCATCATAGAAACATGCTTTAAGCAGTTTTTCCATTTCATCAAGCGTAGGAATTCTGGGATTAGAACCTGTACATGCATCAGAAATAGCAAGCTTTGCAACTTCTGGAAGTTTATCCATAAACTCTTTTTCGTCAATTATGCCACCTTCATATTCTTTAATACAAGATGGTATTTCAAGAGAAACATTCATTGACTTGATTTCTGCTATAAGAGCATCAACAAGTTCAGCATCTGAAGAACCTTTAAGCCCTATAAATGAAGCTATTTCGCCATAGCGTTTTGCTGCGTCAACATTTTTTGCATTATATTTAATAACCTTTGGAAGATACATTGCATTGGCACATCCATGAACGATATGCCCGCCACTGTATGCTGCTCCTGTCTTATGTGCCATAGAGTGGACAATGCCAAGCAGTGCATTGGAAAATGCCATTCCTGCAAGACACTGTGCATTATGCATACGGTCACGTGCTTCCATATTACCATCAAATGAAGCTTTTAAGTCATTATGTATCATCTTTATTGCATGAAGTGCAAGTGGGTCTGTATAATCACAGTGAAGGGTAGAAACATATGCTTCAATGGCATGTGTCAGAGCATCCATACCAGTATGTGCTGTAAGTTTTTTTGGCATCTTCTCTGCCAGTTCTGGGTCAACAATGGCAACATCAGGTGTAATATTAAAATCAGCCAGTGGATATTTAATGCCTTTTTTATAATCAGTAATAACTGAAAAAGCTGTCACCTCTGTAGCTGTTCCCGATGTAGAAGGGATTGCACAGAATTTTGCTTTAGTCCTTAATGTTGGAAAGTTAAAAGGAGTAATCAAATCTTCAAATGTAGTTTCAGGATACTCATAAAAAGCCCACATTGCTTTAGCTGCATCAATCGGTGAACCACCACCCATGGAAATAATCCAGTCAGGTTCAAATTCACGCATTTTTTCAGCGCCTCTCATAACAGTATCTACACTTGGGTCTGGTTCGACATTTTCAAAAAGTTCAACCTCCATGCCTGCTTCTTTTAAATATCCGACTGCTTTGTCAAGAAAACCAAAGCGCTTCATAGAACCGCCACCAACAACTAAAATAGCTTTCTTGCCTTTTAAATTTTTTAGTTCTTCCAGAGAACCCTTTCCATGATATAAATCTCTTGGTAACGTAAATCTTGCCATTATAATCCTCCTATTAATTTAAAAATACAATTCGATTAAAAAAGTTACGAACTTCTATGTTGTGAAAACATAAAAATACTATATTTTTTATTATACAGGTGTAATGGAAAAATATCAACATAATTTTTCGCACAATAATGTGTATATTTATATGATATTGTGTGTTATAATTGTAAACTACTAACTAATATAAACTGTAAACAAATCCAACCAGAAAGAAGTGTATATGTTTTGAAAAGAATTTTTAATGTTACAGGTCTATGTGTACCAAATATGCATTATATGGCTGATATAAGCAGACAACTTTCAGAACCTGCTTGTTGACAAAGGTTGCTATTTTACTATAAACCGTGCCAGACAGTATGGTAAAACTACTACACTAGCTGAATTAGCCAAAACATTATCAAATGATTATCTTATTGTGAGCCTTGATTTTCAGGCAATAGGAAGTAGCTCTTTTGAAAATGAAAATAAATTTTCGTTAGCATTTGCTTACTGTTTTTTAGATGAATTTAAACCAGATAAAATACAACCTCAAGGAAACACAGCTTTACAAGAGCTTTCTCATATAGTGGCAACTAATAACAATAACTTAGGACTAATGCAGCTCTTTAAATATTTACAGACAATTTGTATAGCTTTAGAAAAACCAGTTGTCCTAATAGTTGACGAAGTGGACAGCGCAGCAGATAGCCAAGTATTTATAGATTTTTTATCCCAATTAAGATATTATTATCTTAAAAAAAACAAAAATGGAATATCAGTTTTTAAATCAGTTATACTTGCCAGTGTTTATAATATAAAAAACTTGAAAAGAAAAATAAGACCAGATGAAAAACATACGACAAACAGTCCATGGAATATTGCCGCAGATTTCAATACTGATATGGCTTTTAATATAAAAGAAATTACAGGAATGATTAAAGAATATGAAATAGATTACCAGATTGGAATGGATGTCCATGAAATATCAAAACTTATTTATGATTATACGTCTGGTTATCCATTTTTGGTTTCAAAGCTGTGTAAAATAATAGATGAATGCATAACAGGCAGCGTAGCATTTCCAGATAAAAAATCTGCATGGACCAAAGAAGGATTTTTGGAGGCAATTAAAATTTTGCTAGGAGAACCAAACACTTTATTTGATTCTCTTCTTAATAAACTTGAAGATTATCCTGAACTTAAACAGATGCTCTGGGACTTACTCTTCAAAGGCAAAGAAATTGTTTATGTCCTTGGTATCAGCTCAATCGAAATGGCACTAATGTTTGGATTTGTGAAAAAATCAAACAACAATATTGTTATTGCCAATAGAATATTTGAAATGCTACTTTATAACTTATTTCTTGCAGCACCAGATATGCAGCAAAACAAAATTTTTAGTGCTGCTTTGCAGGACAAAAATCAGTTTATACAGAATGGTCATTTAAACATGGAGCTTGTACTGGAAAAATTTATAAAACATTTCAATGAACTCTATGGGGACAAACAACAAAGATTCCATGAAGATGATGGACGTAGGTATTTCCTTCTCTATCTAAAACCTATAATTAATGGAACTGGCAATTACTATATCGAATCACAGACACGTAATATGCGGCGCACAGATGTAATTGTTGATTATAATAGTGAACAATTTATAATAGAAATGAAAATCTGGCATGGAAATGAATACAATACACGTGGCGAGTACCAGCTTTCGGATTATCTGGATTATTATCATCTTGATAAAGGATATATGTTAAGCTTTAATTTTAACAAGAAAAAAGAATCTGGAATTAAAAAGATTGTTCTTGGCAGTAAAACTATAATAGAAGCAGTTGTTGAATCCTCTGACCTCAGTTTTTATTATAGCATGAAGGAGTGAAGCAATGAGTATAATAGATAAAAATATAGATAATGGAAAAGCATTTGACTGGGGGAAAACTTCAACAGACTATGCTAAATTCCGTGATATTTATCCACAAGAATTTTACGATAAAATTATAAAACGCAGACTTTGTATAAATGGTCAGAGCGTTCTTGATGTAGGAACTGGAACAGGAGTACTTCCAAGAAATATGTACCATTATGGTGCTAAATGGACAGGTACAGATATTTCAAAAAATCAGATTCAACAGGCAAAAATTCTTTCAAATGGCATGGATATTGACTATTACCCAATATCTACAGAAAATATAAATTTCCCTGATAATTCATTTGATGTAATTACTGCATGCCAATGTTTTTGGTATTTTAACCATGAGCAGATTAAATCTAGTTTTTTTCGTATGCTAAAACCCAATGGGCGTATTCTTGTATTATATATGGCATGGCTGCCTTTTGAAGACAAAATTGCAGGAGAAAGCGAAAAACTTGTTTTAAAATACAGCCCTAATTGGAGCGGTGCAGGAGAAACAGTTCATCCAATATTTATACCTAATTGTTATAAAGAAGATTTTGAACTGATTTATCATGAAGAATATCCCTTAAAAGTACATTTTACTCGTGAAAGCTGGAATGGCAGAATGAAAGCTTGTCGGGGTATTGGTGCTTCTCTTACAGAACAAGAAATTTCTGCATGGGAACAAGAGCACATAAAATTACTAGATAAAATCGCTCCTAATGAATTTAATATTTTGCATTATGGTGCTATTGCCGAATTAAAAGTAATAAAAGAAACGCCACTAAGCTAAAGACTTAGTGGGATTCTGTGACATTTTCTCTAAAAACGATGTGGTTTTATGGATGAAACTTTATAAATATAATCTTACATTTTAACTATCCAATTCTACATATTGCTGCAATCCTGGATACTCTATGGCATGTTCTCGTACATAGTATCTTTTAAATGCAGCAAATGCAGATTCCCGTCTCAATAAACTACGAAGAATTCTCAAGGTTATTTTTGAATCTGGGTTATTATGTATTTTTTCAAGTTGTCTATATAAAATATTCATTTCTTTTTGAAGTAGCCTCAACCGCTCATTACTGGTATATGTTCTCATTCCTGTATTTTTTAAAGAAAAAGTTTCTTCTATTAACAAGGCTGTTCTTTTTTGCACTTCATTATCGAAATTATTCACATCAATTACAACATTATCATTTTTAATTTGAAATTTTAGATATTTCTCTGGATCTTGTCTACAGCAATCTATAATTCCGTCATCATATTTACCATTGTTTTTAATACTATTACAATGTCCACATGACCAAAAAAGATTTTCCCAATCAAATTTTCTCTCTGGATATTTTCCATTTTTATGTGGAAGCAAATGTTCTACGTTTGGATCTTGTAATTCTTTCATTTCACAAATATAGCATTTATTATAAAAGTCTTTTCTTAATCTATCTATTACATCCTGCTTATCATATTTTCCTGTCACTTTCTTGGATTCTTCTTCTAAGGATTCTGGTGCTGGAAAAGAACGTACTACTTTAACCATCTATATCCTCCCGATTTATAAATTCCAGTTTTAGTCTTTTGTATTCAGTTGTGATACCAATTGCAAGATAATCAGGAATCTCATCTAAATACAATTCCAATTCTGCGATTTCATTCAACTCATCATCAGACAGCCTTTTCTTTTCTATAAGTTTTTTATATCGCTCGAACTTTTCTTTTAAAATATTAGACAACTTGTTAGCACCAAAATACCCTTCTACGATACCATCATATGGTACATCATCCAATCCATTTTCTACTAAAATATGATTTTCTAAATCATAAATCACAACATTTTCTAAACTGTTTAATATAAATGCAGAATGTGAGGTCATAATAAATTGAATATTCGGAAAAATAGTTGTCAATAACGGAATAATATTTTTCTGCAGTTCCAAATGTAAATGTGTTTCAATTTCATCAATTAATACAATACCTGAAAGGTTAAAATCAAATGAACGCTGTGTCTGATGTTGCATCCGCATTATGATATCCACTACAATATCCAATACTGCCTGATATCCACTTGATAACGTGTTAAAATCAAAAGGCTCTTTCCCATGCTGTAGGATATGAAATTCAAAGGTATCTTCATCAAATATTAATTGTACTGTATCGTCATCAAATATTTGTTTAAAAAGCTGTTCTAATTTCTCAAACCATGCTTGAATCTCATCTGCCTTCTCTGATTTTTTATTAATTCTTGCCAAGGCTTCAGTCATTTTAAGGTCTCGTAAATATTTCACGAATTCACTTCGAGGAAATTCTTTTATTCCATAATAATCTTTTAGTTGTACCTTTTCAACATGTTTAGACTGCTCTGCTTTAAATATTCTGTCTGCACTGTAATATGCTAATATATAATGATATTTTTCCGTTAATACGAGAATACTATCAACTTTATTGTTGAATTTTACATCCACACCGTTTCTACTTCTTTTTAAATCTTCTTTTTTTTCACAAACATCTTTTTCTAATTTTAAAATTTCTGCTTCATCTTTCCCACTTTGAACTGCATTATTTCTTTGTTTTTCAGCCCAATGTAGCCATTCTTCTCTTTTTTCAAAATATTGGTCTGTAAATACGTTATTTAAATATACTGCTAAAGCTTCTACTACACTTGTCTTTCCACTTCCGTTCTTTCCCGTCAAAATCAAGTGTTTCATTTTGTCTTCTGATAACGGAATAGAAATATCCTTTAAATGCCTGACTTTTTTGATTGTCAAGTTTGTTATAAATAACGGCTTCATTAATAAGAACACCTCTCATATAATTCCCTATTCAAACCTAACAGCTATAGAGTTTGCATGTGCGGTCAACTGTTCAGATTTTGCAAAATCTTCAATATCTGTATGTATACGCTCAAGTGCTTCTTTGGAATATGAAATTATGCTTGATTTCTTTATAAAGTCATCAACTGACAGTGGTGAGAAAAACTTAGCTGTGCCGTTTGTAGGCAGCACATGATTTGGTCCTGCAAAGTAATCTCCAAGAGGTTCACTGCTGTATTCACCTATAAAAATTGCTCCTGCATTTTTTATCTTTGTCATTATATCAAAAGGATTTTTTGTAACTATTTCAAGGTGCTCAGATGCGATTTCATTAGCTGTATCTACTGCCTCTTTCATATCTTTTGCTATAAGTATATACCCATATGCATCAAGAGATTTTCTTATAATTTCACCTCTTGAAAGCTCTTTTATAAACTTGTCCGTTTCATCTGAAACTTTCTTTGCAAGTTCTTCGCTTGTTGTAATAAGAATTGCTGATGCCATTTCGTCATGTTCTGCCTGTGAAAGCAAGTCAGCAGCCACATAACGAGGGTTCGCTGTTTCGTCAGCTATAACAAGTATTTCGCTTGGGCCAGCGATGGAGTCTATGCTTACATGTCCATAAACTGCTTTTTTAGCAAGTGCCACATAAATATTTCCAGGACCTGCTATCTTATCAACTTTTTTAATGCTTTCTGTTCCATAAGCAAGTGCTGCTATTGCCTGTGCACCTCCTACTTTATATACCTCGTCTACACCTGCCTCATTGGCTGCCACAAGTGTCATAGGATAAACTTTACCATTTTTGGCTGGTGGAGTTGTCATTATAACTTTATCTACGCCTGCAACTTTAGCAGGAACGATGTTCATAAGAACTGATGAAGGGTATGCTGCTTTGCCGCCTGGTACATATACACCAACTCTTGATAATGGTGTAATTTTTTGTCCAAGTATAGTTCCATCAGGTTTGCTGTCAAACCAGCTGTAGCGTATCTGCTTTTGATGGTATTCTTTTATATTGGCAAGTGCTTTTCTTATAATCTCTACAAGCTTTTTATCAACTTTTGTATATGCTTCTTTAATTTCTTCATCTGTAACCTGTATATTTTCTGCATTAATTATAGCTTTGTCAAATTTTTCTGTATATTCAAATAAAGCTTTATCTTTGTTTATCCTGACATTTTCCAGAATCTCTTTAACCACATTTTCATATTGTCCATACTGGGATGGACTTCTTTTTAAAAGATTTTCTAAAATATTATTACGTTCATTTTCAGTAAGTTTAACAATTTTCATAATAATTTAACAATCTCCATTTCCGCCTGTACATTTTTTCAGACTTTATTCTGGCACGACTTTTTTTAAATCATGTATAAGCTTTGTTATCCGTTCATGCTGCATCTTCATGCTGACTTCATTAACTACAACACGTGCTGAAAGCGGGCATATCTCTTCTAATACTTCAAGCCCATTCTCTTTAAGTGTAGAGCCTGTTTCCACAATGTCAACTATAACCTCTGCTAGTCCAACTACAGGTGCAAGCTCCACTGAACCGTTTAATTTAATTATCTCCACTGTCTGATGTTTGCAGTTGTAGAAATAATCTTTTGCTATTCTTGGATATTTGCTTGCAACCCTTATAAGAGAACCATCACTTAACTGCTTTTTTGCGCTTGCAGGCCCTGCCACACACATACGGCATTTCCCTAAATTAAGGTCAAGCACTTCATAGAGCTTGCGTCCTTCTTCAATTATAGTATCTCTGCCCACTACGCCTATATCGGCAGCACCAAGCTCTACATAGGTAGGCACATCTGTTGCTTTGGACAAAAAGAATCTGAACCCAAGTTCCTCATTGGTAAATATAAGCTTTCTGGTTTTATCATCTTTCATTTCGTCGCACATAATTCCAATTTTTTCCAAAAGTCCAAGCGTATGTTTCGCAAGCCTTCCTTTTGCCAGTGCAAATGTTAAATATTTCATTTCTCAGTTTAACCTCCAATTACTACAAGCTCATTTTCCGACTTGAGAAAGAGCATTTTTTCAATTCTCATACGCTTTGCATATTCTGCATATTCTTCAACAGATTTAGCTGACATTTTGCGTACAAGCTGTACATCTTCGCCTTTATCACGCAGCTCTTCTGCCTTTTTAACAGCTTCGTTTCTTAAAGCTTTAGGGTATAACAAAAGTGTACCCTGTAACAGTTCTTCATTTAAAAGCTTCTGGCGTGACAGTGCTATCATAAGCTGGTCGATAACTATTACCAAACCTATGGCTGGTGCATCTTTTCCAAACTGGCTTACAAGTCCGTTATAACGCCCGCCTGTTGCCACTGCTTCACCGTTGCCATAGGTGTAAGCTCTAAAGATAACACCTGTATAATAACTGTAGTTGCTTAACATACTTAAATCAACTGTAATATAGTTTTCAAAGCCATAAGTTTTTAATATATTTTCGAGTTTTTTAAGACGCTCTATTGCCTTGTACACTTCTTTGCTTTTTGAGCGCATTTTTACAAATTCTTCTGCCTCGTCAAGGTTATTAAACATTTCTGGCATTTTTAAAAAGATTTCTTTTAATTCTTTTGATACTGTAAGATTATCAAGTAAATCTTCTACTCCAAAGAAATTTTTGCTTTCTATAAGGCTTCTAAGTTTTTTAGTATCATTTTCTGAAAAATTAGCTTCTTTTGCAAGTCCATTAAAGAAACCAGCGTGTCCTACTTCAATTTGAAATTCCTTTAACCCACTTTTTAAAAGACACTTAACTGTAAGTGCTACCATTTCTGCATCTGCATCAGAGCTGTCATCGTTAAAAAGTTCAGCTCCTGCCTGCGTAACCTGTTGAAGTTTTCCTTGGTATTTGCCAGTGTTTACAAATGTATCTGCAACGTAGCAAAGCCTTATCTGCATAGTTTCATCTCTATAATATTTTGCAACACACCTTGCTATAGGAGGTGTCATATCAGGTCTTAAAACTAGGGTGTTGTTGCCTCTGTCAAAAAATTTAAACATTTCCTTGGATGCTACAGTGCCTCTTTCTTTATTAAATATATCAAAATATTCAAATGCAGGAGTCTGTATATCTCTAAAACCATAAGAATTTAACACTTCATGCACAGTAGACTGAACTTTAAGCCTGTTAGTACACTCTGCACCATAAGTGTCCTTAACGCCTCCTGGTGTGTGGAGAAGTTCGCTGCCATTGCTATCCCATTCCATACTTTTATTTTTCCTCCATTCTGTTCTATATCCACTCTTGGCATTTAGCATCAATAAATAGCTGTAGGGTTTTTGGACTCCGGTTTATAACCTTCCTTTTCTAATGCTTCAATTATCTGTTGTTTATGCTCATGTCCAAATGCTTCAATCGTAATTGTAAGTTCAACTGCTGCATTTCTATTGATGCTTACAAACTGGTTGTGCTCAAGTCTTATTATATTTCCATTAGCTCCTGCAATTACATTAGCAACTCTTACAAGCTCGCCTGGTCTGTCAGGAAGCAGTACAGATATCGTAAATACACGTCCTCTTTCAATAAGACCATGCTGTACAACAGATGAAAGCGTTATTATATCCATATTGCCGCCGCTAAGTATTGATACAACCTTTTTACCTTTACATTTTAGGTGTTTTAGTGCAGCTACTGTAAGAAGGCCCGAATTTTCAACAAGCATTTTGTGATTTTCAATTATATCAAGAAAATTAACAATAAGTTCTTCGTCTTTTACTGCTATTATCTCATCAATATTTTTTTTGATATATGGAAAAACTTTATCTCCTGGTGTTTTGACAGCTGTACCATCTGCAATGGTTTCAACTTTTGGAAGTGTCACAACCTCCCCAGCATCAAGTGATGCCTGCATACAGTTTGCGCCAGATGGTTCAACGCCTATAACTTTTATATTAGGGTTAAGAAATTTTGCAAGTGTAGATACACCTGCTGCAAGCCCACCTCCTCCGATAGGCACAAGTATTATATCCACAGTAGGAAGTTCTTTAAATATCTCCATTGCAATAGTGCCTTGTCCTGTTGCAACTGTTTCATCATTAAATGGGTGAACGAATGTAGCACCCTTTTCTTCTGTAAGTTTTAATGCATACTGACATGCTTCATCATACACAGAGCCATACAGTACCACATCTGCACCATAGCTTTTAGTGCGGTTCACTTTTAAAAGTGGTGTGGTTGTTGGCATAACTATTGTAGCTGGAGCATTGTATATTTTTGCTGCATATGCTACTCCTTGCGCATGATTTCCTGCGGAAGCGGTGACAAGTCCTTTTTTTCTCTCTTCTTCTGACAATGTGCTAATTTTATAATAAGCGCCACGCACTTTATAAGCGCCTGTATACTGCATATTTTCTGGCTTAAAATATACTTTATTGCCAGTCTGTGCTGAAAAATACTCACTGTAAATAAGGTTTGTAGGAAGCACGACTTCTTTTACTTTTTCTGAAGCTTCCTCAAATTTATCAAGTGTCATCATAGTTATAAACTACTCCTTTCTAAAAGCCGCCAAATATAAGCAGTTAATTTTCTGGCGGCTGGGTAGAAAATAATGCATCTACAAATGAATCTGCATCAAATTTCTGCAAATCGTCTATTTTCTCACCAATTCCTATATATTTTACAGGTATATTCATTTCAGATTGTATTGCAATAGCAATACCTCCTTTTGCTGTACCATCAAGCTTTGTAAGTATTATACCTGTAATATCTGCTACTTCATTAAACTGCTTTGCTTGGACAAGTGCATTTTGTCCTGTAGTACCATCAAGCACAACAAGAGTTTCCCTGCGTGCATCTGGAAATTCTCTGTCGATTATGCGGTTAATCTTTTTAAGTTCTTCCATAAGATTTTTCTTATTGTGAAGTCTTCCTGCAGTATCACATATAAGCACATCTGCATTTCTTGCTTTGGCGGCATTTACTGCGTCAAACACAACTGAAGCAGGATCACCGCCTTCCTGCCCTGATATTATATCAACTCCTGCACGTCCTGCCCATTCTGTAAGCTGTTCAATAGCTGCTGCCCTAAATGTATCTGCTGCTGCAAGAACAACTTTTTTTCCTTTACTTTTAAACTGACCTGCAAGTTTTCCTACAGAAGTAGTTTTTCCTACTCCATTTACACCTATTATCATAACTACAGAAACTTCATTTTCAAAGTCATACGCCGTCTCATCAACTCTCATTTGTTCCTTTATGGAATCTATAAGAAGTTTACGGCACACTTCTATCTCTTTTATCTTCTGCTCTTTAACTTTCTCTCTTAAGTTTTCAATAATCTTCTCTGTAGTGGCTACGCCTATATCTGCCATAATAAGGACTTCTTCAAGTTCTTCATAAAAGTCCTCATCAATCTCTGAAAAACCTTTAAAAATTGAATCAATTCCTGCAACAAGGCTATCACGGGTTTTTGTAAGTCCCTCTTTAAGCCTGGTAAAAAAACCTTTCTTTTCTTTCATAATATAAAAAGCTCCTCTTTTCTATTTTTCATGCACTTTCATTATTGTCAGTATCAATAAGATTGACAGATACAAGAGTTGAAACTCCTTTTTCCTGCATTGTTATACCATATAGTATATCAGCCGCATTCATAGTACCTCTTCGGTGCGTTATAACAATAAACTGAGTATCTTTTGACAATTTATGCAGATAGTCTGCAAATCTGTCAACATTAGAGTCATCTAGTGCCGCCTCTATTTCGTCAAGCAAGCAAAACGGAGAAGGTTTAAGACTCTGTATTGCAAAGAGAAGCGCAATCGCTGTAAGTGCCTTTTCTCCACCTGAAAGCTGCATCATATTTTGTAATTTCTTTCCTGGCGGTTGAGCAATTATATTAATCCCCGCAACAAGTATGTCCTCACCATCAACTAATTCAATAGTGCCTCGTCCACCTCCAAAAAGTTCTTTAAATACATAGTCAAAACGCTTGTTTATTCCTTCAAACTGTACTTCAAACTGCTTTCGCATCTCGGTATCTAATTCTTCTATTATTCCAATCAAAACTTCAGATGCCTCCATAAGGTCTTCGTGCTGCTCTGTGAAAAGCCCATGTCTTTCCATAAGCTCATTGTACTGTTCTACAGCGTTAATATTAACATCTCCAAGCAATTTAATACTGCTTTTCAGTTCATCAATGCGCTTTTTCATGTCATTAAAGCTTAAATTCGTCTCTGTCTTTAAATCTTTAGCACTATGGTATGTAAGTTCATATTGCTCCCACATATACTCTGTATAGGAGTTTATTTGCCCTTCAAGCTTTTCCTTTTGGCTGTTAAGACGAAAACATTCTTTGTCAAGCCTATTTATTAAGTCTGACATTTCATCTCTTTGCAAAAGACATTCCTTATGTTTTTTTGACAGCTCTTCACGCTCTTTTTTCTTTTGTTCAAGCACTTCTTCTAAGTTTTTTATCTCCTGTCCGGATTTTTTTATCTCTGTATTAACATCCTTTATCTCCTGATATTTCTTAGCAATATCCACATCTATATTTTTACTGCTTTCAGAAACTTCTGTAAGCTTATTTTCAATGCCTTTTACTTCTTGATTTACACGGTTAGTATTTTCAGCAATAAAGTTTTGTCTGCCTTCGAGCGATGTAATCTCTAACATAATATTTGAAGCCTTTTTATTTATCTCTTCTTCAAAACTGTGCAATTCTTCCAGTTGACCATTTAACAAGACAATTTTGTCTTCATAAGACTTATTTTTGTCGGCATTATCTTTAAGTTTTACATTAATCTGTTCCAAAGCTTGTAAAAGTTTAGTATTCTTTGATGTGGTATCCTTCGCCTCAAGATGTATATGTGCCAATTTTTCTTCATTGGCTTTAAAATCACTTAAAGCTCTCTCATAATTTATCTTGGCAGTGTTTTGCTTTAAAACAAGTTCCTGTATCGCTTTTTCATTATCAGTAACTTCTTTTAATATACTTGCCCTTTTATTCTCTACTGCTTCAAGTAAATTAGACAATTCAGAAAGCTTTTCCTTAAGTTCTTTAACAGACTTTTCAAGACTTTCTGTCTCACGCCTTCTGCCAAGCAGATTTGCGCTATTTTTAAATGCACCACCAGACATTGAGCCACCAGGGCTTAATAAATCCCCCTCTTTAGTAACGATTCTTATAGTATGATTATATTTTCTTGCAAGCACTATGGCATTGTCAATATTGTCAACAACTACAAAGCCTCCAAGGAGATATTTGACCAGCTCTTTAAATATATTTTCTGTTTCAACAAGTGAAGATGCAGTCCCTATAACGCCTTTTTGCATCATAATATCATCTGAATTAATCTCTTTTCTAGCTTTTATATCAGTAAGTGGCAGAAATGTAGCACGTCCATACTTGTTCTGTTTTAAAAACTGTATCATTTCCTTTGCAGTCTGTGCATTATCTGTAACAATATTTTGTATACTGCCTCCAAGCGCAGTTTCAACTGCAATTTCATATTCTTTATTTACTTTGATTATATCAGCCACAACGCCAATTATGCCACTGTGCTTATCTTTTTGCTCCATTATACGCCTAGTACTCTGTCCAAAACCTTCATAGCGTTCTGCCATATTTTTAAGAGATGCAAGACGGGAGTTGTCAATATGAAATTGTTTTTCAACTTCTCTATACTCAAGCTGCAAGTTTTCACTGTCACTTTCAAACTTTTCTATTGTCTGTTTAAGTTCTTTATCCTCTGATTTTTTTAAGGCAATCTCTTCTGAAATATCTTTAAGGCTTTTTGCTTCACGCTCCATTGTTTCATTAAACAAAAAAGCATCTGATTTATTCTTTATAATCCTTTGTGTAAACTCTGCTTTTTTAATATTGTTTTGTTCAAGAAGTGTTTCTAGTTTGTTTTGTTCAGCTTTAATCTCTGACACTTCCCTAACAGTTTCCATAATATTGTTTCTACACTTTTCAATCTCTTTTTCATTTATGTCTGCTTTTTCTAAAATATCACTTAACTTATTCTCATTATCTTTCTTTTCTGCATGAAGTCTTTCAAGTTCACTATTATTTTCGTCAGCATTTGTGCTATAATCTTTAAGTTCTTTATTAAGTATTTCTCTGCGGCTCTTAAAACTTTCAATTTGTTCTTTATAGTGTTGTTCACTCTGGTGTATAGCATTTATCTGCTCATTTAATACTTTTATATCATTTTCATAGTCATTAAGCTTTACTTTTTTTGCAGATAAATCTGTACTGCCAGAATCGATACTGTTATTTAAGTTATTTAACTGTTCTTCAAGCTCTGCATACTTTTGCTTACTTTCATCAAAACCAAACTTTGCATTATCTAAATCACTAACAGCTATTTCTATCTTATTGCATACATCTTCAAGTTCACTGCCAATTTTCTTGTATTCTATAAGAAACATATTAATGTCAAGGTTTTTAAGTTCATCTCTGTATTTTAAATATTCCTTTGCTTTTGCAGCTTGCCTTTCAAGTGGAAGTATCTGTCTGCCAAGCTCTGAAAGAATATCCTCAATACGCACCAGATTCTGCTTTTCTTCTTCTAAATTCTTTTCTGCTTCTGCTTTGCGCTTTTTATATTTTACTATTCCAGCAGCTTCATCAAAAAGTTCACGGCGTTCCTCTGGCTTTGAACTAAGTATTTTATCAATCTGTCCTTGTCCAATAATAGAATATCCTTCTTTACCTATACCTGTATCAAAAAGAAGTTCTTGAATATTTCTTAGCCTGCATTGTGCACCATTTAAAAGGTATTCACTTTCTCCAGAACGATATACACGCCTTGCAATCTTTACTTCATTATATGGCACATTAAGTTTCTGGTCTTCATTATTTATCGTAATTGCTACATATGCATATCCTAAAGGCTTGCGCATCTGTGTTCCCGCAAATATAACATCTTCCATTTTTGCACCACGAAGCTGCTTTGCACTCTGTTCGCCTAAAACCCATCTCATAGCATCAGCAACATTACTTTTGCCACTTCCATTAGGACCTACAATAGCTGTAATGCCGTTATGAAATTCAAAAATTAGTTTATTGGCAAATGACTTAAATCCATGTACCTCAAGACTTTTCAAATACATCAGTTATCTCCCATCCTTACAAACACCGAGCTTAAGAATTGCCTGATATGCAGCAGACTGTTCAGCCTTTTTCTTTGTTCTGCCAGTAGCTGTTGTAAGTCTTACACCATCAATATTTACAGACACTGTAAAGGACTTATTATGGTCAGGACCCTCTTCATTAAGAAGTTCATATTCAAGATTTTTATGTTCTGCCTGAATAATTTCTTGCAAGATGGTTTTACTATCATAAAATAATTTCTTTTTTTCAATATCTTTTAAAATATGCTTATATATATACTGTCTAGCACATTCAAAACCTCCATCAAGATACACTGCCCCTATAGTGGCCTCAAGCGTATCAGAAAGTATAGAATCCCTCTCACGACCTCCTGTTAAATCTTCACCTCTGCCAAGCTGGATATAACTGCCAAGACAAAGTTCCCTTGCACATAATGCAAGAGTAGGCTCACATACATAACTTGCCCTTATTCTTGTCAAATCGCCTTCGGGCTTATCAGGGTTTTTATCATATATATATTCGCTTGAAACCAATTCAAGGACAGCATCACCAAGAAATTCAAGCCTTTCATTACAATTATACTTTTTTAGCCTATTTTCATTTGAATATGAACTGTGTGTAAGAGCTGTAACAAGTAAATCTGGTTTTTTAAATTTATAACCAGTTTTTTCTTCAAATTCTAATATTATATCCTGTTTCATCTGGCAAATTCCCCTATATGTGTTCAAGAATGACACAATGACTAACTAATTATTAGTTTATACAAATCATCAACTGTATTCATTTCATTTACAGTATTTTCTTCAATTACTATGTCAAACTCCCCCTCTACGCCCATAACTATCTGGAACAGTTCAAGAGAGTCTGCTCCTAAATCATCATAAAAAGACATATCTCGACTGATGCTGCAAGCATCTATAGACAATACCTCTGCTATTATCATTTGAAGTTTCTCAAATTCCATTATGATATGACACCGCCTTATTCAATAGTTAAATTCTCTTTAATTTTTTCATTAATCTTTTCTTCACTAAAATGGATACACTGTTTAATTGCCTGCTTTATTTCTAAAGAGCTTGAGCTTCCATGTGCTTTTACTACAAGTCCATTAAGTCCTAAAAGTGGCGCACCACCTTGTTCTGATGTGTCAAATTGTTTTAATGTCTTTTTAAGCGCTGGTTTAATAAGAAGCGCACCTGCTTTACTTTGTAAAGAGGACATAAGTCCCTCTTTTATCTTGCCTATAAGAGTTGATGCAAGTCCTTCATAAAGTTTAAGGATTACATTGCCAACAAATGCCTCACATACTATAACATCAGCGTTTCCTTTAGGAATATCACGTGCTTCAATACTTCCTGTAAAATTAATGTCCTTGCATTCCTTTAATAAAGGATATGTCTCCTTAACCAGCATATTCCCTTTTTCTTCTTCTGCTCCAATATTTACTATCGCCACCCTTGGATTTTTAATACCAACTACATGTTCCATATATATAGAACCCATCTTTGCAAATTGGACAAGATGTGAGGCTCTTGCATCAACATTAGCACCGCAGTCAATAAGAAGTGCTAAACCATTAGCAGTAGGAATAAGCGGTGCTAATGGCGAGCGCTCAATACCTTTTATACGTCCTACAACAAACTGTCCTCCTACAAGTATCGCACCAGTACTTCCAGCAGAAACAAATGCATCTGCATCACCATGCTTTACTAGATTCATGCCAACCACAATAGAAGACTTTTTCTTTTTTCTGATAGCCATAACAGGAGGTTCGTCAAATCCAATAACATCATCTGCATGTACAATACTTATGCGCTCTTTATCATATGTATGTTTGTCTAATTCTTTTTGTATATCGTCTGTTCGTCCTACAAGAATAATATTTATATTGGAAACTTCATTTAATGTTTCTACTGCACCTGCAACAGGTGCTTCTGGCGCATTATCACCGCCCATTGCATCAACTACTACTCTTATAACGCCCATAATTCACCTCCATATAGTATATTATAAAAGCCAGTAACCAAAATTTATTGTAACAAAAAACACCATATAGCGCAAGCCCTATAGTATTTAAATATTGAGGTAGTTCCTTAAATTTATTCTACAGGATTATTTTAAGTTTACATTTATAGTAGTTTTATGTTATGATATTTAATATGTGCCAGATATGCATTTTAAATTAAAGATTTCATTTACAAATATGGGAGGCAGATTTAATTATGGAAATGATATTACCAGAAGATGTCTCATATATTATTAATAAATTAGAAGAGGCAGGATATGAGGCATATGCCGTTGGCGGCTGTGTAAGAGATACAGTACTTGGCAGGAAGCCTTTAGACTGGGATATAACAACATCTGCGAAGCCGCCTTTTATAAAATCATGTTTTAAAAAGACTATAGATACTGGCATACAACATGGAACCGTCACAGTTATGCTTAAAGACATAGGCTATGAAGTAACTACTTATCGAATAGATGGCGAGTATGAAGATGGCAGGCATCCAAAAAGTGTTGAATTTACGAACAATCTGTCCCTTGACCTAGAGCGGCGTGATTTTACAATTAATGCGATGGCTTACAATGATAGCACTGGATTTGTAGATGAATTTGGCGGTATGCAAGATTTAAAATATGGTATAATTCGATGTGTGGGCGATGCTTACAGCAGGTTTAATGAAGATGCGTTAAGAATGCTTAGGGCAGTGCGTTTCTCTGGGCAGCTTGGTTTTAATATTGAAGAAAATACAAAGCAGGCTATTAAAAAAATGGCAAAAAACCTTAAAAATACAAGTGCTGAAAGGATAAGGACAGAGCTTAGTAAGCTGCTTGTTTCAGATAATCCAGGTAAGATACGTGAAGCTTATAAAATGGGAATGACTAAAGTTTTTTTGCCTGAGTTTGATAGAATGATGGAGAAATTACAACACAATCCACATCATATATATACTGTAGGGGAACATTGCATAAGAAGCGTTGGCATTATGGATTTATTTTTTAGTCCTGACCATCAAATAGATGGTGGAATGTATAGTTATGTCCAAGCAGATGTGATTAAAAAGGCAACAGTATTTACAGATGGCATAGATAAAAAGCATCATCTTATACTGTGTCTTGTAATGCTTTTCCATGACATTGCAAAGCCAGATGTCATGGTTATTGGTGATGATGGAATAGGACATTTTCATGGACACCCACAAAAGGGTGAAAAAATGACTGCTGCGATTTTAAAAAGACTATCATTTGACAATGAAACTATTTCGATAGCAAGAAGGCTTGTAAAGTACCATGATTATAGGATATTACCTGAACCATATGCTGTAAGAAAAGCAGCTGCAAAAATAGGAAATGATATAATGCCTATGTTCTTCCTTGTACAGTATGCTGATATTTTGGCACAGAACCCTGTTACATTTGCTAATAAGCTTAGTAACCTTGACAGTGTGGCAGAGGTCTATAAAAAAATAATTGAAAATAATGCACCGCTTTGTATAAAAGATTTAGCGGTAAATGGCAATGACCTAATAGCATTAGGCATTGAAAAAGGTCCTAAAATAGGGCAAATCCTTAATAGGTTACTTGATATAGTTCTTGAGAATCCTGAAGAAAATAAGAAAGAACTATTATTAAGCTATGTGGATAAGTAAATAAGCCGGAGGTAGATAGAGTGAAAGACTTTAATGTTAGGTTTGACAAAATGACCAAAGCTATGAAAACACAGCTTTTTATAGATAATCTGACAATGATTTTTAATCCACAGGCGTTATTCAGTGATGGAACGTCTCTTTATAGAATACCGTCTGAACCACATGCCAATGACCTCGTAAGGATACGTTTCAGGAGTGGCAGGGAAAATGTTGATACAGTTTATCTTGTATGTGGCAATGACAAACAGGTTATGAAAAAGATTTCTAATGATAGGCTATTTGATTATTACGAGGGGACAATCCAGCTTGATACTCAAAAGGTAGAATATTATTTTGAGGTACACAGTGGTCAAATTGTGTGCTATTATAACAGTGTCGGCGTGTGCAGCAATGTTGAGCCGTATTACAATTTTTTTATTACGCCGTCATACACTACACCTAACTGGGCAAAGGGAGCTATATTTTACCAAATATATGTTGACAGATTTTATAATGGTGACCGTTCTAATGATGTAGAAAAAGATGAATATGTCTATATAAACGAAGGAACAGACAGGGTAAGAGATTGGTTTAAATACCCTGCGGCGATGGGTGTAAGAGAATTTTATGGCGGCGATATTGCAGGTGTAATGCAGAAGTTAGATTATCTGCAAAAACTTGGTGTTGATGCTATATATTTTAATCCAATTTTTGTTTCACCATCTAACCATAAATATGATATACAAGATTATGATTATATAGACCCTCATTTTGGAAAAATTGTCAAAGACGAGGGTGAAGTTATAAAACGAGGAGACAACGGAGAACTTATATGTGATTATAATCATCCAAACAAAAATGCCACACGTTATATATCTCGTGTAACAGATAAGGCAAACCTTGAAGCAAGCAATGAACTATTTGCGCAGTTTGTTGATGAAGTACACAAAAGAGGCATGAAAGTTATATTAGATGGTGTATTTAACCACTGTGGCTCATTTAACAAGTGGTTTGACAGAGAATGTATATATGAAAATGTTGATGGATATAATAAAGGAGCATTTATCGCAGGAGACAGTCCGTATCGTTCGTTCTTTAAGTTTAATGATGACAAATGGCCATATAATACTAATTATGATGGCTGGTGGGGACATGATACGCTTCCAAAACTTAATTATGAAGAATCACCTGAACTTTTTGAATATATTATGAGGATTGCTCGCAAATGGGTTTCACCTCCTTATAATGTTGATGGCTGGAGACTTGATGTTGCGGCAGACCTTGGACATACGCCAGAGTATAATCACTATTTTTGGCAAGAGTTTAGAAAAAACGTAAAGGAAGCTAATCCAAATGCAATAATACTTGCAGAACATTATGGAGACCCTACAGAATGGCTTCGTGGTGGAGAATGGGACACTGTAATGAATTACGATGCATTTATGGAGCCTGTGACTTGGTTTTTAACGGGTGTAGAGAAACACAGTGATGAATACCGTGGTGATATGCTTGGCAATGCAGATGCATTTTTTGGTTCAATGCGCCATTTTATGACGAGGTTTGGTACACAGTCACTACAAGTTGCTATGAATGAACTTTCAAACCATGACCATTCAAGGTTTCTCACGCGAACTAACAGAAGAGTTGGAAGGACAGCAACACTAGGACCTGACGCTGCAAACGAGGGTGTTGACAAAGCCGTATTTAGACTTGCCGTCATGATGCAGATGACATGGCCTGGCGCACCAACAATTTACTATGGAGATGAAGCTGGACTTTGTGGGTGGACTGACCCTGACAATAGACGTACTTACCCTTGGGGCAGAGAGGACAATGAGCTTATAGAATATCACAGAGAACTTATACGCATACACAAAGATTATCAGGTATTGAAAACAGGTTCTATACTTTTTCTTAACGGAGAATATCAGCTTATAAGTTATGGCAGATTTGATGATAATGACAGAATAGTTGTTATAATAAACAGCAGCGAGGAAACTAGGTCGCTTAGTATACCGGTATGGCGGCTTGGAATGGTTGATAATACACATATGGCAAGACTTATGATTACAAACCGAGATGGTTATTCAGATGAAGCCAAGTTGTATACTTTAGAAAATAATATACTCCATGTGGAGTGTCCACCGGTATCAGGTGTTATTATAAAAGATATTAAAAACCAAGCATAGACTTGGTATTTTGCATGCTAGTTAGTATATTTAATCTAACTGGCGGAACGGAGGAAAAATGTACAGTTTAATTCCAGTATTTTGTGCACATGATATTATGTCATTAGTGCGTGCACTTCCAGGCTCTGCAGCACAGGGTCTTATCTGGGGGATTATGGCAATAGGAGTATTTCTTACTTTTAAAATTCTTGACTTTGCTGATTTGACGGTTGATGGCTCATTTGGTACAGGCGGTGCAGTTACAGTTATGCTTATCCTTGCAGGGTATTCACCTATTGTAGCAGTAGGGATTGCATTTCTTGCAGGTATACTTGCAGGCATGGTTACAGGTATATTACATACTATTTTTGGCATTCCTGCAATTCTTTCAGGTATTTTAACACAGATTGCCCTTTATTCTGTGAATTTGAATATATCACAAGGAAAGGCAAACCAAGCCGTCAGTGTTGATATGTATAACTTGATTGTAACAGGCAGGAACAATCCCGCCACTATCCTTACAGTTGTTATTATACTTATTATGATAATTGCACTGCTGTACTGGTTCTTTGGTACAGAAATCGGCTTTACAATAAGAGCAACAGGATGTAATGAAAATATGTCACGTGCACAGGGAATTAACACTTCTATAGCAAAAGTTATAGCACTGGCATTCTCAAATGGGCTTGTTGCACTGGCTGGAGGTATATTATCACAGTACCAGGGCAACTTTGATGTCAATATGGGACGTGGTGCAATCGTTATAGGTCTTGCATCGGTTATTATTGGTGAAGTTATCGGTGAGGCTTTACTTGGCAAACATTTGAATTTTTCAGGAAGACTTGCATTTGTAGCTATAGGAAGTATTATTTATTATGTTGTAATCCAGTTTGTACTTTGGCTTGGGCTTCCTACCATAGATATGAAACTGTTCTCCGCCCTGGTAGTTGCAGTATTTCTTGCAGTACCATATATGAGTGGAAAATCTAAAAATTCATATAGAAAGGCGGCAAAAAACTGATGTTAGAAATTAACAATATTCATAAAACATTTAATCTTGGCACAATTAATGAGAAAAAAGCATTAAATGGTGTTACTCTTTATCTTGATGAAGGCGACTTTGTAACGGTTATTGGTGGCAATGGTGCAGGTAAATCTACAATGCTTAATGCTGTTGCTGGTGTATGGCCTGTGGACAGCGGAAGTATTATTATTGATGGCAATGACGTTACAGGACTTCCTGAGCATAAGAGAGCATCTTATCTTGGAAGAGTATTTCAAGACCCTATGAATGGTACTACAGCAACAATGGAGATACAAGAAAATCTTGCACTTGCAGCAAGACGTGGACAGCACAGAGGGCTTAAATGGGGTATAACAAAGGCTGAAAGAATTAGATATAAAGATATTGTAAAAAGTCTTGATTTAGGACTTGAAGACAGAATGACATCAAAAGTGGGACTTTTGTCAGGAGGACAGCGTCAAGCACTTACACTTATTATGGCAACACTTAAAAAGCCAAAGCTTTTATTGCTTGATGAGCATACAGCTGCACTCGACCCAAAAACGGCAGCAAAGGTGCTTGAATTGTCAGATAAGATTATTGCAGAAAACAATCTTACAGCAATGATGGTTACTCATAATATGCGTGATGCCATAATACATGGCAATCGTCTTATAATGATGAATGAAGGACAAATAATACTAGATATAAGAGGTGCAGAGAAGAAAAAACTTTCTGTAGAAGATTTATTACAGAAATTTGAAGAAGTAAGCGGTGAAGAATTTGCTAATGATAAAGCACTGCTTGGGTAAAATATTGTATTGATTGGCAAACTTGCAATGTGTGGCTGTCCTTTAAAACACAATCGCAAGTTCGCCATTTTAATGATAAAAGATTATTATAGGTACTTTTTAAGAATTTCTACTTTGTCAAGCTTTTCCCATGATAAATCAAGGTCGTTGCGCCCAAAATGACCATAAGCTGCCGTCTGCTTGTAAATAGGACGGCGCAAATCAAGCATTTTTATAATGCCAGCTGGACGCAGGTCAAAGTTTTCACGTATTATATCAACAAGCTTTTCATCACTTACCTTTCCTGTGCCAAAAGTATCTACCATAATAGATGTAGGATGTGCAACACCAATAGCATATGAAAGCTGTATTTCACATTTATCAGCAAGCCCTGCTGCCACAATATTTTTTGCAACATAGCGTGCAGCATAAGTAGCAGAACGGTCAACCTTTGTGCAGTCTTTCCCAGAAAAAGAACCACCGCCATGACGTGCATATCCACCATATGTATCTACAATAAGCTTGCGCCCTGTAAGTCCACTGTCGCCATTTGGTCCACCTATTACAAATCTTCCAGTTGGATTAATAAAATACTTAGTATGTTCATCCACAAGCTCTTCTGGAAGTACTGGGTCAATTACATACTTGCGAATATCCTTGTGAATCTGTTCCTGTGATACATCCGCTGAATGTTGTGAAGAAATAACAACAGCATTAATATGTACAGGCTTTCCATTTTCATCATATTCTACAGTAACCTGACTCTTGCCATCAGGACGCAAATATGCAAGTGTGCCATCTTTGCGCACCTTAGTAAGCTTTTTTGTAAGCTTATGAGCAAGTGATATAGGATATGGCATATATTCTTCAGTCTCATTACTTGCAAAGCCAAACATCATACCTTGGTCACCCGCACCAATAGCCTCAATCTCTTCTTCACTCATATGGTTTTCTTTAGCTTCCAATGCCTTGTCAACACCCATTGCAATATCAGTAGACTGCTCGTCAAGCAATATATTCACCTTGCACGTATCACAGTTAAATCCTTTTGCATCATCATCATAGCCAATATCACGAATTGTATCTCGTACAATTTTTTCATAGTCAACATTTGCCTTAGTAGTGATTTCTCCCATCACCATAACATAACCTGTAGTAATAACAGTCTCACATGCTACACGACTCATAGGGTCTTGTCCTATAAGTGCATCAAGTATCGCATCAGAAATATTGTCACAGATTTTATCAGGATGTCCCTCTGTAACTGATTCAGATGTAAACAATCTTCTTTCCATATATAGGCACCTCTTTTTTTTAGAATAAATTTTTAAACAAAAAACAAGTCCACAACAATGGCGGACTTGATATTTCAACTCCTCTTATTGTTCGATTAATCGCTCAGATTGGCACCTTCCCATAGGGGGTTGCCGTGGTTTCACAGAGCCTTAACTCTCCGCCACTCTTAATAAGAGACATTTACAATATTTTTTTGTTCACAATAAATACTATATATTCAATATACACATATGTCAAGAGGATAAATCAGCAATTTCAAAAAATAAAAATTTCCGTTCTGTATTTAATGCTAATCTAATTTGTCATGAATTTTTTTGTTTCCTATAAATTTTCAAGTAAAAAATTCATGTATCTAATCCTTTCTTCTTGCTTTTTGTGAATCGTTGGCTTATACTATATATGCAATCTTATAAATACCAGAAATAGTACAATATCCTCATAAGGAGGTGTAAATATGGAATACACCATAAATTTTACATGGGACAATGAAGCTTATGTCTGGATTGCAACTAGCAATGATGTTCCTGGACTTGTGCTAGAATCTAGTTCTTTTGATGACCTATTGGAACGTACTCGTAATGCTGTTCCAGAAATACTGGAACTGAATAATTTTAAATCACCACCTATTACGCTTACATTCCTGTCAAAACGTCAGGAAAGGATATCTATATAGTGGCTGAATATGAAAAAAAGGTTCGTAAAATTTTAGCGCAGAACCAATGTTATTTTGTACGTCATGGAAAAGGCGACCATGATATCTGGTATAGTCCAATAACTAATCATCATATAACTGTAGACACAAAAATCAAGTCCAGATATACCGCAAATGCCATTTTAAAACAAAGTGGTGTTAGTTACAAATTCAGATAATTAATGTTCCTGTGTCATGCCTGCCTTTTGGCGGGCTTCCTTTAAATTCTTACTAAGTTACGTAAATTTTTCTAATTTAACCTGTTGTGCTAATTTAATTTTTAAATAATAAATGTAAAAAAGCGCACAAATACCCCTATACAAGAAGTGGAAAACTATCCACTATCCTGTAAGAGCTTTGAGTAAAATCAATACACTCTGATAGTTTTTCCATAAGCAATTCTGTTACTTGCAGAAGATTTCTACAGGTTCTGTTAAATCTAGAACGGCTACACATTTTTGGAAATAGTTGGCTATAATTGCGTTTCACAAAAGAATACCATGATTTCTCAGAATCAATTCCTAGCAATTCACCACATATGGCAATTGTAATACATTCAGTATCACTAAGTTTTGCCTTTTCTATATTACGTCGTTTTTTTACAGATACTGGTACATACTGCTGGTACAAATCATCAATTAAAACAAAAATCAGTAAGATAAAATCTTCAAAAAAATATACAGATGTGTTATAATCATCATTAGACTTCAACATAATAATGCCTCCTTTTTTGTTATTATTTCTAAATAAAAGGATAGCATATTTTGTTGAAGTTTTGTTGTTTTTTTCTTTAACTAGCACAACAGGTTAA